>CACAJQ010000041.1:0-2059 GCA_902532805.1 uncultured Pelagibacteraceae bacterium | reverse complement strand
ATGTTGGTTCATGAACAAAATCCTCCTACAGATTTAACTTTATTTATTAAAAGAAATAATATTGTTGACTATAAAGAACATAGAATAATTCCAGATCCAATTTTTGATCCTCTAGACGAAAAAAATATTGCAAAACAATCAGCGATTTCTTTTGAAGTTAAAGAAGGAGATTATATTCAAATAATTTGTCCAACTGGTAGACAATGTTCAGATTTTGTTGCTTTTGATACAGCTAAATTAGGTAAAGGTATTGAAAAAGGTTTAGATTGGCAAACAACCAGGACCTTTATGGGAAATACATTTCCAGGACCAGGATTGTATTCAAAATTTTATGATACAGACCATGAGCCTTTAGTAGAAGTAATAAGAGATACTGTTGGTAGACATGACACTTTTAATCTTGCTTGTACATCGAAGTATTACGAAGATGCTGGTTATTTTGGGCATCCAAATTGCTCAGATAACTTAAGTGGTGCTATGGAAAATTTTGGGGTTAATAGACAAAAGGGATGGCACGCTATAAATTTATTTTTTAATACTTCAGCAGGAGGCTTAAATACCGTACTTTCTGATGAGTCATTTGCTAGACCTGGAGATTATGTAATATTAAGAGCTTTAAAAGATTTAACCTGCGGAACATCAGCCTGTCCAAGTGATATAGATCCATGTAATTCATGGAACCCTACAGATATTTTTGTTAGAACTTACGAAAAAAAAAGAGAATTTACAAAATCTTTTGCATTTAGAATGAAACCAGACTCAGAATTAAAACTAACAAAAAATACAGGATTTCATGAAAGAACTTCTAAGTTAACAAGAAACTTTGTTGATGCTAGAGGATATTGGCTACCCAATGATTACACTAAACACGGAGTAATAAATGAATATACAGCGTGTAGAGAAAAAGCAGTTTTAATTGATTTATCTTCTTTAAGAAAATTTGAAATATTAGGTCCGGATGCAGAAGAATTAATGGACTATACTTTAACTAGAAATGTTAAAAAATTGTCAGTTGGACAAATTGTTTATTCTTCGATGTGTTATGAAAATGGTTGTATGTTTGATGATGGAACATTGTTAAAAATGAGTGATCATGGATTTAGATGGGTATGTGGTGATGAATACGCAGGTGAATGGTTAAAAGAACAAGCAAAAAAGAAAAAATTTAATGTTTTAGTTAAAAACTCTACTGATCAAATAAATAATATTTCTCTACAAGGACCAAACAGTAGAAAAATTTTAGAAAAGTTTATTTTTACTCCACCAACACAACCTTCTATTTCAGAATTACAATGGTTTAGGTTTACAATCTGTAGAGTAAAAGAACTTAGTGGAATTCCATTAATGGTTTCTAGAACTGGATACACAGGCGAGTTAGGATACGAAATATGGTGTCACCCTTCAGATGCACCAGCGGTTTGGGATGTGCTTATGGAAGCTGGCAAAGATGAAGGAATAATACCTGCTGGTTTTGGAGCATTAGATTTATTAAGAATTGAAGCTGGACTAATATTATTTGGTAATGAATTTGACGGCCAAGTTGACCCTTTTGAAGCTGGTGTTGGATTTACGGTTCCTTTAAAAACAAAAACAGCAGATTTCATTGGTAAAGAAGCATTAATAAGGAGAAAAGAAAATCCGCAAAAGAAATTAGTTGGATTAGAACTTGTAGGCAAAGAAAAAGCTAATCACGGTGATTGCGTTCATATTGGAAGATCCCAAGTTGGCGTAGTTACAAGCGGATGTCTATCTCCTACTTTGAATAAAAATATTGCTTTGTGCAGAATTGATGTAGGTCATTCAGAAATAGGTATGAACGTTGAAGTCGGTAAAATTGATGGACATCAAAAAAGAATACCTGCTAAAATTGTTGGTTTCCCGCATTACGATCCTCAAAAAACACGTGTAAAATCTTAATGTCAAAATCATCAAAGGATTTACTGGAATTTTGGGAAGATCAAATGAAACTGTCCCATACTTCCAGTAATTACTTTTTCAGAAAGTCTCCTTCACATTATCACATGATGTTGATTGTGATGAATTCCTATAAATTAAATGA
>CACAJQ010000040.1:0-2218 GCA_902532805.1 uncultured Pelagibacteraceae bacterium | reverse complement strand
AAATCTAAAAGTTCTAACACAGAAATTGCATATAGGCCTGCGAGGGTGTTGCTTCAAGACTACACTGGAATTCCTGCAGTTGCAGATTTAGCAGCAATGAGAGAGGCTGTAAAAGAAAAAAATAAAGATCCAAGTACTATCAATCCATTATCATCAGTTGATTTGGTAATTGATCACTCTGTACAAGTAGATAAATTTGCAAATAAAAATTCTTTAAAAGAAAACGTTGATATTGAATTTAATCGGAATGCAGAAAGATATTCTTTCCTTAAATGGGGTCAACAAGCATTCAATAATTTTAGAATAGTTCCCCCAGGAACTGGGATATGTCATCAAGTCAATCTGGAATACCTTTCAAAAGTTGTTTGGAATGAAAAATATAAAGATGAAGAATACATATTTCCAGACACTTTGGTTGGAACAGATAGTCATACAACTATGGTAAATGGTTTATCTGTTTTGGGTTGGGGAGTAGGTGGAATTGAAGCTGAGGCTGGAATGTTAGGTCAACCTATTTCAATGTTAATTCCCGAAGTTATTGGATTTGAAATGAAGTCAAAAATGCCAGAGGGTACTACAGCAACTGATCTTGTTTTAACAGTAGTTAAAATGTTGAGAGACAAGGGAGTTGTTGGAAAGTTTGTTGAATTCTATGGCGAAGGACTAAAAAATCTGACTTTAGCAGATAGAGCTACTATAGCAAATATGGCACCTGAGTATGGTGCAACTTGTGGTTTTTTCCCAATTGATGATGAAACTTTAAAATATTTAAAATTCTCAGGAAGAGATGATCAAAATGTTGAAATTGTAAAAAAGTATGCTCAAGAACAAGGACTTTGGGCAAGTTTAGATGTTGAATTTACAGACACTCTATCTTTAGATATGTCAACTATAGTACCAACTATTTCTGGACCAAAACGTCCACAGGATAAAGTTCTACTTACTAACGCATCATCAAATTTTAAAAAAGTATTTTCAGAAATTACAAAAAAAGAAGAGCCAAATATTTATGATGTTGAAAAAGAAGATTTTAAAATAACCGATGGCGATGTGTTAATTGCTGCAATCACTTCTTGTACAAATACTTCCAATCCAAGTGTACTAATTGGAGCAGGTTTACTTGCAAAAAATGCAATTGAAAAAGGTTTAATGACTAAGCCCTGGGTAAAAACATCTTTGGCACCTGGATCACAAGTAGTTACAGATTATCTAGAAAAAGCTGGGCTAAATATTTATTTAGATAAGTTAGGTTTTAATTTAGTTGGTTATGGATGTACAACTTGTATTGGTAATTCAGGTCCATTAGCCGATAATATCTCAGATTCCATAAAAAATAATAATATTTATGCTGTCTCGGTTTTATCTGGAAACAGAAACTTTGAAGGAAGAATTTCACCTTTAATAAAAGCAAATTATTTAGCGTCTCCGCCATTAGTCGTTGCTTATGCAATAGCAGGAACTATGAGATTTGATTTGTATAAGGATCCATTAGGTAAAGATAAATATGGTAAAGATGTTTTTTTAAAAGATATATGGCCATCTAACAAAGAAATAGAAGAAACATTGAGAAATTCATTAAATGCAGAAATGTTTATAAAAAGATACTCAAATGTTTCTCAAGGACCAGAACAATGGCAAAAAATTAAAACAGAGGAAACCAATATTTATAAATGGGAAGACAATTCAACGTACGTAAAAAAACCTCCGTTTTTTGACAACCTTCCTGATAAACCAGAAGGATTTAAAGAAATTAAGGATGCAAGACCACTATTAATATTGGGTGATAGCATTACCACTGATCATATTTCACCTGCTGGATCAATTCAAAAAGATAGTCCAACTGGAGAATATTTTATGAAACATCAAATACTTCCAAAAGACTATAATTCCTATGGAGCAAGAAGAGGGAATCATGAGGTTATGATGAGAGGAACTTTTGCAAATATAAGAATTAGAAATGAAATGGCACCTGGTACTGAGGGTGGTTTTACTAAGTTGTACCCTGAGGAAAAAGTAATGCCAGTATATGATGCGGTTGTTGAATATAAAAAAAGAGGTACCGATTTAGTTGTAATTGGTGGTAAAGAGTATGGAACTGGATCTTCTAGAGATTGGGCGGCCAAAGGAACCAAACTTTTAGGTGTAAAGGCTGTTTTTGCAGAAAGTTTTGAGAGAATTCATAGATCAAATCTTATAGGAATGGGTATACTACCATTAC
>CACAJQ010000039.1:0-2229 GCA_902532805.1 uncultured Pelagibacteraceae bacterium | reverse complement strand
GATTAATAGTGATACCTTGTTTAATTTTAATATAGATAAAATGTTTAAAGACCATGTAAATAATTCCAATTGGTTAACTTTATCATCAGTCGACCTTTCGGTTAAATGGGGTTTAATTATTTTTGATGGAAAGAAGTTGGTTGATTTTGACAGAAAAAGAACTATTTCCAACCTCAGGATTAAAGGAAACATTAAAAAATTTGCAAAAGTTAATTCTGGGCTTGCTATAATTAATAAAAATGCACTTAAATATTTTAATAAAAATGACTACTGTTTTGAGTCTTCTCTTTATAAAAAAATGATTAAAATGAAAAAGGCAAAAAACTTTAATTTAAAAGGTATGTGGTATCCTATAGACACAGAAAAAGATTTACAAACTGTAAACATTGATAATAAAATAGGAACAAAACTAAAAAAATTTAAATGAGTTCAGACACTACGCTAGAAAAAAAATACACTTTTAGAAATAGTTACATTAAAGACTATTTGAAATTTAAAGAAGATTTGTTGGCCAAAAAAATTATTCCACACCAAGTAGAATTTCAAGCACCTCCTAGAGGGAAAAAAATTTGTTGGATGGAATGCCCTTATTGCTATGGATTATCAGCTGAAGATAATGGGGATAGACTTGGCAAAGAAAGAGGATTAGAGATACTAAGTCAAATCATCAAAGGAGGTGTAAATAAAATTATTTATGCAGGTTACGCAACAGATCCTTTAAATTGCGAATATATGGATGATTTATTAGAAATGACTATAAAAAATGAAGTCATATTTGGTTTCAATACAAAAATTTTGAAAGTATCAGACAGATTTGTAAAATTACTAGATAATGAAAGATTAGCCGTAGGTTCATATATGAGTCTAAGTATTGACGCAGGTTCTAACGAAACTTATAAAAAAATACATAATATAAAATCTTCGGCTCCTATATACGATCGTGTATTAAATAATGTAACTAAAATTGGAACCGTCAGAAAGATAAACAAGAATTTCGATTTAAGCGCAGCTTACCTTGTTAATATTCATAGTGCAAATGTTGATGATTACGAAAGTTTTATAAATAATTTTATAGATGCGGGGTGTAATTTATTAAGGTTTACTTTTCCACAACCACCAAAAGATGTGACCACTGATATTGGTGTAGTTCCCAATCCTGATGAAAAAAAGAAATATAAAGATCAATTAAACAATCTTATTTTGAAATATAAAAATAACGAATGTCCAATAATAATTGTTGATGCTGATGAGGATCATAATATTTATAACAAACCTCAAACTTTACCTTGTTATGCAAGATATATTTATCCAACAGTAGGTTTTGATGGTTGGCTTTATAATTGTTCTCAATCTAGTGCCCCAAATTTTAGAGATACAGCCTTAGGTGATTTAAATAAAGACGATTTTTGGGATCTTTATTATAACTATGAAAGTGAGAATTTTAAAGGATATCTAAGTAGTTGTACAAAAGCTATTCAGTGCTCAGGGTGTCGATGTGATCGTAAGGAACATGTTGTAAACGAGCAACTAAAGAAAAATTTAATTCTTTAATTATTTATTTTTTTTTTTTAAACTTTTTAACCAATTTACTTTAAAACCAAATGATTTGTCGTCTATTAATATATCAAAAGATGGTTTTCCAAAAAAAATTTTATGATATTTGACATTCCATTTTTTTAATTGATTTATTGTAATTTTTTTTGCTGCCAGAGTTGCTTTTTGACGATTATCTTTTGATCTCCCCATAAATCTTGCAGTATATATTTTAATAATATAACCATTTTTGTATAGATAATTTATATAGTTGATTACTTCACTATTAGGTTTTGATTTTTTATAAAAATTTTTTTTTGTTTTACAAATAACATTGTCTAAATCAAAACATATTATTTTTTTTGTCAAAGAAGACCACCATCAATTGAAATCATTGACCCAGACGTATAATTTGAATATCTTGACGCAAGAAATAGAATAAAAGGAGATACTTCGTCAAATTTACCAAATCTCCCTATTGCATGATATCTATTTAAATAATTTTTAACAAATTTTGGTTTCTTTTTAGACAAAACATCCCAATGCTTACCTTTAGATATGATTGGTCCGGGCATAATACCATTTAAAATAATATTATTTTTTGCAACTTCTCTTCCAACAACCTTAACATACATGTTTAAATATGCTTTAGCACATGTATATGCTGGAGCTCCTCCATAGGGATATATCATTGTA
>CACAJQ010000038.1:0-2271 GCA_902532805.1 uncultured Pelagibacteraceae bacterium | reverse complement strand
AAAAATATCAAAGTTTTTGGTCCTAGAAAAAAAGTTGCCCAATTAGAAGGTTCAAAAATATTTACTAAAAAAATTTGTAAAAAATTTAATATACCAACTGCTAAATTTAAAATTTGCAAATCCAAAGAAGACTCTTTTGTATTTCTATCATCTTCTAATTTTCCTCTTGTTGTAAAAGCAGATGTTCTTGCTGCAGGTAAAGGTGTTTATATTTGTAAAAATCTTGATGAGGCCAAAACTGCAGTTAATGAAATATTTGATGGTAAATTCGGTAAAACTGATCAATTATTAATTGAAGAATTTCTTGAAGGTGATGAGATGAGTTTTTTTATTATTTCTGATGGAATTAGTTATAAAACTTTTAATACAGCTCAAGACCATAAAAGAGTTGGTGAAGGTGATACTGGTAAGAATACAGGGGGCATGGGAGCCTATTCGCCTTCGAGCTTAATTAACAACGATTTAGAGAAAAAAGTTTTAAAAAAAATCATTGAGCCAACATTAAAAGCCGTTAATGAAATGAATGAGAAATATATTGGTTTTTTGTATGCCGGCTTAATGATAAAAAATAATGAACCATACTTGATTGAATATAATGTTAGAATGGGTGATCCTGAATGCCAAACTATATTGCCGTTGATTAACTGTGATTTATTGGAAATTATAAATGCCTGTTGTAATTCAAAGTTATATACACAAGAAATAAAATGGAAAAATAAAAAGAGTATGTGCATAGCATTATGCTCTAAGGGATATCCTGAAAAATATAATAAAAATGTAGAGATTAAAAATTTGAAAGAATTTAAATCAAGTAAAGATAGTTTTATTTTTCATGCTGGTACAAAAAGTTCAGAAAATAAAATATTAGCAGTTGGTGGTCGAGTGCTAAATTTTGTAAATTTCTCGAATAGTTTTTCAACAAGCAGAAAGGAAATTATCAACCAAATTAAAAAATTAAATTGGGAAGATGGTTTTTATAGGTCAGATATAGGTCACAAGGTGATAGATGAATGAGAGTAATAGGAGGAAAACTCAGAGGAAAATTAATCCAAAACCCTACGGATAGAACAACGAGACCACTGAAAGATATGGTGCGAGAGTCAATATTTAATATTTTAGAACATTCTAAAAATGAAAAAACTAATTTTGATAATAACATTGTCTTAGATTTATTCTCTGGTTCAGGATCATTTGGTATCGAATGCCTATCTAGAGGTGTAAAAAAAGTTTATTTTTTTGAGAGTTATAAACCTTCATTAAAAATTTTAGAAGAAAATCTTAACGAGTTAGGGCTCAAACAAAATTCAGTAATCAGAGAAATGGATGCCTACAAAATATTAAAAGAAAATATAGATAATATGAAAATTGATTTGATTTATTTAGATCCACCTTTCAAAGATAAAAATATAAATAAATTATTAAGAAAAATTATAGACTTAAAAATTGCACAAAAAAATACACTTATAATTATCCATAGGAATAAGAAGTTTAAAGAAAATTTTGTTGAAGATTTTAAAATTTTGAGAGAAAAAACTTATGGATTATCAAAAATAATATTCGGTAAATTTCTATTTTAGAATATTTTTTGTTTCAATTTTAATTAATTCAACAGAGGGTTGGTTAACTGGGTTAACTTTTAATAAGGAGCCTAATAATAGAGTTTCTAAAATAAAAAATGTAAAAAGTTCACCAAGAGTTTCCTCACTCCTATTAATAATTTCAAAACTTCTAAATGATAATTTTTTTTTATTAAATACGTTTTGTGTAGCTTTTTTTTGAGCATTCAATACTTCATATATGTTTTTCTTTTTTAAATGTGATAATTCATTAATTAAATAAGCTTCATTAAATTTAAATGAATTTATTTCTTTAGAAATAAAAAAACTAAAGAAATTATTTTTCGGACCGTCCAAATAAAGTTGCAGAAGACTATGATTATCCTTTGGCATTGTAGAAATTATAGGAAAATAGCCCTTACCTTTTTTTCCTAAGCTCTCAGCAGATAATTGTTGATACCATTTTAAAAAATTATTTAATTTTTCATCATAATTTAAGAGAACAGAATTTTTTTTTCCCTGGATAATATTTGAGTAAATTGAAGAAACATTTTGGACTAAAAAATTAATAAATCCTTTGTTCTTAATTAAATAATTTAATCGTTTAAATTTTTTTTCATTTAATCCCATCAATTCGGCTGGGACCATCCCAACTTCAGATAATACTGAATATCTTCCTCCAATGTAATTTTTATGATCCAAAACATCAGATTTA
>CACAJQ010000037.1:0-2286 GCA_902532805.1 uncultured Pelagibacteraceae bacterium | reverse complement strand
TTTGAAGACAAATTTTTAATAAAAGTTTTATTGTAAGGCTCTGTGATACTTACTTCATTTTTATTATCTATACATGGAAAAGTAAAAGCAGATCCCATTGCGCCACCGCCGATTATTAAAATTTTTTTCATTTAAGCTTAAGCAATTCCTAGATGTTTTTTTCTTTTTTCTACCCAAGTTCTTATCAAATTGTCAAAGATTAAACCTATAAAAGCTACACAAATACCTAAAGTTAATCCAATACCAGCACCATTTTTATCTGATAAAGCTTTTAAAATATATTGTCCTAAATCCTCTGTGCCTATAAATGCTCCTATAATTACCATAAATAATGCAAACACTATTGTTTGATTTATACCAAGCATCATATGAGGGAATGCTAAAGGAAATTCAATTTTTGTTAATCTTTGAAATTTATTTACACCAGACATCGTCGCTGCATCATGTAAACCTGCTGGAACACTTCTAAGCCCTTCGATTGTGTACCTTGTTGCTGGTATAGTTGCATAAACAATGACAGCAATAAGAACAGAAGTGTCAGTTATTCCAAAAAGCATCATAACAGGAATAAGATAAACAAATGATGGAAATGTTTGAAATATATCACATACCCCTAACATAAATTTTGCAGAATGTTTATTTTGAAAACATAATGTGCCAACCGTAAAACCAATTATACAAGAGACAATTACCCCAAATGTTGCCATGTAAGCCGTTACTAAGGCTCTATCCCACCAAGGGCTTAGAGCTATGAATAATGTCAAACCACAAACTACTAATGCAGATCTAATTCCACCAATTAAATAGCCTGCACCAACAACTAGAACTAATGTAGCAACAGCTGGCATCCTTAAATACAAAGCCCTCATTGGTTGTAACACTTCTTGAATTAACCATGTATTAAATGCTTTTATATAAACAAAGAAGGTATCAAAAATCCAATCGACACCCCTATTCCAAAAATCAGCAGTTGATATTCCTTTATTGTGTGGAATTTCAAATAAATAATTGTAATCACCTTTAAAATAAACAGATCCAAAGTAAGCGAGTAAGATTCCAATTATGACCGTAATACTAAAAAATAATAAATTTTTATTTCTTTGAAAAAAATTCAAATTACCAAAATAATCGACTTGCTTGTTTGCCCATGCTAATGACATTTTATCTAATAAAATTGCAATTAGACTAATACAAAGACCAGCTTCTAATGCTAATCCGATATTAAGCTGATTTAATGCTAACAATAAATTAAAACCTAGACCTTTCGCTCCAATGAAGGCTGAAATAACAGCCATAGAAAAGCACACCATGATAACCTGGTTTACGCCAATTAAAATATCTCGTCTGGCGGTTGGAATTAGCACCTTAGACATTAGTTGCCAATTATTACAACCACTCATTCTTCCAGCTTCAATTACTTCTGGAGGAATAGCTCTCAATCCTAGTAAAGTGAGTAATATCATAGGTGGAACAGCAACAACCATAGTTATAATTACTGCAGCGTGGTCACCGACTCCAAAAAGAACAAGTGCAGGAACTAATACTGCATATTGTGGCATTGTTTGCATAACTAATAGAATTGGATATAAAGCTTTTTCTACACGTTTACTTTTATAAGCTGCAATACCTAAACTTAACCCAAATATAAAAGATAGCGGCGCAGCAACTAAAATAAAAGAGAGTGTTTGCATCGATGGTTTCCATTGTCCAAATATAGAAATGTAAACCATTGTTAAACCGGCAAATAAAGCGAGTCCAATACCACTTAATTTATAAGCAAGTATTGCAAAACCAGCTGCAACTATTGTCCAAGGTAGACCTGGTAACTCTGCCCAAGGGTTCGCATCGATCCAATCCCAACTTGTAAAGGCAACAATTGTTTCAAGTCCACCTAATAGAATTTCTCTAATTAATTCTATTAAAAAGGTCATAAAAGCTGTTAAATTTCTGCTAATTTGCAAAACTAACGGTCTGGTTTTAAATTCTTGAGTGTCCTCATTCCAAAACTCCATTGGCATCCACTCATTCATTAAGAAAAACAAGGAGTCATTTATCCATATTGGTAACCATCCAAGTAATGGAGGAAGTCGCCAGAAAACATCAAAGGCGTAATATCTTACTTCTTTGCCTAAAAATATATAACTACTTTGATTAGGGTCTTTTACGAATTCAGCTTGGCCTCTAATGAATTTATATGTTTCTGGAACATCAATAGCAAAACAAAGAGCAAAGAAAACAATTAATAGAAATAACCACTGAAATATTTTTGGATATTTTTTTAAAAAT
>CACAJQ010000036.1:0-2341 GCA_902532805.1 uncultured Pelagibacteraceae bacterium | reverse complement strand
CACTATAACTCTTTAAATTCTGGCAATGGTGTAAAAATTTTGCCTTTGAAATTTTTTTGTTTAAGATAGCTTTTTATCTCTTTTTTTATATGCCACCCCCAAATAATAAATATATCCGGCTTGATTTCTCCTGAAATCCAAAGATTATCACTTAAAATTTTGATTTTTGTTGATGGAACATAGTGATTAATTTTTACTGAACCATCTTTTTCAAAAACTGCGGGCATTTTATTTTCATCTAATTCTAAAAGTTTTGTTAATATAGCTGCTCTTCCCGGAAAACTTTTTCCATAAATTGAGTTATTATTTTTTATGAGATCATCTATTTTAGATATGGTCTGTGTTTTCCAATTATTTATAAAACCTTGGACTTTTGAAAAATAACTTGGAATAAAATCCTCATTTACATTCTGTAAATTATTAATTGATTTTATATATTTATATTTTGAGGATTTGGGATTTATCATTGATACTCTTATATTTCCTCCATATCGTTCAGGAAATTTTATATTTACAATTTCCAATTCTAAAATTTTAGCGATTTCATAAAAAGATTTTAGACTGTAAGTTCTAGGATGCTCATGATAAAATGTATCAAATTGATTTGTTTTGATAATAGTTCCAAGATAATGATTCTCTATAATTAAATAAGTATCAATTTTCATAATTTTTTTTAAACATTGCAGTGTCTCAGAAAGATCTTCTGTATGTGCAAATACATTGGTAAAAGTTACGATATCTGGTTTTTCTTTATTTGATAGATATTTATCACAAGAATTATCAGTGAAATAATCTTGAATTATATAGTGATTATTTTCTGCTGCCTCTTTGGCTGAATCAGTAGGCTCTATACCTGATGTAACTGCTTTTTTTTGTTTAAAATAATTTAATAATGATCCATCATTACAACCAACGTCACAAACTTTAAGATTTTCTAAACTTTTTAAATCTCTTTCAGCACACTCTACTAAATCATTCATTCCGTTTAATACATCCATAGTAAATCTTGGCCTAAAGTGATAGTCTTTGGGGAATAATATTTCTTTGTTTACGTTGTAAACATTATGAGCTGTATAACAGTTATCACATAAAGAAATTTGAATAGGATATTCATTACAAACTTCTTTGGATCCAACTTTTTTCAAATCATCACATAATGGATGGTTTCCAAGATCAAGAGATAAATTTTTTAATTCTTTATTACATACTTGACATTGTGTTCTTTTTATAATTGTCATAGTTAATACCAAATATCTTTATATATCAAATTTTTTTGCTTTTATAAAATGTTCTATAAAATTTGTTGTTAATGTGTGAGAACCACCATTTTTTAAATATATCGAATTTTTTTCAAAAAGTTTTTGGTTTTGTTTTAGTTTGAAAGCTATTTTATTAAAATTTTTATTTCTTATATTTTTTCCATCATGTCTATAAATTTCTGTAGCATTTAAATTTTTTTTCATATAATGGATATTTTCGATTATATACAAAATATACTTTGCCTTTAAAATTTTATCTGGGCTTAAATGCGAAATTTTTTGATATAAGCTTTTATCAAGAAGTAATAATTCTCTATAAGTTTTTAATTTTCTAGGACAAAAACTCAGATTTTGATCTTTTAAGTATGACATTATTGATATCGATTTTTTTCCATAACATGCTGTCTCTAATTGTACTGTGCCGTTGAAAGTGACTATCTTTGTTGAATTTCTTATCAAAAAATCATTTGAATATTTACCCTTATCAATAATAAAGTTACTTCTTAATTTTTTTTTACCGACTGCATCCTTAATTATACTTAATAATGTCTTATTCTGATTTTCACCCCATCTTAAATGACTGGGATGATATCTAATTATCCATTTTTCTTTACTGTCTTGTAATATTTTTAATGTATTTATTACCCAATCAAAATAATCAACAAAAATTCTATCTTTATCTATTACGTTATAAGGGGAGTCTCTAAAGACATGTAAGAATAAAGTATTAAAATTATTTAATTTTTTGTCATTTTTAACACCTCTTAGTGCACTTTTAGAATCAAAATAATTTCCTTTTCCAGATTTTCTTTTAACAAAATATTTTAAAATCACGCTTGATTTTAATTTTTTTGTAACAAAAGAAAGTTTTTTAGAAGAAATAAAATGCCAAGAATTGTCGAATTTTTTATGTTGTTTGTGTATATTAAATGCCGCTTGAGTATAAACTTTAATATTTTTTTTTCTTAAGAAAGCCAATAGAGCTCTATTAGCATACACAGTATGTCCTAAAAAAACTAAAGAAATATTTTCAGCATAAATTTTTTTTCCGAGTTCAATTGAATCAAGACATTTTAAGATTG
>CACAJQ010000035.1:0-2462 GCA_902532805.1 uncultured Pelagibacteraceae bacterium | reverse complement strand
TAATACATTTAATGCATTCCAATCATCAGAAATTTTATTATTTACTAATAGATAATTTTTAAATTCTTCAAAAATATAAGGTGCCGACTTAAGTTTAAGGACTGATTGTCCAAAAATTACACATGGATATTTCGATTTTTTAATTTTTTCTGAAATTTCATGCTTATTATCAATGATATCTTTTATAGTGTCTGTGTTATTTGCTATAACTTGGTAAGGATAAGTTAAATCACCAACATCACCTAAAGATATAATTTCGGTCTTATTTTTTAAATAATTTTTTCTAATTCGTGAGTTTAATATTGTAGCTTCAAATCTTGGATTTGTACCTATTAGAATTATTAAATCACTTTTTTCTATTCCTTCAATGGAACTGTTAAATAGATAATTACTTCTTACATTTGTATTAATATATAATTTTTCATATCTAGATTCCAAATTTTCAGACTTAATCGTTTTTTCAAAAAAATCTTTTGCTGCGTAAGTAGTTTCCATATTTGTCATATCACCTATAAATCCAGCAATTTTTTCAGACTTTGTTTTTGAAATTCTTTCAGATACAGCTTTAAAAGCTTCATCCCAACTTGATGGCTTTAATTTATTATTAATCTTAACATAGGGTGTATCTAATCTTTGATTTTTCAAGCCATCACATGCATATCTGGTTTTATCTGATATCCATTCTTCATTTATTTCTTCATTAATTCTTGGAAGAACTCTTTTTACCTCCCATCCGTATGTATCTACTCTTATATTTGATCCAACAGCATCCATCACATCAATTGTCTCAGTTTTTTTTAGTTCCCATGGTCTAGCTTCGAAGACATAGGGCTTTGATGTAAGTGCACCGACAGGACATAAATCAATAACATTAGCTGAGAGTTCAGATTCCATCGCTTTTTCTAAATAAGTGGTGATTTGCATATTCTCACCTCTGCCAATTGCTCCAAGCTCAGGAACTCCAGCAACTTCTGTTGCAAATCTAATACATCTTGTACAATGAATGCATCTTGTCATTTGAGTTTTAATTAGTGGACCCATATATTTTTCGGGTACATATCTTTTATTTTCTTTAAATCTTGATTTATCAATTCCGTAATACATGGATTGATCTTGTAAATCACATTCTCCGCCTTGATCACATACTGGACAATCAAGTGGATGGTTTGCTAGTAAAAATTCCATTACACCTTTTCTTGCTTTTTTCACTTTTTCGGTGTTTGTTCTAAGAACCATCCCCTCTGCAGCAGGCATCGCACAAGATGCTATTGGCTTAGGAGATTTTTCCATTTCAACTAAACACATTCTACAATTTCCGGCTATTGATAATTTTTCGTGATAACAGAACCTTGGTATCTCTGCTCCAGCTTGTTCGCATGCTTGTAAAACAGTTGTACCTTCTTCTACCTCTACATCAATGTCATTTACTTTAAGTTTAAGCATTTTCTTTTTCTAATAAATGTTGATCAACTAAATAAGGTATATCTTTTTGTTTTTTCACAATTGGATCAAACTTGTTTCTTTCAATTATTTCATCTTTAAAATTTCTGATTAATCCTTGAACAGGCCATGAAGATCCTTCTCCAAAAGCACAAATTGTATGACCTTCAATTTGTTTTGTCACATCTAATAACATATCTACTTCATCTCTTGTTGCTTCGCCTTTGGCCATTCTCTCTAACATTCTCCACATCCAACCTGAACCTTCTCTGCATGGTGTACATTGACCACAACTCTCGTGTTTATAAAATCTTGCTATTCTAGCCATACACTTAATAATGTCTTGATCTTTATTTATGACCACAATACCAGCTGTTCCTAAACCAGTTTTATTCTCGACACATGCATCAAAGTCCATTTTAATTGTTTCACATGTTTCTTTTGGAAGTAATGGCATTGATGAACCACCAGGTATTACTGCTTTTAGATTATCCCATCCACCTATTACTCCACCTGCATGTTTTTCAATTAATTCTTTTAATGGAATTCCCATTTCCTCTTCTACGTTACAGGGATTATTTACATTTCCTGAAATACAATATATTTTAGAACCAGTATTTTTTGGTCTACCGAGTGATGAAAACCATTTTCCACCTCTTCTAAGTATAGTTGGTACCACTGAAATTGTTTCAACATTGTTTATTATTGTCGGGCAACCATAAAGACCTATTAAAGCGGGAAACGGAGGTTTCAATCTTGGTTGACCTTTTTTTCCTTCAATACTCTCAAGTAAAGCAGTTTCCTCGCCGCAGATATAAGCCCCAGCACCATAATGAATATATATATCTAATTCCCAATCAGTCCCTGCAGAATTTTTTCCTAAGAGACCATCCTTGTACGCTTCATCAATAGCTGTTTGAAGCTTTTGTCCTTCATTAAAATATTCTCCTCTAATATAAATATAACACTTATGAGCATTAACTGCGTAAGATGCAATTAAGCAGCCTTCTATTAATTTATGA
>CACAJQ010000034.1:0-2476 GCA_902532805.1 uncultured Pelagibacteraceae bacterium | reverse complement strand
TGTTAGATCAGAATTTCATGAAATGATGTTTGGTAAAAAAATCACAAATGCTTTTGAAGAAATAAAAGATACATTCGATAGTAAAAACCTTTTAAATCCTGGCAAAATCGTTAGACCATTTAAATCAAATGATAGATCTCTAATGAGATACAAATCAGGTTATCAAACTGAAAATATAGATACACATTATGATTGGTCTAACTGGGGTCAATTCTCTGATGCTGTCGAGATGTGTAATAACAATGGAGCTTGTAGAAAATTAGATTCCGGTGTGATGTGTCCATCATACAGAGTAACTAAAGAAGAAAAAGATTTAGTCAGAGGTAGAGCAAATACTTTAAGATTAGCTTTATCAAACCAGCTTCCAGAAGGTTCATTTGCATCAAAAGAAATGTATGAAACCATGGAGTTATGTGTGAGCTGTAAAGCTTGTCAAAGAGAATGCCCTATGTCGGTTGATATGGCAAAAATGAAATCTGAATTTCTTTCCCATTACTACAAAAAGTTTAGTATGCGAATTAAAGATAGAGTTATCTCAGATATGCCAAGACTTATTTGGCTATTAAAGATTGTTGCTCCTATATTCAACAAGGTTAAAAATCTACCATTAATATCAACAATTATTGAAAAGTTTGGCTTTGCAACAGCAAGGTCTATGCCTGAAGTTCAAAACCAGAATGCATTAAGAGAAATTTACGACAGTCAAACAGTATCAGAAAATAAAGTAATTTTGTTTGCAGATACATTTAATATAAATTTTGAAAATGAAAATTTAGTTTATGCGATTAAAGTATTAAATAAATTTGGTTATCAGGCAGTTATACCAAGTTTTGGTAAAGATAAATTAAAGAGACCCCTTTGTTGTGGAAGAACTTATATCTCTTACGGTCAATTAGATAAGGCTTCTGAAGAGCTAAATAGATTTAATGATTACGTTATTCAAAATAATTACATTGATTTACCAGTTGTAGGTATTGAACCATCCTGTTTATTAACATTTAACGACGAGTATCAGACTTTAAAAAATCTAAACAATAGAGAACAAATAAAAAATAAATTTTATCTGCTTGAGGAATTTATTTTAGAACAAATAAGAAATAACAATAATATTAAAACTAATAAGTTTGATCAAAATGTATTAATCCATGGGCACTGTCATCAAAAATCACAAGATAGAATGAAGGGGCTAACTAATCTTTTATCAGAATTAAATATTAAGAATGAAATGATAGAGTCTAGTTGTTGTGGAATGGCTGGTTCATTTGGATATGACAGTAAGACTTATGAAGTATCAAAAAAAATGGCTAATCTTTCTTTGATACCCGCAATCAATAATAGTAGTGAAAAAGATTTTATAGTTGCAAATGGTACAAGCTGCAGACATCAAATATCTGATTTATCTGAGAAAAAAGGTAAGCATGTCTCAGAATTATTATTTAAAATTTTTGAAACTGTTAATTAAAGAATTACTTTTCTATTATAAAAATCTTCAATCTGGTCATCTTTGTAACCAAAAATTTGCATAATTTCTTTTGTATGCTCACCTAAATTTGGAGCACCTTTTGATTTTTCTGTTTTACTTTTTGAAAATTTAATTGGCATACCAATAGCCGTACTTTTACCAGCTTTTTTATTATCTACTTCTATAACCATTTCTCTTTCAATTGTTTGAGGATCTTTAAACATATCTGTTATTGAGTTTATGGGACCGCATGGTAAGCCATTATCATCAAAGATTTTTAACCATTCACTGGAAGTTTTTTTAACAAGTTCTTCGTTAAGAATATTTACTAATTCTTTTAAATTTTGTTTTCTGTTTAAATTAGATGAAAACTTTTCATTTTCTTGCAAATCTTCACGACCAATTGCTTTGAGTAACATCAACCAAGTGTTTTGATTTGAAGCACCAACTGTTATCCATTTATCTTTTGTTTTAAATGCTTGATAAGGAGCTGTTAAAGGATGCGCTGATCCTAAAGGACCAGGCGACTCTCCAGTTGCGCCTGCAATAGCTGACTGCCAGTAAGTATGCACAATACCTGCTTCATATAAAGATGTATCAACCTTTTGTCCTTCACCCGTTTTTTCTCTATGAACTAATGCTGCTAAAATTCCACTAGCCGCAAGTAAACCTGCTGTAATATCTGTTATAGGTGCACCTACTTTCATAGGTGGTTTATCTTTGCTTTCGCCAGTAATACTCATTAATCCACTCATTCCCTGAGCGACTAAATCAAATCCTCCTTTATCTGCGTAAGGACCTGTTCTGCCATATCCAGATATTTCACATAAAATGATTTTAGGATTAATTTCTGACATAACATCATAACCAACTCCTAATTTTTCTAATGTCCCTTTTCTAAAATTCTCTAAAACTACATCAGAATTTTTTACCATCGTTTTAAATATCTCTATTCCATCTTTATCTTTTAAATTTAATGCGATACCTTTCTTATTTCTATTCATCATCATGAAA
>CACAJQ010000033.1:0-2605 GCA_902532805.1 uncultured Pelagibacteraceae bacterium | reverse complement strand
TGATAGAGGAGTAATCGCTGCAAAAAAAAAAATTACTAAACTTGTAAAAAGTAAAGAGTTAGGTGATATTATTTTTATTAGATCTCATAGATATAGCGGTACAGGATATATGGGTACTAAAGAAAAATACAAAAGTTTAGAGCAGTCTCCAAAAAGAAACGAATGGGAAAACGCACCATCCTGGATTAAATCTCCAAAAGAAAAATATGCATATCATGGATATTTAAATACTTTTAGTCATAATATTAATCTAGTTAGATATCTTTGCGACAAGATGCCAAATATTGATTTTGCGGAGATTAATCAAAAAAAAGCAAGCTTAGTAATCTTAAATTTTAAAAACAAATTCAAATGTGCACTAGAAACAAAAGATTATAAAGATAACAAATGGGATGAATATATTAAAATATATTTTGAAAAAGGATATCTTCAACTATTCACGCCCCCTCAAATGAAAAAAAATACTGCTAGTTTTTTTGTCATATATAACAGAATTAAGCATCAAAAAAAAACCTATAAATTTAAGAGCAAATGGTCTTTTTATTATCAAGCAAAATCATTTATTGAAGATATAAATAGAAAAAAAAATGGTATATCGAATTCATATGATCATTATAAAGATATCAAAATTGTAGAACAAATTTGGAAAAAATGGTTAAAAAAATAAATATTAATAAACTAGAAGAACAAGCTAAAAAATTAAGAATTAAAATTCTACAAACAATATTTAAAAGCAAAACAGGCCACATTGGTGGATCATTATCAATAGTAGAGATATTAGTGGCTATTTATTATACAGGTATTTTTAAAATTAGACCAAATTTAATTAAGAATAAAAATAGAGATAGAATTATTGTTAGCAAGGGTCACTGCACTGCAGCTTTTTATTCAATGCTGTCTAATTTAGGGTTTATTAAGAAAAACGAAATAGACACTTATTGTCAAAATAATTCTAGATTAGGTGGTCACTTAAGTATTAAGGTTCCAGGAGTAGAGGTAGAGTCTGGATCTCTTGGACATGGATTAAGTGTAGGCAGTGGTATTGCATGGGCATGTAAAATGAATAATGAGAAGTTCAAAGTGGTTGTTATTATAAGTGACGCAGAATTATATGAAGGATCAGTATGGGAGGCTTTAATATTTATTTCACATTATAAACTTGTAAATTTATTAGTAATATTAGACAGAAACTATCAAGTTGTAATGAACCATACAGAAAGTTTTCTAAAATTAGAGCCATTAGATAAAAAATTAAAAAGTTTCAATTTTGAAGTTAAAAAAATTAATGGAAATAATTTAAGGGAATTAATCGATGTTTTTAAAAAATTCAAAAAAAAATCATCCTCAAAGCCTAAATTTATTATTGCTGAAACTAAAAAAGGCAAGGGAATTAAATTTATGGAGAGTAATTTAAAATGGCATCATTCGGTTCCTAACTTAACACAGTTTAATGAAGGGATGAAAATTTTGAAAAATGAAAAATAAATTAGATATTCCTAGTTCATTTTTTTTTCATTTAATGAATAAAATGAAAAAAAATAGAAATATTCTTCTTCTTACGGCAGACCAGGGTGCGTGGGCACTTACTGAGTTTGAAAAAAAATTGAAAAAACAATATTTTAATATTGGCGTGTCTGAACAAAATATGATTGGTTTAGCAGCTGGTTTGTCATCTGCAGGAAAAAAAGTTGTCGTTTATGCCATCTCGCCATTCGTAACCCAAAGATGCTTTGAGCAAATTAAGGTAGATTTATGTATTGCTAAAATTCCAGTTGTAATTGTTGGTAGTGGCTCGACATTTACGTATGCTTTTCATGGTGCTACCCACCAAGCCATCGAAGATATAGGTGTAATGAGAAGTCTGCCAAACTTAGATATTCTTAATCCATGTGATAATAACTCCTCTAAAGCGGCAGTTGAATATGCAATGAGAAGTAAAAATCCTGTCTACATAAAGTTAGACAAAGGATTTTTCAAAAATGTTTATGAAGGCTTTAAAATTAATAAAGGTATAAATATCATCAATAAGGGAAAAAAAATTGTTATTTTTTCAACTGGTTATATGACTCAAAAAGCTATTACACTCATACAATCACTAAAAAAAAAAAATGTCGAACCAACTCTAATTGATGTATTAAAGATAAAGCCGTTTGATAAAATTTATGCAAAAAAATTAATTTTAAAAGGTAATGTTGTTATTACAATGGAAGAGCAAAATATATTAGGAGGATTAGGTTCAATAATTTCAGAGGTAATTGCCGAAAATCAATTAAAAGTAAAATTAATAAAATTTGGTATCAATGATAAATATGCCAAACTTTACGGTGATAGAGATTGGCTTCATAAATACCATAGTATTGATATTGATAATATTGAAAAAAAAATACTGAAACAAATTAATTAATAAATGGACTTAGGATTAAAAAATAAAAGAATTGTTATTACTGGTGGCTCCAAAGGAATTGGCTCCAGTGTAGCTGACTTTTTTGAAAAAGAAGGAGCCTTACTAACATTAATTTCAAGAGATAAGAATTTATTAAAAAGAAAAATTTCTAGGTATAAAAATCACAAAAAAAAACATAATTTTTTTTCATGTAATTTAAGA
>CACAJQ010000032.1:0-2762 GCA_902532805.1 uncultured Pelagibacteraceae bacterium | reverse complement strand
AGATTTTTTTTTAGGAAATTTAATCCATATTAGTAAAATTAAACAAAAAATAAATTTACCTATTTTATGCAAAGATTTTTTTGTTGATAAATTTCAAGTTCATCTTTCTAGGAGTTATGGTGCTGATGCTATTTTAATAATTTTAGCTGGCGTTGATGAAAAAACTGCAGATGAATTATATGAAGAAGCTGACAAACTTAAAATGTCTGTTATTGTTGAAGTTCACACTGTTGAAGAAGCCAAAAAATCCTTAAAGTACAAAGATGCATTAATAGGGATTAACAATAGAAATTTAAAAACACTTAAAACAGATATAAATACAACTTATGATATTCATAATATTTTAATTAATCATAAAGGACCATTAATTTCAGAGAGTGGGATTAAGAACAAAGATGATGTTTTAAAAATAGTCTCAGAAACTAAAATAAAAACATTTTTAATTGGTGAATCAATTTTAAAAAATTTAAAAAATAATAATATTTTTTCTATTATATGAAAAAAGTGTTGAATTTATTAATATTTTAACTGTTGTTTAATTGAAAGAACTTTTATAGAACATTGATGTACACAATTTGTTCTATGTTAACTAAAAAACAAAAAAATCTGCTTTTATTTATCAACAAGAAGTTGAGATCTAGTGGCGTATCTCCTTCTTACGAGGAAATGAAAGAATCACTAAATCTAAAGTCTAAATCTGGAATTCATAGATTGATTAGTGCCTTAGAAGAAAGAGGCTTTATTAAAAGATTAGCTCATAAAGCAAGAGCTTTAGAAGTCATTAAATTACCTGAAACAGCTTCGGCAAACGATATTTACAACAACTTTTCACCAAGTGTAATTAAAGGTGGACTTGATGAAAGTTCAAATAGAAATAATTCTGATGAAAATGAAATCCCTGTTTTAGGAAAGATTGCTGCAGGTACACCTGTTGAAGCAATTCAAAATGAAGTTGCCAGAATACCTTTGCCCACAAATATTGAGAAGAATGGAGAATTTTTTGGACTTAAAGTGCAAGGAGACTCCATGATTGAGGCTGGGATAAACGATGGTGATACAGTAATTGTGAGAAAAGCTGATACTGCAGAAAATGGTAAAATTGTAGTTGCTTTAATTGATGATCATGAAGCAATGTTAAAAAGAATTAGAAGAAAAGGTAAAACTGTAGCTTTAGAAAGCGCTAATCGTAATTACGAGACGAAAATATTTGGTCCTGATAGAGTAAAAGTTCAAGGAATTCTAGTATCTTTATATAGAAACTTTTCCTAAAATAGTCTAAATAAATCTGATGAAAACAGTAGCAACTAGATTTGCTCCATCACCAACTGGACCTTTGCACATTGGAGGAGTAAGAACAGCATTATTCAATTGGCTATATTCAAAAAATAAAGGTGGTAAATTTTATTTAAGAATAGAGGATACAGATAAAGAAAGGTCAAAAGATAAATTTAAAAATCAAATAGTAAATTCATTAAAATGGATAGGAATTAATTATGAAGATAGTGAATATATTCAATCAAAAAAAATAGACGATCACATAAATGTAGCTAATGAATTATTAAAAAAAGGTTTAGCTTACAAATGTTATTGTTCTAGCGATGAGATTGAAGAACAAAAAAAAAGAGCAAAACAAAAAAAAATACCATATATTTACGACAGAAAATGGAGAGATAAGAGTGAGTCAGATGCTCCAAAAGAAATTGATCCTGTAATTAGATTTAAAAGTAAAGTTGAAGGAAAATCTATCTTAAAAGATTTGGTCCAAGGAAATATAGAAATAGAAAATAATACTATTGAAGATTTTGTTATATTAAGAGCTGATGGATCACCCACATATAATTTGTCAGCATCAGTAGATGATCATTTAATGGGCATGACACATATAATTAGAGGTGATGATCATAAAATAAATACATTCAAACAAATACAAATTTATAACGCTATGAATTGGAATGTACCATCTTTTGCACACATACCATTAATTCATACTATTGAAGGAAAAAAACTGTCAAAAAGAGATAATGCATCAACATTAGATGATTATTCTAAAATTGGAATAATGCCTAATGCTCTAAGAAACTATCTTCTTAGATTGGGATGGTCATACAAAGATAAAGAAATTTTTGACTTAAACGAAAGTATCAAATACTTCAATCTAGAAGGCATTGGTAAATCTCCATCAAAATTAGATATTAATAGGATTTATTCAATGAATGAACACTATATTAAAAATATTGATGAGAACGATCTATTTAATTTTTTAAAAACTTATTGCGAGACTTTTAAAGAAAAGATACCTGATGTCGCTGAAAAAAAAATAAAAAAATCATTACATTTTTTAAAAAATAAAGCGAAAACTTTAGAAGATATTTACAAAAATTCAAAATTTTTAATAAATGATAAAATTCAAATCGATAATGAAGATAAAAAACTTTTAGACGAAGCAGCTATTAAAGTTATTAAATTATTTAGTGATGATATTAATAAACTTGCAGATTTTAATAGAGAAACACTAGAGCCAATAATTGATAATCTAATAAAAAATAATAACACAAATTTTAAAGGAGTAGGACAGCCATTAAGAATATGCCTTACAGGATCAAAGTTTGGACCTGGTATATTTGACATATTGTGTTCTCTTGGAAAAGAGGAAGTTTTAAAAAGATTATCTCAAATAAGATAGTAGAATATTAGATGCTTCATTACTAGATGAAGTTTTTGATTTTAATCCATCAATTGTTTTATTAATTTGTTTTAGTTGT
>CACAJQ010000031.1:0-2817 GCA_902532805.1 uncultured Pelagibacteraceae bacterium | reverse complement strand
ATATGACAATGGAATTGTTAAGACTACTAATGTAGGAGTTAAAAACAAAAACCAAGTTGGAGGATGCTCTTTTCCTAATGGTTCTAGAAATTTTATAGAGTCTCCCCAAAAGTTGTACATTGTATCATGACCTATAAATAATTCTTTAAATAAAAATCCTGAAAAAACAGCACCGACTGCTAATAACACCAAAGGTAACATCATACTTAATGGAGACTCGTGCATTGTATCAATACTAAGATCTTTATTTTTGTAATCTCCATGAAAAGTTTTAAATATTAATCTCCATGAGTATATAGAAGTCATTACAGCAGTTAATACACCTATACCAGCAGCATAAATTCCAAATTTTGTTTCACTTATATAAGCAAATTCAATTATTGCATCTTTAGAATAAAAACCTGATAAGAAAGGAAATCCTGTTAAAGCTAAAGTACCAACAATCATTAATGCATAAGTGTAGGGTAATTTTTTAAATACTCCCCCCATCTTAGTAACATCTTGTTCATCTTTAAATGAATGAATTACTGATCCAGAGCCTAAGAAAAGTAGAGCTTTAAAAAAAGCATGTGTAAATAAATGAAACATTGCAACATTATATGCACCTACACCTGCTGCAAAAAACATGTATCCCAATTGACTACATGTTGAATAAGCGATAATTTTTTTTATATCTGTTTGCACTAATGCAACTGTAGCTGCAAAAAAAGCTGTGGTCATTCCAACTAATGTGATTACAGACAAAGCTAATTCTGAGTACTCATAAATTGGAGAACATCTAACTACTAAAAAAACTCCTGCAGTTACCATTGTGGCCGCATGAATTAATGCGGATACTGGTGTTGGACCTTCCATAGCATCTGGTAACCATGTATGAAGCAAAAATTGAGCTGACTTTCCCATTGCTCCAATAAAAAGTAATAAACAAATCAAATCTATTGTATAAAATTCAAAAGATAGAAAATTTATTTTTTGATCTATAATTTCAGGTATTTTAAGAAAAACTTCGTCGTAATTTACCGTGCCAAAAATATAAAATATTAAAAAAATACCTAATGCAAAACCAAAGTCCCCAACTCTATTTACTATAAAAGCCTTAATAGCAGCAGCATTAGCAGTTTCCTTTTTATACCAAAAACCAATTAAAAAGTACGAGCAAAGACCAACTCCTTCCCATCCGAAAAATAATTGCAAAAAATTATCTGATGTTACTAAGGTTAACATAGCGAATGTAAATAATGATAGATAGGACATGAATCTTGGTTTATGTGGGTCATGAGACATGTAACCAACAGAATAAATATGAACTAAGGATGAAACTAGAGTAACTACAACTAACATTACTGCAGAAAGAGCATCAACTTTAATTGACCAATTTACATTTAAAGATCCTGAATTTATCCAAGTTGCGATAATTGCATTATGCTCATATCCTGATGAAACAACTTTAAAAAATATAAACAAAGATAATAATGCCGAAATAGAAACCAAAATACACGTGATTAATTGCGATAATCTATCACCAATGGTTTTGCCAAAGAAACCCGATATGATTGAACCTATCAAGGGTAAAAATAATATTAAGTATTCCATTTACCCTTTCAATCTGTCGATTTCTTCAACTCTTATTGTTCCAGAATTTCTGTAGTAAACTACAATAATTGCAAGTCCTATTGCGGCCTCAGCTGCAGCCACTGTTAATATGAATAATGTAAAAACCTGGCCACTCAAATCGTTAATAAAAATAGAAAAAGATACTAAATTTATATTTACAGCTAAAAGTATTAATTCAATACTCATCAATATAACAATAATATTTTTTCTATTTAGAAAAATACCCACAATACCAATTGTGAATATAATAGCAGCGAGAGTTAAATAATGTCCAAGACCAATACTAAGCATCTATTTTAACTCCTTTATTATTTTCAACATCAACTAATTCAATACCATCTTTTCTATCTCTAGATATTTGTTTGAAATAACTTTGTCTTTTTACTCCAGATCTTTGTCTGAAGGTCAATACAATTGCTCCGATCATGGCTACCAATAAAACCATTCCAGATAATTGAAACAAATGAATATAATCAGTATATATAACGCTTCCTAAAGATTGAGTATTTGTTAAGTCAGTATTTATTTCAATCGCAATTGAATCTAACAAATCTGGTTTATATTTCCATCCACCTATAACAATAATTAATTCAAAAAATATAATTATACTTACTAATAGACCAACTGGAATATGGGAACTTCTTCCACTAGAATTAAACCATTCATTTTTTTGTTGAGCAACATTTAACATCATAACCACAAATAAAAATAATACTGCCACTGCTCCGACGTACACAATAAGCATTATCATTCCTAAAAATTCGGCACCAATCATTATGAATAGGCAAGAAATACTAATAAAGTCCAATATTAAAAAAAAAACTGAGTTAACTGTGTTTTTCGAAACAGTTACCATAATTGCAGAGACAATTGCAATCAGTGAAAATATATAAAAGACTATTGCGTGAGCAATCATTGATTATCTGTGGGAGCTATCAGCATTAATATTTGCTGCTAAAATATTCTCCCATCTATCTCCATTCTCTAACAACTTTTCTTTGTTATAGTAAAGTTCTTCTCTTGTTTCTGTAGCAAATTCAAAATTTGGACCTTGTACAATCGCATCAACTGGACAAGATTGTTCGCACAAACCACAATAAATACATTTTAACATATCAATATCATAACGAGTAGTTTTTCTACTTCCATCTTCTCTCTCGCTAGACTCTATTGTTATAGCCTGAGCAGGACAAACAGCTTCAC
>CACAJQ010000030.1:0-2879 GCA_902532805.1 uncultured Pelagibacteraceae bacterium | reverse complement strand
TTCTGAAAAAGGATAAGTTGGAGAATCTGTTTTAACGCTCATAATTAATAAATGTTTGGCTCTGTAATTTAAATAACTACTCCAAGGTGAATGAGCTGAGCAAAATAAGAATATTACTAAATAAATAATGATTTTATTTTTAAATTTTAGCATAAAAGAATAGGGCGCCAATTAAAGCGCCCTATATATATTTATAGATTAATTTCTATATTTATCAAATACATCTAGAGACAATACAGCGGTAACAACATAGTTTGGTATATCAACTACTTGACCAACTCTTAAGTCAACAGCTACCGAGCATAAAACATAAGCTTGTTCTTTAGTTAATCCGTGCTCATTAACTAAATAATCAATCATTTGTATTAATGCATGTCTTGCTGCAATAACTAGATCCTCAGAGGCATTTTCTAAATCAACTAATTTACTTGAATCTAGATAAGCATGAGAAGGGGGCATTTCACCCTTAGCTTTTAAAGGAATACCAATTGTTTGATAATACCTTGTTGGTTCCATATCAATAATTTGATCATTTCCAACTACGTATGGCATATCCATATCTTTTCCTTTACCTGGAAGTATTTTAACTCTGAATTGAACAATACTTCCCATCTCTATTGCAGTTCCAGACACCTCACCATCACCTTGAGCATAATGAATATCACCTGCAAATATACCACAACCATCTATGAAGCATGGGAAAACCATTTTTGTACCAATTTGCATTTGTTGAACATCGATATTTCCACCATTTTCTCTTGGAGGAATTGTTCTTAAACAGTCGTCTTTGTAAGATCCATTTGGTCCACAAATTGCATCTGGTAATGCTCCAGCAGGAGAAGGACCTAATGCGGCTCCTCCAGCAGCAGCAAGCTCTGCTTCTCTTGTTTTATATTTATTAACTTCCATTATACCAGGTAATACACCAATTGAACCTGGAAAAGCTTCATAAGGAATTGTAACTCCTGGAATTTCAGCTGATACAGCTCCAACTCTAGTCAATTTCCAATTCACTATATAAGGCTCAGTAAAGATATCTCTTAAAAAACCAAATCCTGGTGCAATTACAGTATAACCATATTGATCAGGGGCAATATCTAAAAGTTCAATCTCTATTGCATCTCCTCTTTTTGCACCATTGATATGCACAGGCCCAGTCATTGGATGAACTAAACCTAAGTCTACAGTAGCTAAGTCTGCTGGAATTGAATCAATTTTAAATTCTGAGTCTAAAGCATCTCGAGTATGTAAAATAATTATATCTCCAGGATTAGCTTTTGCAGCTGGCGGTATATAAGGATGATATCTGTTGAAACAGTTCTTATCATCTACACAATGATCTCCAGTTTTTTTTAATTCAACAATATTCATCCACTTTTGATCTGTAGTGTCCGAATATGAAATTGAAGATGAAAAAACAAAAAAACAAAGTGCTAGTAGTACTTTTTTCATATATTTCCTCTCTTTTTTAAAATAACTTAACACTTAGATTACAAATTTAAATTATATAATTTAGAAGTAAATTTTAATAAAAAACTTATTATAAAGAGGTAAAACTAAAAAATTTATTAACCTTTTCCTCTCCATGGAATAGTCTTATCTATAATTTTTCTCAAAGTTACATCAAAAAGAAGACCCAACATACCCATTATAAAAATTGTGATCCAAATTACTTCATATTGAAAATACTTCTTGGCAACATTTTCAACAAATCCAATTCCAGTTGTACCTGCTAAAAATTCTGCTGCAACTAAAGTCCCCCAGCACATACCAACAGCTACTCTAATACCTGTTAAAATTTCAGGTAAAGAATTTGGAAAAATAACATATCTAAGTATTTGTCTTTTAGAAGCACCAAGAGAATGTGCTGCATGAATTTTAGATAACTGCGTGCCTGATGCTCCGGCTCTAGCTGAAATAATCATTATAGATAATGAAACCATAAATAATAAAAATACTTTTCCAGTATTATCAATTCCTAAAACTGAGATTATTAAAGGAGCCCAGGCAAGAGGAGGTACTGGTCTATAAAGTTCAATTAATGGATCAAAGAAACCTTTAGCAAATCTATTTAAGCCCATGAAAAGTCCTAATGGTACACCAATCAATATTCCAAAAACTAATCCAAGAAAAACTCTTAAAAATGAATCCCAAATATGACCATATGGAACAGGAATTTTAAATAATTTAAAATCACCTGTAACAATTTTTAAAACTTTACCTTTAAAATTTTGCTTAACCACACCATCTTTAGTGTGAACCGGATATTCTCCAGGCAAAACATCGGCTATCCAATCAGGCAATATAAAGCCAATTATCTGGCTTACATCCATCATATCAATCCAAAGAAGTGGGATATTTTTGTAACCTACGCTTGGTTTAGACATTAAAATAAATTTATTAAGTGTATCTGAGGGTTTTGGTAACCATCTACCCGAACCTTGCTCAGAACAACTAGGACCGCTTGCAACGATAGTTCCTGCGGGGAATAAAAGAATGTCAATTAATCTTAAACCCCCTTGCTCAGTTTTTTGAAGATTATCAAATTCAATTATTGCATTTTGCATTTCATTAAGAGCATTTGGAGGATAAATACTTGCAAATTCAATTCTTCTTGCAATTTTTACAATATTTTTTGCATAAGTAGATGCCAATTCCTCAGTGTCATCTAAATTTTTTCTATATAATTTTATCTCTGATTTAAGTTCTTTTATTGCATTTTTGAATTGAGGGTTATGGTTTCTTAATTTAAAAAATTTATCATTAATTTTTTTTAATTGTTCAGCTGCAGCGTGAAATTTCAACCCTCTATCTGTTTCAGGCACTAAAGGCACTTCAATAGTATTTTCTATTGATCCTGTTCCGGCACTTACAGTTAC
>CACAJQ010000029.1:0-2938 GCA_902532805.1 uncultured Pelagibacteraceae bacterium | reverse complement strand
CTTCTTTTTCTGATATAATTAAGCCAGCTGCAGCATTTAATGATACTGCTTTAGAAAAGTCGTCATCATTACCTTTGAATATATCTATAATTTTTTCTGAATTAAATTTTGCGTCATTTCCAACTATATTATCGAAACCTTCGGCATTTACGTTCAGTTCTTTAGGGTCAATAATAATTTCGTTAATTTCTCCGTTCCTTAATTGTTTAACAATAGTTTTATCATATGGTGATATTTCATCTAAACCATCATTACTATTAACAATCCAAGCGAATTTTATATTTAAATCTTTCAAAGCTTTAGCAAATAAATCTAGAATTTTTTTATCAAAAACACCTACAACTTGCCTTTCAACATTTGCTGGACTACTCAATGGTCCAATCAAATTAAATATTGTTCTTTTTCCAATTTTTTTCCTTGTTGGGCCAACATATTTCATTGCGCTATGATAATTTGGAGCAAACATAAATCCAAAATGATTTTTATTAATTTGATTTTCAATATCTTTGGGTTCCAAGTTGATATTTATATTTAATGCTTCCAAAACATCTGCAGATCCACATTTTGATGAAACTGCTTTATTACCATGTTTTGCTACGTTAATGCCCAAACTTGAAAGTAATAATGCGGAAGCAGTAGATATGTTTAGTGTATCCTTGCCATCACCACCTGTTCCACAAGTATCGATGCAATCATCTACATTAACTTTTTTCGCTTTATTTCTAAGAACCGAAATACCACCTGCTATTTCTGTTGAAACTTCACCCTTTTTAGATAGCAAAGTTAAAAAATTATAAATTTCATCATCATTAGCTTTTCCATTCATCAAAATTTCAAAAGCATCAATACTTTCTTGTAATGTTAAATTTTTACTTAATTCAAGTTTTTTTAAATATTTTTCCATTTATTTAATAAAATTTTTTAAAATTTTTAAACCATCTTTAGTCTTTATACTTTCAGGATGAAATTGTACTCCATGAACATCATAAATTCTATGTTTAACACCCATAATTATTCCATCTAAAGTCACGGCTGTAATTTCTAAATCTTTAGAGAGTGTTTTCCTATCAATTATTAAACTATGGTATCTAGTTGCCTCAAATATTTTTGGTATACCTTTTAAGATCCCTATATTTTTTGAAACGACTTTACTTGTTTTTCCATGAACCAATTCTTTAGCTTGAATAATTTTAGATCCAAATATTTGACCTATAATTTGATGACCTAAACAAACTCCAAGTATTGGAATTTTATTATACAATTCATTAACTATTGATAAACAGTTTCCAGCTTGATCGGGATTACCTGGGCCAGGTGATATAACAATTTTGTTATATTTATTCTTTAATATTTTTTTTGTATTAATTTTATCATTTCTTACTACGTCTACATTTTTACAAAACTTAGATATGTAATGATACAAATTAAATGTAAAACTATCATAGTTATCAATTAAAATTATTTTCATAATTACTCAATTGCTTTTAGTAGAGCCTTTGCTTTATTAACTGTTTCAAGATATTCGTTTTGTGGTTTGCTATCTGCAACTATTCCAGCACCAGATTGCACATAAAATTTCTTATTTTTAGCTACTGCAGTTCTAAGTGCAATACATGTATCAAATTCTCCATTTGCTGAAAAATATCCAATTCCGCCTGCATAAACTTTTCTTTTTGTTGTCTCTAGCTCATCTATTATCTCCATTGCTCTAATTTTTGGAGCCCCAGATACTGTTCCTGCTGGAAATCCAGACAACATAGTTTCAAATTTTGAGTATTTATTATTAAATAATCCCTCAACATTTGATACAATATGCATGACATGGGAGTATCTCTCTATTGAAAAACTTTCAGTCACTTTTACAGTATTAATCTTTGATACTTTTCCAGTGTCATTTCTTCCTAAATCAAGAAGCATTAAATGTTCCGAAAGTTCTTTTTTGTCATTCAATAAATCTTTTTCAAAAAATAAATCTTGTTTTCTATTTTTCCCTCTTGGTCTTGTCCCAGCAATTGGTCTAATTGTAACTTTATTATTTCTTAATCTTACAAGTATTTCTGGACTTGCACCAATAATTTGAAAATCTTTAAAATTAAAGAAATACATAAAAGGGGAAGGGTTTGTTTTTCTTAATTTTTTATATATTTCTATTGGGCTTTTGCTTAATTTAGTTTCAAATCTTTGACTTAGTACTACCTGAAATATGTCTCCAATTTTAATATATTTTTTTGCCTTCTTTACGTTTGATAAAAATTTTTGTTTAGAAATATTTGATTTTACTTTTGTTTTAATTTTTTTATTAATTACATCTAGATATGTATCTTTATAATTGGCTAAAAAAATTAAATTCTCAATTTGATTAATTATTTGATTATACCTTATTTTATAATTACTTATTTTTTCATCGCAAAAAACATTTATTATAAAATATAATTTCTTTTTTATATTATCATGAACTATTAGCTCTCTTGGTCTGATAATTCTAGCATCAGGTAATTTTAAATCATCTTTATTTTTATCCGGAATATTTTCTAGATACCTAATTATGTCATATGAAAAGTATCCAGAAATTAACGAGCTAATTGAGGGTAATTCTCTAGGAATTTTAAATTTAAAACTTTCAATAACATTTTCTATATTTTTCTTGGGGTTACCTTTTAAAATTTTAACTTTGTTATTAAAGTATATCTTGCTAACATTATTATTGAATTCCCAAATTTTATCAGGGTTTTTTCCAAAAATTGTATATCGACCTTTAATAAATCCTTTTTCTACTGACTCGAATACAAAAGTATTTTTCTCAGTAAAAAAATTATTAATCAAATTTATTATTTCTTTAGATCCATCGCTATCCAAAGACAAATAAAGTATTTGGTTTAATTTTTTTTTATGATTAATCTTAAATTGTTTAAGGCTTATATTAAGCATTATTTAAAAT
>CACAJQ010000028.1:0-3190 GCA_902532805.1 uncultured Pelagibacteraceae bacterium | reverse complement strand
GTTCTACGTTTTTAAAGCTAATCCAAATATTTGAGAATATTGGAAATAAAATTATAGAAAATACTAAAAGAACCGATGGTAATATTAAAAGATAAGCTGTTCTTTTTTCAATTTTTGCAAGTTTTGAACTCATAAAAAAAAGCGGATAATTAATATTACCCGCTTTTTTTAATTTTTTAAATTACTAGAAGCTAGCTAGCACAGTATTAATTTCATCTACTGCTTCATCTAGCGTCAATTGATCGTCAATATATTGTCTAGTGATTCTATTTATAAACTTATTATTAATAATTTTAGATGCTCTAGATAGTTCACCTTCTTTTACTCCCCATCTGTTAGCAGTATCTAAACCAGCAACAATATTATTTATTACATCTGCAGAATATAGATCTGTTAAAGGAGCTTTTCTATCAACTCCAACAGGTAGTTTACTCCAAGCCGTTGTAAATGCATTTGGATCACTCGCATTACCTCTTCTTACAGGGAATTTACCTTCTGGTGCGATAGATAAAGTACTAGTGTACCCCTCATCCATTGAATAAAGAATAAACTGCTTAGCTTCATCAGTATCTGCATCTGCAGTTATACCAAAGTATCTAACATCTGCCCAAGCTGCACCTTTTACATTATTTGGTCCACTAAAATTAGTTATAAAACCAGTTTTAGATGCCAATTCAGGTGATGTAGGATCACTATTAATTGTTGGTGGAGCTGAATCTCTTAAACCAGCTAATTCATCCATGATAAATGGTGACCATATTATCATTGGAGTTTTACCAGCAAAATAAAGTTCTCTTGATTGTTTCCAATAAAGTTCTCCTGGCGGGCTAGCTTTAGCTAATTTTTTATAAAACTGTAAAGAATTTTTTAAAGCTCTTCCTTGCTTTTTTGTTCCACCCTTTTTGACAATGTTAACTCCATTTGCAAGTAGAACATGCTCCAAAACCTGACTCATAAAATTTTCATCAGTTTTAGTTGCTGCAACAAATCCGAACATTTCATTGCTAGATAAAGCATCTATAGCTTTTTCAATGTTTGCATATGTTGTTGGTGGTTCCAATCCAGCTTGTTCAAATAGATCTTTTCTATAAACAACCATTTGTGTCCAACCATCAACTGGCACCGCTGCGATTTTACCACCAGCGCTAGCCATTTTCAAAGCACCTGGTGCAAAGGTTTTCTTTCCAAGTGATTTAACTACATCATTATTTGCATCAACGTCTAAAATTCCGGCTTCAGCCCATGGTAATACATATTGTAGTGTATGATAAATTACATCAGGAAGATCTCCTGCTGCGGCTGCTGCAGTAGCTCTTGTTCCTAAATCTTTTTCATCAATCGGGATAACTTCAACTCCAATTCCAGTTTTGGCTTCAAAGGCTTTAGCCATCTCTTCTTGTTTAGCCATCCTTGCTGGTTGAGTTTCTGTTGTCCAGAATTTGATATCTGCAAATGCAATTGAATTAAAAACAAAAGCTATTGCAGAGATTGTTATTAATATATTTTTAAACATATATTCCCCTCTTTTTTCTTGTTTTCTAAAGTTATTTAAAAATTAATACATAATGAACATTTAAAAGAAGAATAACAAGTATGTAAATTACACAATACTACCTGAGATTGATTTAGGAATTTTTAAAAGAAATACCTTTATTATCAAATAAATGGCAACGAAATGGATCAAAACCTATTTTAACAGTGTCACCTACTTTAATATCAGTGTCCCCATCAGTTTGTACAACAAGAGGATCTCCCTCTTTCTCTAAATATAAATATGTTCCTGATCCTAATTTTTCCACGACGAAAACCTTGCTTTCCCACAAAGAATCTGAAACTGCGTTTAATATTAAGTGCTCTGGTCTTATCCCAATTTTTATACTATCCCCTTCTTTAGTATTCTCAGAAATTTTTGGTACAATTAACTTTCCAGTCCCCATTATATCTACTTCAGAACTCTTTGAACTTTTACTTAAAATTTTACTATCTATAAAATTCATTTTTGGAGATCCGATAAAACCTCCAACAAATAAATTATCTGGGTTATTATATAAGTTCATTGGTGATCCCTTTTGTGAAACTATACCTTGATCCAATACAACAATATCATTTGCAAGTGTCATAGCTTCAGTCTGATCATGAGTTACATAGATCATAGTAGCATTAAGTTGATCATGTAATTTTGCTAATTCTACTCTCATTTGTACTCTTAACGCAGCGTCTAAATTAGATAATGGTTCATCAAATAAAAAAACTTTTGGTTTTCTTGTAATTGCTCTACCAATAGCTACTCTTTGACGTTGCCCTCCAGATAATTGTTTGGGTTTTCTCTCAAGATACTCTTCTATTTGTAAGATTTTAGCAGCTTCCATTACTCTTTGCTCTATCTCTTCTTTTGATTTTTTTTCTATTTTTAAGCCAAAAGCCATATTATCAAATACTGTCATATGAGGATAAAGAGCGTAAGATTGAAATACCATTGCAATATTTCTTTCTTTGGGCGGTAAATCATTTACAACTTTATTATCAATAGATATTGTACCTGAATTAATTTCCTCTAAACCAGCAATCATTCTTAAAATTGTTGATTTACCACAACCACTTGGTCCGACTAGAACTGTGAAAGACTCACTTTTTATATCAAGAGAAACATCTTTGATCACGTGTGTGTTACCAAAAAACTTGTTTACTTTATCTATTTTAATACTCGCCATTTTTAATTTAATGTTAATTTTTTATTATTAATTATAGATTTAATTAATTTTGTCATCAAAGGGATTTTTTTTTGTTGAATTTTTTTTAAAACAAATGGAGCAATTTCTCTTGCAAGTTGCTCTCCCTCTACAGTTTCATTAGGCATAAATTTTCTTTTAGCATTGTTGAATGTATAGCCTTGCCCTAAGTAACTTCCCATTTTACTATTTCTACCTCCAGCAGCACTGACGTATAAATCTCCAACTCCAGCCAATCCAAGAGCAGTCTCAATTTTTCCTTTAAAATATTTAGTAATATATATCATCTCATTTATAGATTTTTTGAATAAACTTGAAGACATATTTAAACTATCTCCAGCCCCGATAATCATTGAATAAATATTTTTAATTGAAGAACAGATCTCAACTCCAATAACATCTTTCGAAGTTTCGGTTAAATAATATTTTGTAGTTATCATATTACAAATTTTTTTTGCGGT
>CACAJQ010000027.1:0-3262 GCA_902532805.1 uncultured Pelagibacteraceae bacterium | reverse complement strand
CATATTACTTAATAATCCTGAGCCACTTTTAAAGGTGTCAGTATTATTTGTCTCTTTAATTTGAAGTAATTTTTTTACATCATTTTCCTTAGATGTATCTTTCATCTCTTGACCATCACCTGGTTGTGGCAGTTTATTTATATCTGGAGGCATTTGCAAAGGGTTCTTTTTTTTTACCAAAAACTCATCACTCTGATTTGATCTTTTTTGACCCTCTAAAGCTTCTTTAACCCCGCTACAATTTATAAGAATGGGTATTAAAAGAATTAGTAAAATTAAATTTAATTTATTTCTCATTATTTTTTTTTTTATAAAATATAAATTCAGAAAAAATAAGGCATATAATACCAATTGATATAAATATATCAGCAACATTAAAGATAAACCAATGATATCCATGAAAATTTAAATCTATAAAGTCCGGGACAGCTCTGTAATAGATGCGGTCAAACAAGTTTCCTAATGAACCTCCTAATATAATCATTAAAAAAAATGATTTAATTTTTGATTCAATCAAAGCGAAATACAATATTACCAAATTTATAATAACTATAATTGTAGTAAAGATATTATAGAAAATTTGATTTTCTGAAGAAAATAAACCAAATCCAATACCTGTATTCCATACCAAATAAATATTTAAAAATTGATTTATATAAAAATCAACTTGTCCTTCATTATTTAAAACATTTAGAATATAAATTTTTGATAGTCTATCTAAAGCAAAACAAACAACTAAAAATACAAAACCTATAAGAAGTTTATTTAATTTTTCATTTCCCATTAGTATTTAAAAGTCCACAATTTGGTCTTTCACAACTCGTTTCAAAAATTTTCCAACAAATAGGACATTTATTTCCTTGGGCCTTTTTTGCAACTACATCAATACTATTTTTTAAATTTTCATCTTTAATTACAGAGGCAGATGAGGTTATACAAATTTCAGAAAAATTAATATTTTTTGCCTTATCGTAAAATTCTTTATTTAATTTTATCTCAATTGTTGCTTCTAAACTTGAACCAATTGACTTTTCGGCTCTCATATTCTCTATTGAAATATTTGCCTCATCTCTAATTTTTTTAACATAATCCCAATCTGAGCTAAGTTCTTCATCGTTCCAAGAATTAGGAACTGAAACGAAATTTTGTAAATGGATACTTTGGCTATCTTTTTCCTTTTTAACTAGTTGATAAATTTCTTCAGTTGTAAATGATAATATTGGTGCAAACCATTTTAGGAGACACTGCAAAATAATATTTAAAAGAGTTATACAGTTCTTTCTTTTATCGGAATTTAAAGCGTCACAATATAGAGTATCTTTCCTGATATCGAAATAAAAAGCAGAAAGCTCAACTGTGCAAAAATTTAGTAATTCTTTGTATAAATTATGGAAGTTATAAACTTTAAAATTATTTTTAAAATTCTCATTTATTGTATAAATTCTATGAAGCATAAATTTTTCAAGAGAATCAAAGTTTTCAAATTTAACTTTTTCTAGATCAAGATTTTCGTATTGATCTTGAATATTTCCTAATAGATATCTAAATGTATTTCTAATTTTTCTATAAGACTCAGCGTGTTGATCTAAAATTGAATAATCTATTCTTAAATCTTCAGCATAATTTGAAGATGCAACCCAAATTCTTAATATATCAGCTCCATATTTTTTTAATATATCTTGTGGAGCAATAACGTTACCTGTTGACTTTGACATTTTTAGACCTTTTCCATCTACAACAAAACCATGAGAAAGAATGCTTTCAAAGGGAGCAACACCTCTTGTTCCACATGACTCTAGTAATGAAGAATGAAACCATCCTCTATGTTGATCTGAACCCTCTAAATACATCGATGCAGGCCATTTAAGGTCATCTCTTTTTTCTAAGACAAAAGAATGAGTGGATCCACTGTCAAACCAAACCTCAACTATATCTGATAATTTTTCATAATCTTCTGCTTTATACTTATCTCCAAGAAAGATCTGATAATCTTCTTTAAACCAACAATCAGAACCTTCTTTTTCGTAAATTTTTGCAATATTTTCAAAAACTTCATCATCAACTAAAACATCACCTGTTTTTTTTGAGATAAAAATTGGTAACGGGACACCCCAAACTCTCTGTCTTGATACACACCAATCAGGCCTAGTTTCAATCATTGATTTTATTCTTTCTTTTCCTTTTGAAGGATAAAAATCTGTATTATCGATGGCTTTTAATGCTTTATCTCTTAATCCATGGCTTTCCATAGAAATAAACCATTGCGGAGTTGCTCTATGAACCAGTGGAGCTTTTGATCTCCAAGAATGGGGATAGGAGTGAGTAAGTTTTCCGTTTGTTACTAAATTTTTTTGCTCATTTAATTTTTCAATAATTAAGTTATTGGCCTTAAAAATATGTAAACCTTCAAAATGTTTAATTTCATTTGTATATTTTCCATCACCATCAACTGTTTCAATTGCTTTAATATTATTATTTAAACAAAGATTAAAATCATCTGGTCCATGGCTTGGTGCGCAGTGCACGATACCCGTACCTTGTTCAGTAGTAACAAAATTAGCTTCTAGCATTGGGATATCATAATCATATCCCATTTTAGAAAATGGATGGCTACAAATTGTACCTTTTAAATCTTTTCCTAAAAATTCGTTAAAAACTTTTATATTTTCAATAGAAGTATCTTTTTTAAAAGGTTCTAGTAGGTCTTTTGCAATTACTATTTTTCTATCAATAAAATTTTTGTTATCATTTATTTCAAGTAAAACATACTTTAGGCCAGCATTGTAAGCTAAAGCTTTATTTGCAGGAATAGTCCATGGAGTTGTCGTCCAAATTATTACATCAGCACCATCAATTATATCTAAATTTGAAACTTTCACTTTGAATGCTGCATAAATCGTATCTGAAACATGATCCATGTATTCAACCTCTGCATCCGCTAAAGCTGTTTTTTCAACAGTTGACCAAAGAACTGGCTTGTAACCTCTATAAAGGCTTCCTTCTTTAAGAAATTTTCCAAGCTCTCTAACTATTTGAGCTTCAGCATCAAATGACATTGTTGAATAGTAATTTTCCCAATCACCGATTACCCCAAGTCTTGTAAATTCTCCCTTATGCACGTCTATCCATTTATTTGCAAATTCTCTACATTCTTTTCTGAATTCAATAATTGGAACATCATTTTTATTTTTTTTATTCTTTTTGTACTGTTCTTCAATTTTCCACTCAATGGGCAAACCATGGCAATCCCATCCAGGAACAT
>CACAJQ010000026.1:0-3540 GCA_902532805.1 uncultured Pelagibacteraceae bacterium | reverse complement strand
TAAAGATAAATTTCCAATTTTAGATGTTAAACCAATTTTTTGTCCATCAACTTTATAACTGGAATTTGGATTTTTCCATTCAAACGTTTGTAAAAATATGTCTGTTTCTTTTTTATTATTTTTTTTCAAATGAAAATTAAATTGGACATCATATCCATCAAGAGCTTTTTCTCTTCCTGAGTCGGTTGCTTTAAAACCTGAATGAGCATTATAATAGTTAGCAGTTAAATCCAAAGTACTCGATACTGCTTCGAAGCCTATTCCACTTCTTAAGTGAGACTCATCAAATTGATAATCTAAAAAAATGTTAGAACCCAGCATTAAAGTATCGTTATCAAAAAGTTTTCTTTTTCCAATTCCAAAATTAATTGTAGTTTCTTTATCATGAGATAGTAAATTTATTTGATTAAATATTGTGCCGTCGCTTGATCCGACTAATTCGCTTACACTTTGAATTTCAATAGTCGGTTCCAAATGCTCTTGTAAATCAATAGAGAAATCCAAATATTTTAAATTTTCATAGTCTTTAAAACTGTTTGTTAAACTTGATCCAATATTTTCAGTAAATTCGTTTATTTTTGAATATATCTTATTCTCTAATTTCGATTGTAAATCCTGAGTAAGACCAATATTGCTAAATAATGAGAAAAAAATAAGGTAAAATAACGCTTTTAAAGATCTTATCATAAATATAGTTAACATTGAAAAATGTTAATATCAAATTCATTTCAACTAAAAAGAGTTAAGTAAATGAGAAAGAATCGTTTAAATTATTAAATGAGGTGGCGGAGGGAGACTGAAACCACCTCGTCTCCTAAGTCACTAAAAACCTATATAAAAACAAAGTTCCAATAACATAGAGAAAAACACCAAATAACCTTTGTGTTTTAAATCTATCTAGGTCTTGAACTGTTTTTGCTCCAATCCTTGCCATGAATGTGGTTATTGGAACAAATATTATAAATGCAGGTATATTAATAAATCCAATACTGAGTGGGATATCTGCTTTTAACATCAAGCCAGACGTAAAGAATCCAATTGATCCAAATAGAGCTATTATAAATCCAATCGCTGCAGAACTTCCTATTGCTAAGTTAATAGGATAACCAAAATATCTCAGTATAGGAACATTCATCATAGCTCCTGTTATGCCCATAGGAGCAGATATTAATCCTGACAAAAATCCAAATATTATTCTAGGAAAAATATTAAATTTTTTTTTAACTTTTTTTTTCTTTTCTTTTTGTAACAACAAGTAAGCTCCAAAAAAGAAAACAACAGCAGAAAAAAAGAATAATAATGTTTTAGTATTCATCAATGATGCCATCAATGTTCCAGAGAAAACTCCAATTATTACAAATGTTCCATAATTTTTAATAATATTAAAATCAACAGCGTTGTATTTTCTATGAGTTAATACTGAAGCTGTAGCAGTTAAAATTGTTATTGAAAAAGCTGTCCCTACAGATAAATGCATCAAATAATCTTTATCCACGTTAAATGCTTCAAATACAAAAAATAAAAATGGAACTGAGATTAATCCTCCACCGATACCAAAAAAACCTGCAAAAAAACCAACCGGAACAGCGGCTGCCATCATTAAAAAAATAAAATAAATATTATTAATCTCTAAAAGAGTATTATTCAATTTGACCTGCCGATATACTTTGTGGATTAAATTTTACTTTATCCATTATGTGATCAATTTTCTTAACATCGGCATCTCTTACACACATATTTTCACTTAAATATCTTTTCCAAAAACTAGAACCTGTTTGTCCATGAAATAAACCAAGAGTATGTCTCATGATTTGATTTAATCTTGTACCTTTTTTAATTTCTTCTTTTACATACTCAATTAGTTTCTCAACAACTTCTTGTCTTGTCAAAACTTCACAATTGTTAAAAATTTTATTTTCAATATCTGCTAACATGTAAGGGGAATGATAAATTGACCTCCCAATCATAACACCATCTACATTATTTAAATGTTCTTTAATTTGATCAGTAGAAGTTATGCCACCATTTAAAATTATTTCTAAATTTTTAAAATCTTTCTTTAATTTATTTACATATTCATATTTTAATGGTGGAATATTTAAATTTTGTTTAGGTGTAAATTTTCCTAACATTGCTTTTCTGGCATGGATTATAAAAGTTTTAACACCTGTTTCTTTTAAAATATTCACAAAATTATATAAATTTTCGTATTGATCAACATTGTCATATCCAATTCTAGTTTTAACTGTTACAGGAAGTGTTGTTTTTGAAATCATTTCACTTAGACAATCAGCAACAAGATTAGGTTCTTGAATTAAACAAGCCCCAAATCTATTTTTCTGAACTTTTTTACTTGGACAACCTAAATTTAAATTTATTTCATCATAACCAAATTCTTCACCTAAATATGCTGCATTTCCTAATAATTTTGGAGAAGAACCACCAAGTTGCAGAGCAACAGGTTTTTCCCTCATATCAAATTCTAATAGTTTCTTTTTATCTCCTCTATCAATAGCCTCTGAGACAATCATTTCAGTATATAGAAGAACGTTTTTACTAATTAGTCTTAAGAAAAATCTCTCATGTTTGTCTGTGCAGTCCATCATAGGAGCAACAGAGACTGTTCTATTTAATCTAGACATATTTTTTAAGTTTGCTTGATAAATTAATTTTCTTTTCGTTTACATACTCTTGATGATTTTGCTCAATTTTCCCAAGTTCATATTTGTAATTAACCATAATTCCAAATGATCTTTTAAACCCTACATCAGAAACGTTAGCATTAACTACAATATCATCAATTTCAGCTCCATTTTTTAAATGGAACCTGCATACATCATTAATAGGAAAACCTAGATCATTTTTTTGTACAGCTAAGTAATTTAAAGCAAGTTTTGTTAGTAAATCTTTATTATCTATAAATTTTCTATCTCCAATTTTAAGATCTAATGATTTTAAAAACTCAACTTTTACAAAATTATCTTTTTGAACTATCTCACTTATTTTCTCATTTTCAGATGATTTTACCCAATCAGCAAAACCTTGCATTGGTGATAGGGTTCCAAAATTTTTTACATCAGGTAGTTCTTCTTGCAGTTCGTATACAACTCTTTTAATTAAAAAATTACCCAATGTAACTCTTGAAAGCCCTTCTTGACAGTTACTAATTGAATAAAAAGTAGCTGTATCATAATCTTCTTTTTTCCCATCATTGGGTCTTGTTAATTCTTGTATCGATTTAGCTAGTCCTTTAGTTAGCGCAATCTCAACAAAGATTATTGGCTCATCTTCTAATGCTGGATGAAAATAAGCAAAAAATCTTCTATTTTCACCTAATCTAATTTTCAATTCATTCATATCTTTCATCGAATGAACTTTTTCATATTTTAATAATTTTTCTAATATTGCAGCTTTAGTATCCCAGGTTATTTTTCTTAATTTTAAAAATCCAGGATTGAACCAATTTTTAAAAATATCAATCAAATCATAATCTAATTCTTTTAATTCGGGATTTTTTAATAAAAACATTTGTAGATCTTC
>CACAJQ010000025.1:0-3597 GCA_902532805.1 uncultured Pelagibacteraceae bacterium | reverse complement strand
CATCTATAAGTTTCATTCCTTTGTAAATTTCGGTATTTTTATCAAAATAATTTATAAAACTATTTTCAACTTCAAGCTTTGAAATTCCAAATATACTTAGAAATACAATTATTATGGTTGTTCCAAATATTGTATTTTGGTTTAAAACTGAAACGTTACTGAAAAAATTAGTAATTTTAGTACCTTTTTCCTCTTTTATAGAAACTTTATTAAAGTTAAATAAATTAATTAATGTTGGCAATAAACTAAATGTAATAAGAAACGAAATTATTAAACCAAAAGTCATCATAAATCCAAAATCTATAATTGGTTTTATTTCACTAAACACCAGAGATAAGAAAGCAAATATAGTTGTTAAAGCTGTATACAAAATAGGCCAAAACATTTTGCTCGTTGTCAAAGAAATAATTTTAAATTTATTTAACTTTGGAAATTGTTTTGATAGCTGAAGATATCTTGTACTAATATGAATATTCATAGCCATTGTTAATATTAACATTAAAGCAATAAAATTAGATGATATAACAGTAACTTTCCAACCCAAGAGACCTAGAAGTCCTGTCATTATTATAACTGAAAAAAAACAACTGCTTATAGGTACAATTATCCATATCAATCTTCTAAATACATACCAAAGAGTTGTAATTATAAATAAAAAAACTCCAAGTCCAAAAACAATTATGTCGTTTTTTATAAAAGTCATCATATCGTCAGCAATCATAGGAATACCACCTAAATGAATTTTGCTTGTTGAACTAAAGTTTTTTATTACTTGTCTTATCTCTAAGATATTTTGATGATTTTGTTTTTTTAATTTATCTTTAAACACCTCTTCTTCTTTTTTACTTTTAAAGTCTTTTATTTTATCTTTAGTCTTTAAATAAACAATAATTCCAGATGTTTTAGCATCTTCACTAATTACAAAATTCCTGAAAACCGGACTATTCAATATTTCATTAAACCCTCTTTCTTTATCGATACCTCGTGAACTAAGCGTAGAGTAGTTTTGCAGTCTCTCTATAAGCGGTTCATCGGAGCTGTTTAGTAAAGGAATATCTAATAGGGTGATTACACTATGCACCCAATTAAGTTTTTGAATTTCTTTTTTTAATTTAGTAAGATTTTCGATAGAACTTTCTTCTATCATACTTCCTTTAGGGGTGTAAGTAAGAACTAAAAATTCTTTAGCCCCATATCTTTTGTTTATTTCATTTAAATATTTTAAATCAGGATCACCTTCTATTAATAAAGTTTCAGATGAAGCATCAAGCCTAAAGTCTTTTGAATAATACCCAAAAAAACACAAGCAAATTAATAATAAAACTAAAATGGAGCCTGGTTTTTTTAATATAATATTTTGATAAAATTTGGCCAACATCAACTATTAGCTTTATAATTTAATTTAATTATTTTGAATATCTTTAAATTTGGTAAACATTGCCTCAAATTCAAGCATTACATTCCCAGTTGGTCCATGCCTTTGTTTTTGAATAATTAATTCTGCCAGATGTGAAACCTCATTCATTTTTGCTTGCCACTCAGCATGCTCAACTGTGGCAGGTCTAGGCTCTTTTCCTTGTAAATAATATGCTTCCCTGTAAACAAACATCACTACATCTGCGTCTTGTTCGATTGAACCTGACTCTCTTAAGTCTGATAATTGAGGTTTTTTATCATCTCTTTGCTCAACTGCTCTGGATAATTGAGATAATGCTAGCACTGGTACAGCCAACTCTTTTGCGAGAGCTTTTAAACCCTGCGTTATCTCTGATATTTCTTGGACTCTACCATTATTTTGATTAGCCCCTCTCATTAATTGAATATAATCTATAACAACTAAATTCAATCCATATAATCTTTTAATTCTTCTCGCTCGATTACTCAAAGCTGCGATAGTTATTGCTGGAGTTTCATCTATATATAAAGGTAATTCAGATATATCCTTTGACGTTTCTATGAATTTATCAAATTGTTCCTCTGAAATTTTGCCTCTTCTTATATCGTTTGATTTAATTCTTGATTGTTCAGCTAAGATTCTAGTTGAAAGTTGTTCTGATGACATTTCAAGAGAAAAAAAGGCTACTGAACTTTTTTCACCCATTTCTTGAATTTTTTTAGCAGCATTAAATGCTATATTAGTTGCTAATGCAGTTTTCCCCATTGAGGGTCTTCCAGCAATTATCACAAGATCAGATTTATGCAATCCTCCTAGCCTGTCATCTAAATCTCTTAACCCGGTAGGCACTCCAACTATACCCTCTTCATTTTTGTATGCATTTGAGGCCATTTCGATTGTTTGTCTCATTGCTTCATCAAATTTTATTAAAGATGAACTAAAAGATCCTTTCTCCGCTAAATCAAATAAATACTTTTCGTAATTTTCAATTATCTTTTGGCCGTCACTTCCAATGTCATTAAGTTTTGCTTGATCTATTACTTCACCAGAAATCTTAATTAATTCTCTTTTGACATAAAGATCAAAAATAAGTTTTGAATACTCCAATGCTTGTCTAGATGAAGTCGAAAATTTGGTAATTTTAACTAAATACTCAGGGATATTTAAATCGTCTTTTTCGTTTTCAAAATAATTTTTTAAGGTTATTGGATTGGCTAAAAGCCCTCCATAAATTAATTTCTCTAAAGCTTCAAATATTTTTCTGTGGATTGGATCGTAAAAATTTTTACTGGATAACACTAAACTTACTTCATCAAATATTTCATTAGTTAAAAGTACTGATCCAATTACCGATTGCTCAGCCTCAATATTATTAGGCATTTCATCAGATTTATTTTTTAAAATGTTTAAAGATTGAGACATGATTAAATTTAAATATTTTCTAAAAAAAAACAAAAGAAAATTATTACTGGGGAAAAAATTGTATAATTATTGATTTTCTTCTTGAGAAATAACTTTTATTTTAATCTGAGATTGTATTTCTGAGTGGAGATTTAGATTTACGCTAAATGTTCCTATGGATTTTATTTCTTTGATAGGTTGTATTATAGATGGATTAATTTCAATATTTTCCTTATCTTTTATAATTTTGGCTATTTCTGTTGGTTTAACTGAACCATACAACTCTTTATTTTCAGTACTGAGTTTTTTAATTGTGTATTCATTATTTTTCAATTTTTCATCGATTTCTTTTGCTGTGCTTTTTCTATCTTGGTCTTTTTTGTTAAGTTCGGTTTTGATTTTTTCTACTTCTTTTATATTTTCTTTTGATGCAAAAAGTGCTTTTTTTTTTGCAATTAAGAAGTTTCTTGCAAACCCTCTTCTAACATCAATAATTTCTCCGATGGAACCAACTTTTCTTACATTCTCAAGTAATATTACTTTCATAACTATATCAATGCTAAATTTCTAGCTCTTTTAATAGATAAAGATAAATCTCTTTGTTTTTTTTGACTTACAGATGTAATTCTTGAAGGAAGTATTTTGCCATTTTCAGAAACATATCTTCTTAATAATTTTACGTTTTTATAATCAATAACTGGAGCACCTTTTCCAGATAATGGACATTTTTTTTTAAATTTATATTTTTGATTCTGAAATACGCTTAATTTTGAAAAGTTATTTTGAGAGTTTTTCTTTTT
>CACAJQ010000024.1:0-3892 GCA_902532805.1 uncultured Pelagibacteraceae bacterium | reverse complement strand
ATTACCAAACCATAAAAATTTAAAAACTATTAAAGGAGATATAAGAAACACAACTATATTAGAAAATAACCTGCCTGGACATGAATTTTTAATTCATTTGGCTTGTATTTCAAATGACCCAAGTTTTGAATTAAATCCTAAATTAGGTAAATCAATAAATCTAGACTCATTTGAACCATTGGTTAAGTTAAGCATGAAGAGTAATATAAGTAGATTCATATACGCTTCTTCTTCCTCAGTTTATGGAATAAAAAAAGAAAAAAACGTTACTGAAGATATGTCTCTTGAGCCTTTAACTGATTATTCAAAATTTAAGGGAGAGTGTGAAAAAATTCTTAATAAGTATAAATCTGAAAATTTTGTGACCACTACAATTAGACCATCAACAGTTTGTGGGTACGCAAAAAGGCAAAGGCTTGATTTAGTTGTAAATATTCTCACAAATCATGCATATCACAATAAAGAAATAAAAGTATTTGGAGGTGATCAATTGAGACCAAATATTCATATTGATGATATGGTTAATTCCTATTTGTCTGTAATTGAAGCAAATGGACAAATAATAAACGGTCAGATTTTTAACGTTGGTTTTAGAAATCAATCGGTTAATGAACTTGCAAATGATGTGAAAGAAGTTATTGGTCAAGACGTTAAAATTATAAATACCAAATCTGATGATAATAGATCATATCATGTAAGTTCTGAGAAAATTAGAGACATATTAGGCTTTACTACAAAATTTACTGTTCAAAATGCTGTATTAGATTTAAAAACTGCATTTGAAAATAATATTTTAACTAATACTTTTGAGAATGAGTTATTTTATAATATTAAAAGAATGAACAATATAAATTTAATATAAATTGAAAGTACGATATTCATATTTAAGTCAACAATTCTCTAATTGTGATGACCTTTGGAAAAATTTAAAAAATTTTGTGAAAACGGGCGACTTTACATTAGGTAGGGAGCTTTTAAAATTTGAAAAAAGATTTGCAAAATTAATTGGTACCAAATATGCCGTAGGTGTTAACTCGGGTACAGATGCTATAAAATTAAGTCTGAAAGTACTTGGGATAAAACCAGGAGACGAAATAATTACAGCTGCAAATACATTTGTTGCAACTGTTGGAGCGATATGTGAACTAGGAGCAAAACCTATTTTTGTTGATTGTGATGATAGTTTTTGCATGAATGTTAACCTTGTAGAGAAGAAAATTACAAGAAAAACCAAGGCCATAGTCCCAGTCCATTTTACAGGATATATGACTGATATGATCAAGTTAAATCAAATTTCTAAAAAGTATAATATTCCAGTTGTTGAGGATGCTTGCCAGTCAATTTTAGCAGCAATAAATAAAAAAAATTCTGGTACTTGGAGTGATTTTGGAGCTTTTTCTTTGCATCCATTAAAAAATATCAATGTTTGGTCAGATGGAGGAATTATAGTTACTAATAATAAAAAATATTATGAGGAATTAAAACTTTTGAGAAATCACGGTTTAGTTGATAGAGATAATGTCAAAATAACAGGTTACAACTCAAGATTGGACACTTTACAAGCAGTTGTTGGAAACTGGTTAATACCTAGTGCTAAAAAAATTGCTAATCAAAGAATTAAAAATGCAAAATATTATGATGATGCCTTGAATAAAATTAATGAAATATCAGTACCTAAAAGATTGAAAAATTACAAAATTGTTTATCATTTATATATTGTGTTCGCAAAAAAAAGAAATGAACTATTAAAGTTTTGTCATAAAAAAGGAATTGAGGCAAAAATTCATTATCCAATACCAATGTATCGTCAACCAGCAATGAAATTTCTAAAACATAAAATTGGAGATTTTCCTGTTGCAGATAAACATGCAAAGTCGATAATAAGTTTTCCTTGTGACCAACATCTCTCAAAGAAAGAAATGGACTATGTTATAAAGTGTATAAAGGAATTTTATTCAAAATAATGAAAATTCCTTACGTTAATATTATAAAACAATATAAATCAGAAAAAAAAAAATTATTAAAATTAATTGATAAAACTCTTCAATCTGGAAATTGGGTAGGTGGACCAGAAGTAGAAAAATTTGAAAATAAAATTTCAAATATTTGTAAAACTAAATATTGTGTATCGTTAAATAGTGGAACTGATGCCCTCACTCTAGCATTACATTTGTTGGGTGTTCGAGGTGGAGATGAGGTCATAACTCCGCCAAATTCATTTATCGCATCAACTTCAGTCATAGTTCATTTAGGTGCTAAGCCAGTTTTTGTGGATGTTAAACAAGACCAGAATATTGATGAAAATCAAATAGAGAAAAAAATAACAAAAAAAACAAAAGCAATTATGCCAGTGCATCTTACAGGCCGAATGTGCTCAATGGATAAAATTAAGCTAATATCAAAAAAGTATAGTATTCCAGTAATCGAAGATTGTGCACAATCTATATTGTCAAAATATAAAACTAAAATGTCTGGATCGTGGGGAGATGTTGGTTGTTTTTCTGCGCACCCTTTGAAAAATTTAAATGCTATGGGTGATGGAGGATATTTGACCACAAATAATAAAAAAATTTATGACAAAATTAAAAGTTTAAGAACTCATGGAATGAATGAGAGTAGAAATAATGTAAAAAACTTTGGTTTTGTCTCTCGAATGGATAATTTACAAGCGGCAATATTAAACTTTAGAATTAATAACCTTAAGAGAATAATCAAAATTAGAAGAAATAATGTTAAGCTTTATTTAGAAAACTTAAATATGAATAAAGTATATTTCCCTTATGAAAAAAAAGACGAATTTAATACGTATCATACATTTGTAATACAGGTAGATAAGAGAGATCAATTAAGAAAATATTTGAGAGAAAAAGGTATAGACACTGCAATACATTATCCAATCCCAATTCATTTACAAAAAGCTTCTAGTTATCTCAAATATTCAAAAGGAGATTTTCCAGTGACTGAAATGCAATCTAAAAGAATATTAACATTGCCAATTAATCAATTTTTAAAAAAAAAAGAAATAATTTATATTTCAAATATGGTAAACAACTTTTTCTCTTAAAATATGAATAATAATTTAGCTTTTAACATCTGGAAAAATATTTTTAGAATAAGATATGTAGAAGAACAAATTGCGTTTGAATATCATAAAGGCGAAATGAGATGTCCAACTCATTTGTCAATAGGCCAAGAGGCTGTTCCATCTGTTTTAAGTCTATTTTTGAGTAAAAAAGATTCAGCTGTTAGTGGTCATAGAGCACATGCACATTACCTAGCAAAAGGCGGAAATTTAAAAAAAATGTTATGTGAAATATTTGGAAAAGAAAATGGATGTGCAGGTGGAAAAGGAGGTTCTATGCATTTAATCGACAGAAAAGTTGGGTTTGCAGGATCAACCGCAATAGTTGCCAACAGTATTCCAGTAGGAGTTGGTATAGCTTTAGCAAAAAAATTGAGAAATAAAAGAGAAGTTGTAATAATCTATTTAGGAGATGGCGCAATAGAAGAAGGAGCCTTCTATGAGTCTATCAATTTTGCTATTTTAAAAAAGTTACCAGTTTTTTTTGTGTGTGAGAATAATTTATATTCAGTATACACTCCGATGAAATTTAGACAGCCGGCAAAAAGAAAAATACACAAAATGATTAAAGGTCTGGGCTGCCCGGCATTTGTTGTAGATGGAAATGATCCATTTAAAATTTATAACAAAGTCTCAAAATCTATAAAATATGTGAAGTCGGGAAAAGGTCCTATTTTTGGAGAATTTTTAACATATAGACACAGAGAACATTGCGGACCCAATTTTGATGATAATTTGAATTATAGACCTAAAAAAGAAATTAAATATTGGATTAAAAAAGACCCCCTTATGTTCTTAGAAAAAAAATTT
>CACAJQ010000023.1:0-3899 GCA_902532805.1 uncultured Pelagibacteraceae bacterium | reverse complement strand
ACGTATATTCTGATACAGTATTTTTTTTAGGAAATTTCTCAAAATCCTTTAATATTGAAAACAAAATTTACTTTGGGATAGGTGCTTCTATAGCTTCTTTTTTATTTTTTTTTTCTTTAGGATACTTATCTAAGATTTTTTCAAATAAATTAAATAATAGAAGCTTTTGGAAATACATAAATATTTTTATTATAATATTTATGTCAGGTATAGTTTTTTACATTATTAGAGATATTATTTATTAAAGATTTTTTTTGATAATTTATTAACCTTTAAATGGTTCCCATCAAATCCGTATTGAGTGTGATATTTTCCAGGAAATGCAACACATTTTATGTCTGCACTTAAAGCAGAATTTAAACTTTCTTCTGTATCTTCAATTGCCACACATTCGTCTGAGTTAATGTTCAAGTATTTTAAAGCATAATTATAAATATCGGGATATGGTTTTTCTCTTAATATGAATTCATTATTGCCGATAAAATCAAAATCTTTTTTTTCAATTCTTCCTCTTAACGAGTTAAAAATAGAATTGATATTGTTACTCGTTGTTGAGCTAGCAAGCCCAATTTTTATTTTGTTCTTTTTACAAAATTGAATTATTTCTTTTACACCGTCTCTAGGTTCAACTTTGTGTTTGTTTAAATATTCATTAAAAATTTTGGTTTTTAAATTTCTTATTTTTTTTCCGTCTATTTCAACACTAGTATCTTTTGCGTAATCATTGATTCTCGTAGTTCCACCTGATTTTGACAATAGTTTTCTGTATATATCTTCATCCCAAAACCAGTCTAATCCACTTATTTTAAAAGCTTCATTAAATGCATCTCTTTGAAGATCTGATGTCTCAGCTAAAGTTCCAATAGAACCAAATAAAACAGCTTTGTAACTCATTATCCCTTCACAGCACCAGCTGTTAATCCACTGATTACTTGTCTTTGGAAAAACATAACTAACATAAATAAAGGAGCAGTAGCTGAAACAACTGCTGAAACAGCCCACATCAAATTACCTTCATGTTGATTTGTTCCAAGATAACTTTGGATTTTGGGTACCATAGTATGATTTTCCTGATTTAATAAAAGAGCTGTCACTGTAAAATCATTATACGCAAGCATTAAACTAAATAATCCAGCTGTTATTACTCCAGGCCACATTACTGGCATAATGATATGTCTAAATGCTTGAAAATAAGAGCAGCCATCAATTAAAGCACTTTCATCAAGTTCTTTAGGAACAGTTTTAAAAAATGAATACAATAACCACAAAGTAAATGGTTGATTTATTGCAACAAGAACAACGATGGTCGTCGGTAGTATTCCCCAAATTTGTAATTGAAAAAAAGGAAATAAATAACCAGAGACTAATGTAATATGAGGCATTGCTCTAAAAATTAATGCTGCAATTAAAATCCAAAATGCATAATTTCTTGTAGACCTAGATAAAGCGTAAGCTCCTAAGGTCCCGAGGAACAATGAAATAGTTACAACAAAAAATGTAACTATAACTGTATTCCTAGATGCTTTCCAAAACTCTCCTTCAGTCCATGCTTGACTATAAGCATCTGTTGTAAACTTTCCTCCAGTTTCTAACAACGTATTGAATGCCGTAATAGCATACCACCAGTCAGCTCTTGAAAAAAAATCAGCTCTTACTTTAAATGACCCCCAGAAAGTCCAAATAAAGGGAAAGCATGCAACCAACAACCAAACTATTATAAAGGTTGTATTAAAAATTTTTAAAGCATTTGATCTTTTATCAAGTCCGTATTCCATTTATCTCGCTGTCCTAAATTCCTTCCATGTTCTTATTAAAACTGGTGCTAAAAGTATGGCTATCCCAACAATTGTCATCATTGAGGTGGCTGCGGCCGAACCAAATAATATTACTTCCTCATTAACGAGGTTATCATAAATTAACCAAGACAAAGATTGAGCACTTCCTTCAGCACTGAAACCAATTATAGGCTCAAAAACTCTAAAATTATCCATCAATGAAATAAGAGCAACAAATGTAACTACAGGATAAATATGAGGCAAAACAATATGTCTTACTCTCTGCCATCTTGATGCTCCATCAATAATAGCTGCTTCAACAGGTTCTTGGGGAACAGTTTGTAAAGCTGCATAAAATACTACAAAAGCAAATGGTGAATGGTGCCAAATTCCATAAATTATTATAGTTATCCAAGTAAGAGTTTTTGAGGATTTTAAAGATAAATAAGGGTCATCCATTAACATTTGCAAATTCGCGCCAATAATTCCTTCTGCATCTATCATCCAAAATAAAACTAAAGAACCCACCAATGGAGTAACAATCATCGGCAATATGGTTCCAAATATTAGTGGCCCTCTAATTCTTCTAGTTACTGCATTAAGACTTAATGCAATTATAAAACCTAAAAGTAAGACGTTAGGCGTTACAAACAAACAATAAGTTAAAGTAAAAATTAGAGCCTTGTAAAAGGGTAGGTTGGTAACTTGATCTACAAATTCCCCAAAACTATTTGTTTCATTCCAAAATTTTCCAATTTCTTCTATTGCAAGATGATTTCTATCGACATAAGTCCCAAATCCGTTGAATTTTCCTAAAGGCTTTTCTTCTCGAATTTTTGAGGTTTTTTCTTGGTCAACAACTATAGAAACTGTACATCCAAAAGGATCACATTTTTTTACTTCTTTAACTACTTGGTCGTGCTGCGCATAAAATGATTGTATTCCTGTTGAAATAATAGGAAGACCTATAAATAAAATCATTGCCAATCCAGTTGGCAAGAAAAACCAAAAAAAAGTTTTGTTAGGCATTAATGTAATAAGTGGGGATTTTATCCCCACTTAAAATTTATAGATTATAGAAAGCCTTGTTCTTTTGCTTTACTCATGTAAGCTGCTTCCACATCTTTTAAAGCTTGTTCTGCTGACTCTTTACCTTGTAAAAATTCAACAATCTCACTTCCTAATGCACCATGCATTAAACCCATTTGTGGTAACATTGGATATGGTTTAGCTTTCATTTTAACTGCTTCGATAACTCCAATTGATTTTGGTCCAGGCTTAAAACCTTCAATTAACCAAACAGCTTGATCCGCTGCATCTGCAACCATCTTTTTGTTAGCAGCTGCGTGTGCCAAAGCTCTAAATGTTGCTTCAGCATCAGCGTCAGATCTATTTTTTGCTAATGTGAAACCGTCCCACCATAAAGTCGCCGCTGGTATGTTTCCTCCAGCAACTGTTGCTGGTCCGGTTAATTTAGTTGCAGCTGTAATTTTTGCATCACCATCATCATCAAGCAATGTTCCTGATCTTGATGCCCAAAGAGTCATTAATGCAACATTACCAGATTCCCATTCAACTTTAATAGCTTCACTATCGTGAGTTAAATAATCTGGGTTACTTAAACCTGCTAATTTTTTTAACATATTTAATGTTGCTACACCTTTTGCATTGTTAATGCTTGGTTGAGCAGTTCCTGCTTTAAAGAATTCTCCTCCATGTCCAATGTACATGTTAACGAATTCTTCTGCTAAATTCCAACCAGCTTTGTATGCTGCTGCGTAAGGATATTGCATTTTACCAGATGCTCTTATTTTTTCTGATGCCGCAACTACTTCCTCATATGTTTTAGGAATAGCTATACCCAATTCTTTTAAAACATCTTCTCTGTAATATAAGTGCTGAGTATTTGCCATAAAAGCAACTGCCATTATTTTTCCATCAATTGTTATCAATTGAGAGTCTTGTATTCCTTTTCCATATTTCTTAACAAGATCATCAAGTGGTCTAATTAAGTCTTGGTTCATCAAAGGAACTATAGAGCTATTTGCTGCAATTCTTGCAGAAAACTCTGATGGATTTGCAGTTAGAGCTGGCACAGCAATTTTATTGTGCTCAGATGAGTGT
>CACAJQ010000022.1:0-4019 GCA_902532805.1 uncultured Pelagibacteraceae bacterium | reverse complement strand
CTAACAATAGGACCATCCATTGATCCACATCCAAAGTATCCTAAGCTACCTTCAAATATTAAATTTAATTTATTGAGGATTCCAACTCCCAAACTATGTTTCCCTTGAGGGTTTTTTATTACAATTGTTCCGTATCCATCTTTCATTAATTCATCAATTTTTTTATTTGCTTCACGACAATCCATGTTCTTAACGTCAATTTCAGTTCTTTTGTTAAAATCTACATCATATGTCCCAAAGTAATAAAAATTCTCAGCCTCATCTGGATTAAAAAATTTTTGTTGTGTTTTTCCAGTTAAGACTTCTGTATGAAGTCCCATTGATTGAGCTTTACTTTTTTTTTCTGATGTTTTTAAATTTGCCATACTTTAACTTCTCCATCAAAAGGATCATAAGTCTCGATTTCTTGTGGTAATATTGATCTTATTGCAATTTCCTCTGACCCCATTGCAACTAAATCATCAGACTCATACAATACTAGTGGTTTTGCAGCCATTGTATCTTTTGCCATTCCTAAACTATCTTTTGTAGCAACAAAATAAGTAAATACCCCATCTAAACCGACGAGAGATTCTTTCATTCCCTCTTCTAATGTAGCTCCATTTCTCATTTTTTCTGCAAGATATACAGCGATTAATTCCGAGTCACATTCTGACATAAATCTCATGCCCTTGTTTTCCAATACTCTTCTATTATTCCAATAGTTTGTTAATTGTCCATTATGAACGACTGACACATCGCTAAAAGGATAACCCCAAAATGGGTGAGCAGATTTAATATCCACTCCTGACTCTGTTGCCATTCTAGCATGACCAATTGCATGTGTCCCGACAACTTTATCTAAATTATATCTGTTACAAACTACTTCAGCATTTCCTAAATCTTTAATTACTTCTAGAGATTTTCCCATAGATAATATTTCTACACCTTCAACACTTTCTATTTTTTGAGAAAATTCCATTAAATCTTTGTCATATTGAATTTCATATCGCAATGAATAAGGAAGAATTCTATCCTCTTTTATCACTTTAGCGCCTAGCTCAGAAAGATAAGAATCAACAATTTTTTTTCTTTCGTCATAAACTGATACATCTTCTTTTACTGAAGAACTTCCCTCTGCAACATTTTCACCAACCTTAAATCGCATGATGAAATTTTGACCGTCAGTTTTTCCGTATAGAGCGTATCCAGTTGAATCTTCTCCTCTATGCTTTAATGCTTGAAGCATACCCTGAAGTTCAAAACCAACGTTTGAAGTATTTCCTCTATGAATTAATCCTGCAATCCCGCACATATAATTTCCTTATTAAATTATGGTAAACAATCCAGATAAGTATCAAGATCCCATTGTGTTGTTGCACCCAAGAATTTTTCCCACTCATCTCGTTTGTACCAATTAAATACTTTATACATTTCATCTGGCATTGATGATTTTATTACCTCATCTTCCGCCAATCTATCTAAAGCTTCACCTAAACTTAGTGGAAGTTTTTTAACATCTTTACCAGCTTTTTGAGCTTCATATATATTTCTAGACTCAGGTTTGGCTGGTTTCATTTTTTTAGATATTCCTTCATCACAAGCTTTAAGTAATGCTGCACCTAATAAATATGGATTATGCATAGAGTCAACTGATCTGTACTCGAATCTACCTGGAGCAGATACTCTTAGACCACATGTTCTATTTTGATAACCCCAGTCAGCATAAACTGGTGCCCAAAAACCTTGATCCCATAATCTTCTATATGAGTTCACTGTCGAAGAACCAATTGCTGTTAAAGCTGGCAAGTGTTTCATTATCCCTGCAATTGATTGTAATCCAATCTTTCCAGGCAATTGCATATCCTTAGTATCTGGCATGAAAGTATTAGTTCCACCGGATACATAGCTAAAGACTTCTTCTACACCTGGAAGTTTTTTGTTACCCAATTTGTTTACTGATACTTTTCCACCTTTCCACAAAGACATGTTGGTATGACATCCACTTGCTGAAACTCCCATAAATGGTTTAGTCATAAAGCAAGCTATAAGATTATGTTCTCTTGCTACTTGAGCACAAATTTGTCTATACGTAGATAATCTATCAGCATTTCTTAAAACATTATCAAATGTCCAGTTAAGCTCTAATTGACCAGGAGCATCTTCATGGTCACCTTGGATCATATCAAGACCCATCGCTTTTGCGTATTCAATAACCTTCATAAACACAGGTCTTAATGATTCAAATTGATCAATATGATAACAGAAAGGTTTTGAGAAACCTTGTCCAGTTGGAGTGCCGTCAGGATTTTTTGTTAACCACATCATTTCAGGCTCTGTTCCAACTCTTAATTCTAATCCATGTTTCTTTTTGAACTCATTCATGAAAATTCTAAGATTACCTCTGCAGTCACTTGTTAAATGACCACCTGGATTTTTTCTTTCTTCTCTATTTCTAAAACATGTAACAAAGACTCTTCCAACTCTCTTATCCCAAGGCAATTGAACAAAAGTTTCTGGATCAGGTATTCCTACCAATTCCATAGCTTCTGGACCATATCCAATATAATTATTATGACGATCTAAAAATAAATTTGCTGTTGCTCCATAAACCAATTGAAAACCTTTTTCTGCAGTTCTTTCCCAGTGGTCTGCTGGTATTCCTTTTCCAACAACTCTTCCAGTTACTGAAATAAATTGATAATAGATATAAGTAATTCCTAATTCGTTTATTTTTTCTCTAACCTTTTTGACGAGTTTAGCTCTACCTGGTTGGTTTACGTGTTTTTCAAGATCCGTCATTCTTCCCCCTTTGAATTTTCAGATCAAAAAGGTAACTGAAAAAAAAACGTTTGTCTACTTAGATAAATTAGCTCCAAGGAAACGGACTGTTCGATGTCGGATGAAGTTTTCCTTTTTCATATCTATCGAACCTGAACGGTTTTAGTAATTCACTTTCTTGACCTAAAATTTCTTGTGCAACAAGGTGTCCAACACCTATCATTTTATATCCATGATTTGCATCTGCAATCATGTAAACATTTTCAAAAAATCTATCGAATATTGGGAATGAATCTGGAGTTAAACAACCCAATCCTCCTGATGGTCCCTTTCTATACAAATGAGATTTACCAACAAAACGTTTCTGAATATGTGCAAGTGCTGAAGTCCACATATCAGAAAATTTATCAGTAGTTTGATATTCAGGAGAGTCAATTCCATATGGGTCAACATTAACTTCATCAAAATGTTTTTGAACAATGTAAGGTGATGTTCCACCTTGAACTCCCAATCCTTCAATATCAGGTTTATAATAAATACCCCATAGGTCTTCTGTAATTATTTTACCATCTTTGTCAGAATAAAGTGGTGCATCTGTATCAACATGAATTACTGGAGGCGGTTTACCTTCATTAGTTTTTAAATAATCTGCATCTACACCCAATACACCTTCTTGTAAAAACCAGTACTTCCACATTTCAACTTCATGCATTTTTCCATTTTTAGCATCTTTTATGTTAGTAGTTTTTGGTAACTCCAACATATTCCAAAAATCTCTTACCCATGGTCCTGCTCCAATAACTACCTGATCACAATCAATTGTACCTTTATCTGTAACCACGCCAGTAATTGCATTGCTGTTGCTCCCTCTTTTAAAACCTGTAACCTTTACTCCTTTATGAACGTTTACACCGTTTGAATTTGCTTTTTTCTCTAGTGCTTTAATTGAGTCCTTATTAAATGCATATCCACCTTTTTTTTCATGCAAGACTGATGTAATACCTTTTGCTTGCCAATCACTAAAAATTCCTTGCATATATTTCATGCAATCTTTTTCACCTTCTATAAATTCTGATTCATATCCAATAGCTTTTTGTTGTTCATAAATACTTGCAACATCTTTATGCATTACTTCCGGAGAAATTTGCATATAGCCAACAGCATTATATTTAAATGCCTTTGGATCACTTTCCCAAACACTAACTGAATGAGCCATTAATTCTCTCATTGCTGGTTGAAAATAATTATTTCTAACAACT
>CACAJQ010000021.1:0-4219 GCA_902532805.1 uncultured Pelagibacteraceae bacterium | reverse complement strand
AAGTTTGATGGTAAATGAAATGTCAGTTATTGAAAATCAAATAAGAGGTTTTTTTAATGGATATCCAATAATTCAAAATTTCTTGCTTTCATTGTCACAAGTTCAATTGTTATTATTAAGTATATTAAGTGTCTTTATAGTTTTTTCTTTGAAAGCTTTATTTTTATTAGGAGTTGGTTTTTTTGTTGCAAGATTTATTTATGAAACTCAACGAAGATTGGCTAAAACTTTATTTAGTAGTTACATGGAAAGACCTTACAGTTTTTTCTTAAATAAAAATTCTGCGGAATTAATGAGGAATACTACTGGAGAGGTAGGCGTTTTTGTTGGACAAGTTTTAATTCCTATTGCTTATTTATTTACAGAGTTAGCAGTTGTAATTTCTTTAACAACTTTTTTAATTTATATCGAACCTTTTGGAACAATTATTGTATTTGGAAGTTTTTTTATTTTTATATCGTTGATAAATTTTTTTAGCAAAAGTTTCTTATTTAATTGGGGAAAGATAAGACAAAGAGAAACTGGTATGATTATAAAAACATTACAAGAGAGTTTCGGGGCTGTTAAAGAAATTAAATTATTGGGGATAGAGGATGAATTAAAAAAAAAATTTGAAAAACATAATTTTGCAACACAGAGAGCCGAAAGCAATGTGATGGCTTTTCAAAATGTTCCTAAGAATGGACTAGAGTTTTTTGCCATATGTTGTTTCTTAGGTTTTTTAACATTTTTTATATACAATGGAAAAAACATTAATACGATTGTACCTTTGTTAGGAGTATATGCTGCTACTGCTTTTAGACTTTTGCCTTCAGCAAATAGAATTCTAGTTAATATTAATGCTTTTAGGTATGGTTTACCAGTTGTAAAAGTTATTAAAAATGAATTATCAATGGTTAAAAGTTATGAGGAAAACAAAGAAAACAATGTTGAGGAAAAAAATATTTTCTTCAAAGATATTAAATTTAATAATGTAGATTTCAAATATGATGGTTCAGAAAAAAAAATATTCGATGGTTTATCATTAAATATTTCTAAAGGTGACACAGTAGGTATATATGGTCCATCGGGAGCGGGCAAAAGTACATTAGTTGATTTAATTTGTGGTTTATTAGATGCTAGTAATGGAGAAATTACAATTAATGATAAAAAAATAAAAGACCTAAAAAATTCTTGGCAAAGTTTAATAGGGTATGTTCCACAAGCACCATTTTTTTTCGATGATAAAATTAAAATGAATATATGCTTCTCATTTAATGAAGCAAATATAGATGAAAACAAAGTTATAAATGTAATTAACGATGTAGAATTGTCAGATTTTATAAAGACACTTCCGTTAGGTATAAATACTTTTATAGGAGAAAAAGGAGCAAGGGTTTCAGGTGGTCAGAAACAAAGGATAGCTATTGCTAGAGCGCTATACAAAAATTCACAAGTGCTATTAATGGACGAGGCTACTAGCGCTCTTGATATTAAAGTTGAGGACAAGATAATAAATTCCTTAAATAAAATAAAATATAACAAAACTATTATTTTAGTTTCTCATCGAAAATCAGCTTTAAAAATATGTAATAAGATTTTTAAGCTAGATGGATCAGGTAAAGTAAATCTTTGTAAATTTGATGACCTGTAGTAATAAGTTTTTTTATGAAAAAAATTAATAATAATATTTGTATTCTCGGCTTGGGATATGTGGGACTTACTCTTTCAGCTACTCTTGCTGATTTAGGCTTTAAGGTTATTGGCGTAGAAATTCGTGAAAAGATTTTACAAGATTTAAAAAAAAGAAAACCACATTTTTATGAACCAAATTTAGATAAGATACTGAATAAAATAATTTTAAATAATAATTTTAAATTTTACAAAAAAATTCCTAAGAATTGGTCAGGTAATACTTTTATAATTACAGTTGGAACACCACTAGATGAACACGGTAAATCTAGAGATGATTTAATTAAAAATGTAAGTAATGAAGTAAAAAATTCAATCAAAAATAATGGTTTAGTAATCTTAAGGTCAACAGTTAAAGTTGGGACTACAAGAAATATAGTTAAGAAAATTATTGAAAAAAAAGTTAAAAAATTTGATATAGCTTTTTGCCCAGAGAGAACTCAGGAGGGTAAAGCATTATCAGAAGTAAAAAAAATTCCACAAATTATTGGTGGGCTAAATTATAAATCTGCAAAAAGAGCTAGAAGTATTTTTAAAAAAGTTACAAAGGTAAATTTGATTGTTTCTTCCTTAGAGACAGCTGAGCTTATTAAGTTAGTCGATAATTCGCAAAGAGATGTTTATTTCTCTTATGCTAATGAAATTGCAAAAATATGTGACGAATTAAAAATTAGTGCTACTGAGGTAATTAATACAGGTAAGTACAAATATGGAAGGACAAACTTAGCATTTCCAGGCCCTGTTGGTGGACCTTGTTTAATTAAAGATACATACATTTTAAACGAAAGTTTAAAAAATAAAAAATCAAAACCAAATATTGCACTTGCAGCTAGACGAATTAATGAAAATCTACCAAAAGATATTGTATTACAACTTAAAAATGAATTGAAGAAAAGATTTAGAAAAATTGAAAAGATTTCTTTACTGGGATTAGCTTTTAAAGGCAATCCACCAACAGATGATGTTAGAGACTCAATGTCAATAAAATTTTATAAAGAAATAAAAAAAAAATTTCCGAAAAGTTATATTTCAATATTTGACTCTCTAGTCAAAAATGAAGATTTTGTTAGTTTAAAGATCAATAGATCTCAAAATATTAATGAAAGTTTTAAAAATTCAAATATGATAATTATTTTGAATAATCACTCCACTTTTAAAAATTTAAATCTTAAAAAAAAAAGTAAATTAATGAAATCTAAAGCAATTATTTATGATTGCTGGAATCTTTTTGATAGTTCTAATCTTAAATTGAAAAAAAAAGTCACCTATTCAGCTTTTGGCAATATATGAGAAAAAGGATTTTAATAACTGGTGGAACTGGTTTTATTGGTTCAGCTATAGCAAAGTTAATAGCTTTAGAAAACGATGTTGTTATCGTTGATAATAACCAGCGTGGATTTAGCAGAAGATTAAATATTATCAAAAATAAAATCGATTTTAAGAATTTTGATGTTAGAGATGAAAAAAAACTTATTAAAGCATCAGAAGGAGCAGACAGTATTATCCATGCAGCCTATGTTAATGGAACAGAAACATTTTATAAAAAACCTAAAGAAATAGTAGATATTGCAATTAGAGGAATGCTTAATGTTTTGAAAGCATGTGAGATTAACAAAATAAAAGAGCTAATACTTATATCTAGTTCAGAAGTTTATCATCATGCTAGAATAATTCCCACACCTGAAAATATTCCTCTTTTAATTCCAGATATTAAAAATCCTAGATTTTCTTATGGTGGAGGTAAAATAGCTAGCGAACTTATGCTTATGAGTTATTGTAAAGAAAATTTTGATAGAGCAATAGTAGTTAGGCCGCATAACGTTTATGGAAAAGATATGGGATGGGAACACGTTATTCCTCAAATAATAGATAAAATAAATAAATTAAAAAAAAATAATGATCAAATTTTAAATATTCAAGGAGATGGTTCTGAAACAAGAGCCTTTATACATATAGATGACTTTGTTAATGGTTTTAACTTTGCTTTAAAAGATGGGAAACATTTAGATATTATAAACATCGGCAGTCAGAATGAAATTAAGATTATAGAATTAGTTAATATTATTAAAAAATTAATGAATTCTAATTGTACAATTAAGAGCGGTAAATTAAGAGAAGGTAGTACTTTAAGAAGATGCCCAGATATATCAAAATTAAAAAATTTTGGTTTCAAAACTAACATAACTTTAGAAGAAAGTTTAAAAGAAATAATAGATTGGTATATCAACAATCCAAAATGAAAATTTCTTTTTACACGCATTGTCTGCCATCCCTAAATTCTCACGGAGGAGCAGAAACTTGTTTTTCTTTGATAAAATATTTCAAGTCCCAAGGTAACGAGATAATTTTGAATATTGTCGGTGATACTAATGAATTTAATTTGTCACAAAGTAAAAAAGGTGAAATTAGTGACTATTGTAAAAAAATTAATATTTATAAAATTCCAGAAAGAAAAAATTTAATTAAGAGTTTTATAATTAATCCTTTAAATTTTTTTTCCCCTAAAAAAAATTATATTTTTCCTTCATATGATTTAGAAAAAAACGTT
>CACAJQ010000020.1:0-4523 GCA_902532805.1 uncultured Pelagibacteraceae bacterium | reverse complement strand
TGCAATCAAATTCAATAGGTTTTATATTTATTTCACTGTTTCAAGTAGAACCCTCATATCACGGTGCTTCTGATATCAGCTTAAATTTTTTCAAATTATGGCCATCCAAGAATAAAAGTTTAATACAAATATCAAAAAAGAAAAATGATAGAAATAAAACTATTAGTATAAAAAAAAGAAATAATTTATTTGGAGTATTCTACAACTTATTATTAATTTCTTTTCACTCAAAAAAAAAATTAAATAATTATAAAAAAAAAGTTGCAATCATAGAAGGCGCGAGTTGGGCTGGATATTCATTTATTTTGATATGTATATTAAAGTTAGCAATTAAGGATTGTAAAATTATTTATCATGCTCATAATTTAGAGTATGAAGTAAGAAAATTTAAAAATTCAAGCTTGATAAAGTTTTTAACATTTTATTTTGAGAAATATATATATAAGTATTCAATTGGCACAACTGTTTCAAATAAAGATCAAAAATTTGTTAAAAAAAATTACAGATCAGAATCTATTTTATTTGAAAATGGTGTAAAAGAAGAGTCTCCAAAAAAATTAAAAAAAATAAGTTTGTTAAAAAATAAATTTATTTTGTTTACTGGTTCCTACACTTATTGGCCAAATAAAATAGCTGTTGAAAATATATTTAAAAATAAAGCTATAATTAAAAAAAAACTAAAGAATATTAAATTTGTGTTTACAGGAGAAGGATTTCCAAGCCATAATGATAAAGATGTAATAAATCTGAATATTGTAAAAAAACAAGAATTAGTGTGGTTAATTAAAAACTGTTTATTTTTTTATGCTCCTCTGCCCAAAGCACCGGGAACAAAAATAAAGATTTTGGAAGCAATTTTTTATGGTAGTACTTTAGTATGCTCCAATTACTCTTTAGTCGGTATAAAAAATTTAGACAAATTAAATTTTGTATTTAAAATTAAAGGTGAAAATATTTCTAAACTTATAAAATATATAGAATCAAAAAAATATAAGAGTTTACTAAAAAATAACAAAACTTTTAAAAAACATTATAACTTTAAATTTAAAGTAGAAAATTTTTATGATAAATTATTTAATAAGAAATATTTGTAAAACCCAAAGTCTTAAAATAATTTTAATCACTATTTTATTATGGTTTTCAGTTGGAACAAAAATAAAATTGAATTCTGATATTATAAGTATTGATTCTTTTAATAATCTGAGGTTTTTGATACCATTTATAATTCTATTGTTTTTTATATATGTTAAAAAAAAACATAAAGAATTAAGATATTTAAAAACTTTTATTTTCATAATATTTATTTCATATTTATTAGGATATTTAAATTTTTACCTTCTAAATGAGGAATTAGTTAAAATATTTAAAAATGACGATTATTTAATCCATAAAGGTTATGTGCCAAACAAATTAAGGGATTTATTGACTATATTTTACTTTATAGTCACATTTTTTATATTATCGAAATTAAATGAAAACGAGCTGAAGTTAGTAAATATAACTAATATTTTATTGTTATTTCTACTTACATTAATAACATTATTTCTAGCATACAAAGAATTTATTTTAAGTGATAAAGCATATTTATACTACACAACATTTTTAGTTGATGGGGAAATTGCCAATGTTTCTACGATCAGATCACTTGGTCTAGGTAGAAATCTTTTAATAATAATTATACCTTTAATAATTTACTTATTTTTGAGCGACAAACAAATTAAATTTAAATTTTTTATTTATATCATTTTAATTTTTTTAATCTCAAATTTATTTCAGCTACAGTCCAGATTATCAATTTACTCATTTTATTTATTTAGTTTAGCTATTTTATCTTTTCTTATCTACAAAAAAAATTATAAGAATATTTTAGTTTTAATTTCTTTTTTTCTAATTATTCCAAATATATTGAGCTTTTCAGTCCCTTATATAAAAGGTTTAGTTTATGATATGAAAATAGATACAAGAGCTAGAGTATATACACTTAATCCAAATAATTTAAAAATAGTTAAAGATAACACCTTTTTAAATAAACCGAAAATAGAAGGCAAGAATGTAATTAATATTGATGAAAAAACAGATAAAGCTTATGTATATTCAAATATTTACTCATCTGGAAGAGTTGAATTATGGAATAAAACTTTAGATATTTTTACTAAAAGTAATAATTACAATAAAAAATTTTTTGGATTTGGGCCATATTCAGACAGATACTTTATCAAAGAAAATATGTCCAACTCTATATTGTATGTTCTGCTATCAGGTGGATTAATAGGGTTGGTTGGAATAATTCTATTATACCTAATTACAATAAAAAGAATTGCATATGGATTGTTTAATAGCAATTTTAAAAATGATTATGTTTCAATATCATGCATATTTATTATATTTTTTTTATTTTTAAGAAGCTTAGTAGAGAATAGTTTTGTGGTTTTTGGCACAGATCATATTATTTTTATTTCTTGTGTAATTTATTTATTTATTAAAAAACCAAATAAACAAATTTAGCCAAAATTTTTTATTTTATTATCAATTAATTCAATTGATGATTTTAAATCATAAATATTAATTGGAAATACTTTATTTTCATTTTCAAGCTTTTTTTCATATTCATTTTCATTATTAAAAAAGACTTTTGTTCCAGAATTAATACATTCTAATGAAAATAAAGAATTGAAATTTTCAAGGCTTAATATAGTAAACTTAGAATTATTGCATAGCTCAATTACTTGATTTCTTGAAATTTGACCATATTCTTTTATTCCATCAATGTTTGTTAATTCACCAACTGTTACAATTTTGTATTTTCTCTTTAAAATCTTTATATATTTTATGAGTGTTTCTGTGCCTTTGGAGGGATAAAATCTAATATAAAATATAAAATCTATATCTCTTTGATTAAATTTTTTTGTACTATTTTTATCGAAATTATTTTGAAAAACATTATATACAAAATTAAACTTAGATTTTTTGATTACTTTCTCTGATAAAAACTCTTTTAGATTATTAGTTGTAAAAATTAAATTATTATATCTTAAATTTAATATAAAGTTTGAAATTCTAAATTGATACCTCATACAATATTTTCTAAAAAATTTTTCAAAACCTTTTATATTATCTTTGTTGTATATTTTGCTACCTGTTATTGGCCCCAATATTGTTCCTGGTGGAACAAGAGCAAATATAAGAAAATTCCATAAAGGTAAAAAATTTATATACATAACTTTTTTTCCTAAAAAAAAATTAAACCATAAATAAAAAATACCAATGAATGGGCTTAAATATTTCTGTGAAAAATTTAGTTCACCGCTAATTTGCGAATCTAGATCTATTGATGAAAATATTTTTTTGTTATATGTATTTTGTAACAGAAATTCATTTCTTGATATCTTCATTTTGTCAGAGTAATCGTCTAAGAACATTTTAGAAGCTACACCTTCTCCGTTAGATTGTCTGAAATCACATACCCAACAGAAATATTTGTATTTTAATTTTTGTTTATCTTGAATTTTTACCCACTTATTTTTATTTCTTGAATATCCTAAGTGGCTGGAATTAAAAAAGCCAAATATAGACGATAGATTTCTGCCAAGAAACCAGAACAATGAATCCCAAAATACTAGAATAAACGTTAAAATATTTTTTTTCTTTGTAAATTTTGACGCCTCTTCTAAGTAAATATCAGTAGTTCCTGTTTCTTTAAAAGTAAGTTGATTTTCATGATATTTAAAACCTGATAAATATGAATAGACAACGTTTAATTTATATTTTTCTGAAAATGTAAACCACAAATACATGTCTCCACTTCTTTTTAAAGATTTAAAATAATCATAATTTAAATCTTTAAGTAAATGAGCTCTCCAAAAAGTAGATTCTTGCTGAATGAAGGGCAAATATTTTCCATATACACCTGATCTTATCAAACTCGATCTATATTTATATGGAAATTGAACATCTATAATTTCTGAGTTTTGATTATATAAAACTTTTAAACCTGTTACCCAATTAACATTTTTATTTTTAAAAACTTTGTTTAACACAGAAAAAGCTGTTTTGTTAAAAAAGTCTCCTGCATTTAGATATGCTATTATTTCTCCACTGGCAATTTTAAAACCTTTTGCTAAACCATCATACAATCCTTCATCTTTTTCAATAATATGTTTAATTTCAGAGTGCTTTTTTTTGTAATGTTCAATTATTGAATTTGTGTTATCAGTAGAATCTCCATCAATAATTATGTATTCAAGTTCGCAATTAGAATTGATAATCTCGGTCTGGAAAACGACGGACTCTATTGTTTCAGCAATATATTTTTCTGCATTAAAACAAGATGTTATAATGGTAAATTTAGTCATAAAATTTTAGATGATAGTAAAAAATAAAATTCTTTCAAATGAAATAATAAAAAGAAAATTAGGAATAATTGATTCAAAAGATAAGTATTTGTTTCAAAATGATTTTAAAAAAAAAATTTCTGAGTCGTACATTTATGATCTCAAGAATAAAACTGTTTATGGTGATGGAAA
>CACAJQ010000019.1:0-5062 GCA_902532805.1 uncultured Pelagibacteraceae bacterium | reverse complement strand
GAAAAAAACTAGGTCTAAAATTGGAATTTAACTTAAAGTACTTTATAAATTTTCTTGGAGTATTTTGGCTTGGTTATCATTTAAGAAAAGAAATGATAAGAATATTGAATAAAGCTGATGATGGTGGATCATTTGGATGGCACGATGCTAATTGGTTAAAAAAAAGAGGAGCAAAAAAAAGCAAATATTTTAAAACTTCATTAGTAGATACAAACCCTACATTTAACATAAATAAATTTGACTTTAATAATAAAAAAAAATTTAAAATTATAACTGCCTTAAGTAATCTTGAGTCTACTTCGACTTTATCTGGTTTGGTTTTTTTGTTTGAAGAGGTGCTTAATAAAATTAAAAATTCAATTGGTGAAAAAAATTTTGAGATCCATGTCATTGGTAAAGGTAACTTGCCAGATAGACTTAAGAAATATCAAAATGACTCAAATGTGATAATGAGAGGTTATGTTGAAGACATTAATATTGAGTTCGATACAGCTGATATAGTACTAATACCAACTGCAGTTTTTTTAGGCTTTAGATGCAGAATTTTAAATGCATTTGCTCAAGGAGCCTGTACAGTAATTCATTATAATGACGCAATTAATCAACCCGAAATAATTAGCGAAAAAAATTGTCTTGTAGGAAAAAATGGCGAGGAAGTATCAAATTTAGTATACAAAGCTTATAAGGATATTGAATTTAGAAAAAAAATAAGAATTGAAGCTAGGAAATTGTACTTAAATAATTTTAGTCCAGATATTTCAACTCCTATTATTTTAGATAAATTAAAAGAATTATTAAATAAAAATGGAATTCAAAATAGATAAGACAATAATCACAAAAAATACTGACCCTTATATTATTGCTGAAGCATGTGATAATCACTTTGGAAAAATTGACTATGCAATAAAAATGATTGAGGAGTCAAAAAAAGCAGGAGCAAATGCAGTAAAATTTCAACATCATTTACCAGATGAAGAGATGTTGCCAGATATACCTATGTCAGATAATTTTTCTGAGCCATTGTATGAATTCTTAAAAAAAAATGCTTTAAAATTAAAAGATCATATTAAACTTAAAGAGATCTGTGATAAAGTTGGAATAACTTACTTATGTACTCCATTTTCGTTTAAAGCTGCAGAAGAAATAAATGATTTAGTTCCTATATTTAAAATAGGGTCAGGAGAAATGGCTGATTTACCAACAATAAAAAAAATAATAAATTTTAAAAAGGGGATGATTATATCAACAGGAATGTCTATTTTTGATGAAATTACGAGAACTTATAATTTAGTGTCTCAAAAAGTACCATTAGTTTTGATGAATTGTATAAGTGAATATCCTGTGAATTATGAAGATATGAATTTAAATGTAATTTCGAAGATGATTGAAATTTATCCAAAAGCTATAATAGGTCATTCAGATCACTCTTCGGAATTATTTACAAGCTTTTCCGCTATTACACTCGGAGCAAAAGTTATTGAAAAGCATGTAATATTAGATAAAAAGATGAAAGGACCCGATCAAGAAGTTTCAATTGATTTTAATGAATTAAATGAATTAGTTAAAATTAGCAAAAAAATAAACAAAACATTAGGAGATGAAAAAAAAATTCACCCTAAAGAAAAACAGATTAGAGCCTGGGCGTATAGAAGTATAGTATCAATAAAGAATATTCCAAAAGGAAAAATAATAGAACAAGAGGATATTTGGTGTAAAAGGCCTGGTACAGGAATTCCATCTTTTGAAATGGAAAATATAATTGGTAGGAAAGTAAAAAATAAAATCAAAGTAAATTCTCTACTTAAGTGGGAAGATTTAGAATAAAAATGAAGTTATTATTTCTTTTAGGATCAAGAGGTGAATGGGGATATATTAAACCTCTAATTGATATATGTAAAAAACAAAAAATTAAATATTCAATTTGTGCTACTAACATGGTTTTACTCCCAGATTACGGTAATTTAATTAAAGAAATAAAGAAAAATTATAATGTAAGTGATGAAATTTATATGGCTCTAGAGGGAAGCAATCATTTTGTTATGACCAAATCTTTAGGAATTTTCTTAAGCTCTTTTATAGATGTTATAAAAAGACAAAATCCTTCATGGATAATTCTCGCTGGAGATAGAGGTGAACAATTAATGGGTGCTGTCGCCGGAGCATATACCTACACTCCAGTTGCACACATTCAAGCTGGCGAAAGATCAGGCAATATAGATGGTGTGGCAAGACATGCTTTATCAAAACTTGTACATTTGCATTTTGCTTCGAACTCAGATGCTGCTCAAAGATTAGTAAAAATGGGGGAAGAAAAACATAGAGTTTTTAATGTTGGTGCACCCCAAATAGATGATATGAAAAAATTAACTTTTAAAGACTCAATTTTGAAAAAAAGTTTTAACATAAATACAAAGGATCCCTTTATATTAGTAGTTATGCATCCTGTTACTGAAGAATATGGTTTAATTCAAAAACAAATAAAAATTCTAATGTCCTCTTTAAATTCAATTAAATATAAAAAAATTTGGATACTTCCAAATATAGATGCAGGTGCAGATCTTATTAGGAAAATAATAATAGAAAATAGAAATTCAGATACATTTATTTTTAAGAATTTATCACGTGATATATATCTATCACTTTTAAAAAAAACAAAATTTATAATAGGGAACTCAAGTTCAGGTATACTTGAGGCTCCAACTTATTCCATACCAGCTATAAATTTAGGAAGAAGACAAAATAATAGAATTCAAGCTAAAAACGTTATTAATTCAGATTTTGACAAAAAAAAAATAATCAAATCAATAAAAAAAGCCACTTCAAAACAATTTAAAATAATTTGTCAAAAACAAAAAAATCCCTATGGTGATGGAAACTCGTCTATAAGAATAATTAAAACACTAAAAAAAATTATATTAGACGATAAAATACTAATAAAAAATATTACTTACTAATTGTATGAAAAGATTTGCAAATTACATAATTCCTGAAAATTCAACATTAATTAGAGCTTGTGAAGCTATAAGTAAAAATAAAAGTAGATGTGTATTAATTGAAAAAAATAATAAGATAATAGGGATATTAAGTGAGGGAGACATAATTAGATCGTTTTTATCAGGTGCAGGTATAAATAATAGAATTAAGGAATATATTAATTTAGGATTTATTTTTTTGAATAAAAAAGATTTAAATAAAGCAAGGACAATTTTTAAAAAAAAACAAATATCCTTAATTCCAATTCTAAATGAAAAAATGAAACTTGAAGATCTGATTACTTTTAAAGATATATTAGATTGATGTAATGAATGTTATAGTAATTCCAGCAAGATCTGGTTCAAAAAGAATAAAAAATAAAAACATAAAAATATTAAATAACAAACCTCTTATCACATTTCTTTTAGATAAATTTAAAGGAAAAAAGTTAAAGGAAAAAATTTTTGTAAGTTCTGATAGCAATAAAATAAAAAATATAGTTTCTAACTATAAAAATATTAATTTTGTTAAAAGGCCAAAAAAACTAGCTTCGGATTTATCAAAAATTGAAGAAGCATTAATTCATGTTATTAATAAAGAAAAATTAAAAAAAAATGGCTGGATAATAACAATACAACCAAATTCTCCATTCATTAATTATAAAACAGTAAAAAAAATAATTAATTTAACTAAAAATTCTAAGAAAAATTGTATAATGACTGTATCTAAAAATAATTCAGATTTTTGGTACAAAGATAAAAATAAAAATTTTGTAAAAAGATTATTTCCAAAAGCACCCAGAAATACCCAAAAAAGACAACCTTTATTTGAGGAAAATAGTGCAATTTATGCAACAAGAATATCATATTTATTAAAAACAAAAAAAATATTTGATCAAAAAAATATTTCTTATGAAATTTCTAAAATTGAAGGCTTAGATATCAATGACAAATTAGATTTTTTGATAGCTGAGTCAATAATTAAAAATGGATACAAAATTTAAAAATCTATTAAAAAAAAAAAAATTTAAATGGTTGCTTACCGGGGCATCAGGATTTATAGGAAAAAATATTTTAGAGTACTTAATATCAAATGATCAAATAGTCTATGGATTGGATAAAAACTATATTGATCATGGTTATTTAAATAAAATTTTCTCAAAATATAATAATAGAAAAAAAAATTTAATATTTTTAAAAGGCAATCTCCTTAATTTTAATTTTTTAAAAAAAAATAAAATTAAAATTGATTATGTATTACATCAAGCAGCTTCTTCATCAGTTCCATTGTCTATTAAAAGACCAAAATATGTATATAATAACAATGTAAAGTCATTTTCTAATTTATTAAAATATTGTGAATTAATAAATGTAAAAAAAGTAATTTATGCTTCAAGTAGTGCAATATATTCCGATGTAAGAAATACTAAAGAAGCTTCTAAAATCAATAGACTAAAATCTATTTACGCAAAAACTAAATTCGAAAATGAAAAAATAGCAAAATTTTATATAGAAAATAAAAAAATGAATATTGTTGGTCTAAGATATTTCAATGTTTATGGACCGTTTTCTAAAAAAAAAGGTGATAATTTACCTGTTATAAGTAATTGGATAAAATCAATGATGTATAATCGAAATATAGAATTATATGGATCGAAAGAGCAAACCAGAGATTTTATTTACGTGAAAGATGTTGCTAAAATTAATATTGCAATGGCTTTATCGAAAAATTCGGAATTTATATATAATGTTGGTACTGGCCAAGAAACAAAACTTATCAATCTCTTAATGAAAATTAAAAATAAAATCAAGAAGTATAGAAAAATATCATCAGAAGTTATTATATTAAGCAAAAGAACAGGAGATATTAGAAATTCAAAAGCTAATACAAAAAGAATTTTTCGTGAGTTGAAAATTAAAAATAATAAATTAGTAAATTTGGACTTGGGTTTAAACAAAACAATCAAATATTTTTTAAACAAATGATCAAAAAAATTTATATTGGAGGCGGTTTTTCTGATGACCAATTAATATGGGTTATTCCTATTATATCGAATCTTTTAAAAAAAAACAAGAATACTGAATTATTT
>CACAJQ010000018.1:0-5912 GCA_902532805.1 uncultured Pelagibacteraceae bacterium | reverse complement strand
CAAGCACCCCAAGGAGAGCAAAAAATTTAGTAAATATTCTTTACAAAAACAATATAAAATTTCAGACTGGTTTTATTTTAAATGAAACAAAATGGGCAAATACAATAAAAAATTTAATAATTAGTAATAAAATAAATAAACTAGAGATTAATTGGAATTTTTTAGCTAATCATTATTTAATTAATTCAAAAACATGGAAAAAAAATTACCTTAAGGGCGGAGGTGCCTTAAATTTTTACCTTATACATATAATCTTTTGGTTGAGCAACATATCAAATTGGAAAATTAATCATATATCAAAAAATAAAAAAAAATATGAAGATCCAAAAATTGATATGAGTTTAAAATCAAAAAATTTAGAAATAAAAATTAGATGTGATACAAAATTTTTAAAAGAACAACATTTTAAAATTATTGGATATAATAATAACAGAATGATAAAAAGAATTAATTTATTAACTCCATTTAAATCTTATTCGAGAAATCGTAAAATTGATGAAAGAGTTTTTTACCTAAATAGAATACTTGATAAAATTTCGAAAAATTTGTGGGTTAATTATAAGTTAATCTATAAACATTTGGATCTTTGGAATAATATTTATAAAAAACACTTTTAAAAATATCATGAAACAAATTTTAATTACAGGTGGATGTGGATTTATTGGATCTAATTTATGCTTATTTTTAAAAAAAAAAGGTTTTAAAATTTCATCATTGGATAATTTATCGAGACGGGGATCAATATTAAATCTATCTAGAATTAAAAAATTAGAAATTAGAAATTATAAAATTGATATTCAAGATACAAAAAAAATATTAAAATTACCTAAATTCGATTTTATTATTGATTGTTCTGCTTTGGTTGAAGCAAAAGTTAATAAAGAAAGAATTAAAAAAGTTTTATCTGTAAATTTTATGGGAACAAATAACCTTTTATTGAAAGCTGTAAAAGATCATTCAAAAATTATTTTTCTATCAACAAGTAGAGTTTACTCGATTAAAGAAATTTACGGATTAGTTAAAAATAAAAAAGTATTAAATAAAAAAATAAAAATTAATAAGAACATAACAATAAGTGAAAATTTCAGTAACAATTCTCCTATTTCTTTTTATGGACTTACAAAAAAAATTTCGGAGGATTTGATAAAAGAATATTCGCATGCATTTAAAATTAAATATTTAATTAACCGATTTGGAGTTATATCTGGGCCTTGGCAATTTGGTAAAATTGAACAGGGGTTTATAAGTTTATGGATGTGGAAACATCTATTAAAAAAAAAACTCTCATACAATGGATTTGGAGGAAATGGTTATCAGGTAAGAGATGTACTTCATATTGATGATTTATGTAAATTGATTAGTATTCAGATTGGTAAAATTAGTAAAGTAAACAATAAAATTTTTAATGTTGGCGGGGGGGTAAACAATTCAACCGATTTATTAAATCTCACAAATATCTGTGAGAAAATAAGTAGTAATAAAATTTTAATTCGAAAAAATAAAAAAACTGATATTTCTGATATTCCAATTTACATAACAAATAATAAAAAAATTTTCAAATACTATAAATGGAAACCAATAAAATCTGTATTTGAAATAGCAACGGATGTTTATAATTGGCAAACTAAAAATTATAATTTATTAAAGAAATACTTAAATTAGTTTATGAGAACGATTATTGTAACCGGATCAAGTGGATTAATTGGATCAGAGTCAGCTAAATTTTTTTTAAATAAAAATTATAAAGTTATAGGTATTGATAATAATTTAAGAAAATATTTTTTTGGGAAAGATGGCGATACGAAATGGAATTTGTTGAATTTAAAAAAATATAAAAATTTTATACATTATTCTTATGATATTAGAAATTATCATGAATTAAAAAAGATTTTTAATAAATACAAAAAAAATATTAATTCTATTATACATTGCGCTGCTCAACCATCACATGATTGGGCTGCAAAAGAACCAATTACTGATTTTTCTATAAATGCTACAGGGACATTAAATTTACTAGAATTAACTCGTCAGTATTGCAAAGATTCAAAATTTGTTTTGTTATCAACTAATAAAGTTTATGGGGATACGCCAAATAAACTCAAATTCAAGGAAAAAAAAAGTAGATTTGAACCATTTAACAAAAAAATTGCAACACATGGAATTGACGAAAATATGTCTATTGATAATTCAAAGCATAGTATCTTTGGAGCTTCAAAAGTTTCGTCTGACATACTTGTACAGGAATACGGAAAATATTTTCGAATGAATACGGTGTGCTTTAGAGGCGGATGCTTAACAGGACCATCCCATTCTGGAGCAAAATTACATGGTTTTCTATCTTATTTAGTGAAGTGCTGTTTAAAAAATAAAATTTATACGATTTATGGTTATAAAGGCAAACAAGTAAGAGATAACATTCATAGTTACGATTTGGTTAACATGATTTGGGAATTTATTAAAAAACCTTCTAAAGGGGAGGTGTACAATGTTGGTGGTGGTTTAAAAAATAGCTGCTCTATTCTGGAGGCTATAAAATTAATAGAAATAATGACAAAGAAAAAAATGAGAATTAAAATTTCTAAAAAAAATAGAGTGGGTGACCATATCTGGTATGTGACAAATTTAAATAAATTTAAAAAAAAATATCCAAAATGGAAAATAAAATACTCTTTAAAACAAATTATTTCAGAAATTATAATTAAACAAAATTTGATAAATTAGATAATGAAAATATTAAATGTTTCATATTCAGATTTATTTGGTGGAGCGGCAAAGTCTTCTTATCGGATACATAAATCACTAAACTTCATTAGAAAAGGAATTGAAAGTAAAATGATTGTTGTAAAAAAAGAGTCAAATGATGACAATATTATTCAATTCAAAAGTAATTTAGTAAAATTGTCTTTTAAAATTAAAAATTATATTGGAATTATAATTAGTAAATTTGATAGAAACAAAAATCCAACTTCATATAATTTTTTTAATTCACCTATTTTAGAATTTATTAATAAGTCTAATTTTGATATTATAAACTTGCATTGGATTAATGCTGAAACAATATCAATAAACGATATAAAAAAAATTGAAAAACCTTATATAATAACCATGCATGATATGTGGTGGTTATGTGGTACAGAAAATTATCTAGAATATCGAGATAATAGCTGGAAAAAGGGTGAATTTAATAATTTACTCTCAAATATTAAATTTAAAGATAAATTTAACTTAAAACCAATTGCGATTATTTGTCCAAGTAAATGGTTAATGCAAATTTCAAAAAAGAGTAAGATATATTCAAAAAAAAAAATTGTTTATATACCTTACCCAATCAATCAAAAAATTTTTTTTCCAAGAAAAATTAATAAAATTGAAAATTTAAATTTAAAAAAAAATAAAAAAATTAAGATATTTTTTGCAGTATTTGGAAATCCTACTGATAAAAGAAAAGGTTTTGATTTATTGTTAAAATCACTAACAAGAATAGATAATAATAAATTTGAATTAATTGTAGCGGGTAAAAATAAAATTAATATTTCTCAATTTGATATCAAATATGTAAATTATGTAAAAAATGAGCGAGAGTTATCAAATATTTATAATCTATCAGATATTGTTGTAATACCATCAAGATTAGATAATTTGCCAAATGTTGCATTAGAGGCACAATCATGTGGAAAACCTATAATTGCATACAATGTTGGTGGACTATCAGATATAGTTAAGGATGGTATTAATGGATACTTAATCAGTCCTTTTAATTACAAGCAATTTGCAATTAAATTAAATTTATTAATTAAAAATAAAATTAAAAGAAAGAAATTTCAAAAAGAAGCATATCTCTTTGCAAAAAAAAATTGGAATGAAAAAAAAGTTAGATCAAAATATGAAAAATTTCTTAAAAATTTAAACTAGCATAACAAAATGTATATAGATCTTTCTTATATGAAGTCAGGATTTTGTGACCGATTAAGACAAATAACTTTTTGCATTGCTTACAATAAATTAAAAAAAAAAAAAAATAAAATTATAAAAATCTTTGAAATAAAAACTAAAGAGTGCCCCTATTATTTTACAGAATTAATGGAATTAGAAGGTTTAAGAGTTTTTAACTTGAAAAGAAAAAAAATAAAAAATCAAAATATAAAGATGGATCCATTCAATTCATCAATTTCTCTTGAGACTTGTAAAAAATATAATACTGACAATTTAGATAATTTAAAGCTTTTAGAAGAATGGAAAAGTACTTACAAAATATTAAGACCAAAAAAAAAATTTAAAAAGGAAATTGATAAAATTTCAAAAAAAAAAAATTTAGCATGTATTCATTCGAGAATAACAGATAAACATTTAAGTTTTCTTGATTTTTTATTAGAAATCCCTAACAAAGATGTGATATTTTCATATCAAATAAATGATTTCTATAAAAACGTTTTTAATTTTGTACCTAAAAAAATAAAAAATATTTACATATCGTCAGACGAAGAATTTTCTAGAAATAAATTAATTAGAAATTTAGAAACAAATTTTAAAATAATTGGAGATAAGCCCATGTTTAAAAAAAACAAACTAAGACAAACAAGTGGTAAACAATTTATAATAGATCTCTTCGTTATGTCAAAATGTAAGTTTTTAATTTCTTCAACTGGAGGAAATGTGCCACTAACAGCAACTTTGATTTCAGATAGAAAAATTCCATATCTAAAATGGACCAAAACTAGAGATATTTATAAAATTGTAAATTTCTTAAGAAACTTTATTTATCAATTAAGAAAAATATTCAGATAATTTTCACTTTTAACTTACTTAATTTACCCGTAAGAAGAGAAAAAATAAATATTAATAAAGTAACAATTAACCTTTCTAATCTTCTAAAAGTATCTGTGCGAAGTCTCCAAAGAAATTCTAATCCTAAATCATATAAAAGCCTTGGACATTTTTTTATTTCACCCGCAGCTATACTTAAACCACCGCCAATACACAAAATTTTATAATATTTAGATTTTTTTATTATTTCACTAGATAGAATTTCTTGTTTAGGAGTAGGTAAAGTTATTAATACCAAAGTATTTTTTCCAACTTTAGGTACAAATTTTTTAACATCTTTATTTTTTACTTTAGGAATAGAAATTCCATAAACATTTGTATTAAATTTTCGTCTTAAGTAACTGAGTTGCTTGTTAGTATAATTTCCTAACACTATAATTTTTGAAAATTTAAAATTATAAAATACTTTTAAAAATTCATTGCCTGCAATTTTTTCAACTTTATATAAGAATTTACCAGTTATTCCGTCACACCATAAAAATAAATTTTTATGTGTTTTAATTGCCTTAGAAAAAATGAAGCTTAAAAAAGCAAGATTTAATGCACTAAAAGTAAAATTTTTTTTTACGTCAATTAAATCAAAATTTGAAACTAGCCTAAGTCTTATATTATTTTTCATTAATAATCTTTTTTAATTCTTTTTCAAAATAACCGATATTTACCTCATAATCTGAATTTTTACTTGAAGAGAAATAGTTATGTTTTTTACATATTAAATAATGATAATTAATTTTCAAAGCGTTTGCTAAATTAAAGTAACAGTTTAAAAATAAGTCTTTCTCTGGCTTAATTTCAAATAATTGAGAATTTTTTTTCATCCAAACAATATTTGTTATCCCCGCACCATGTAATCCAGTCACTAAATTAGCCTTTGAAAATATTTCAACCTGTTTTTTAAATTTAATTTTTTCAGTATATAAAATTTTAAACTTATATTTTTTTAAAACTTGAATTAAAGCATTTTCATTTATTATTTTTCGTCTATTTGATTTATTTCTACTTATATATATTCTTTGGATATTTTTTTTATTAAATTTTAAATTTTTTCTTAAATTCTTTAGCACTTCCTTTCTTGGACTTCCTGATGG
>CACAJQ010000017.1:0-7677 GCA_902532805.1 uncultured Pelagibacteraceae bacterium | reverse complement strand
TTTTTAATTTTTTCAGCAATTCTTGCAGATTTACCTGTTCTATCTCTCAAATAATATAACTTGGCTCTTCTAACTTTTCCTGACCTTACAACTTTAATTGTATCTACAATCGGACTATATAAAGCAAATGTTCTTTCCACACCCTCACCAAAAGAAATTTTTCTTACAGTAAAAGAAGAATTGATATCTCTATTTTTTTTTGCAATACACACACCTTCAAAATATTGAATACGATCTCTTTTTCCTTCAGTTATTCTAACTCCAACTTTAACAATGTCCCCTGGGAAAAATTCTGGATGCTTTCTCTCAGAAATAATTTTTTTTACTTTAGATTGATTAATTTCTTCAATTGTCTTCATTTTAATTCTCTTTAGTCTTTTTATATAATTGCCACAAATCTGGTCTTCGGTCGCGTGTTATAGCCTCAGATTGAGATAAACGCCAGTCTTTAATTTTGGCGTGATCGCCTGATAATAGCACATCTGGAACACTTTTTTCCTCCCATATTTGAGGTTTTGTATATTGAGGATACTCTAAAAGTCCGTTTTCAAAACTTTCTTCTTTAGCTGAATTTGTATTGCCAAGAATACCAGGAATAAATCTTAAAATTGCATCAAGAATTACAAATGAAGCTCCTTCACCTCCAGATAAAACAAAGTCTCCTATACTTACTTCCTCAATATTTCTTGTTTTTAATAATCTTTCATCAACTCCTTCAAAGTGTCCACAAATTATATTTATTGATTTTTCTTGAGATAGTTGTTTTGCTAATTGATGATTGAACAATTTACCCTTCGGACTTAGATAAATAATCTTTTCGCCATCTTTAACATTCTTATCTATTGATTTTGCTAATACATCTGCTTTCATTAACATACCTTCGCCTCCTCCATAGGGAGTGTCATCAACAGTTTTATGTTTATCAAATGCATACTCTCTTATATCCACAGTATCTATTTTCCATTTATTCTCTGATAGTGCTTTACCAAAAATACCTTGACCTAAATAACCTGGAAAAAAATCTGGATAGAGTGTGAATATACGAGCTTCTAACATTATTTTTTTTCTTCTTCCTTAGGTGCTTCTGCTGGCTTAGCTTCTTCCTTAGGTGCTTCTGCTGATTTAGATGCATCTCCTTCTGGTTTCGCTTCTCCACCTTCGTCAGCTTTTTTTCTATCTTTTTTAGGAATTGCTTTTTGAGGATTGTTTCCTTTTTCAGGCATTGGCATTATATCGTTTTCTCCCAATAACCTTGCAACTCTTGTTGTTGGTTGAGCTCCTTGACCTAACCAATATTTAATTCGCTCAGAATCTAAGCCAATTCTTTCCTTTTTATCCTTCGGTAATAACGGATTATAAAAACCTAATTTTTCTATAAACCTTCCGTCTCTTGGAAATCTACTATCAGCCACAACAATTTTATATACTGGCCTTTTTTTAGTACCTCCCATTGATAGTCTCATTTTTAACATTACTTATATCTCCTTTATTTTAATTGATTAAATAGTTCAGGTGGGATCCCTTTATCCGCCATTCCTTTCATGTTTCCTTTAGACATTTTTTTCATCATTTCTGACATCATCTTAAATTGTTTTAACAACTTATTGATAGTGGCAATGTCTGTACCTGAGCCATTAGCAATTCTTTTTTTTCTTGATCCATTTATAATTTTAGGATTTTCTCTTTCTTGCTTTGTCATTGATAAAATAACAGCTTCATTTTGAGTTATAATTTTTTCATCTATTCCTGATTGGTCCATTTGTGATTTAATTTTTGAAACTCCAGGGAGAAATGACATTATGCCTTCTATTCCACCCATCTTTTTCATTTGACGTAATTGAGAAAGATAATCTTCCATCGAGAATTGACCTTTTTTAAGTTTCTCTTCTGTTTTCTTTAAATTTTCTTGATCTAAATCTTCTGAAGCTTTTTCAACTAAGGAAACGATATCTCCCATTCCCAAAATTCTATTTGCAATTCGATCAGGATGGAAAACTTCAAAATTCTCAATTTTTTCTCCAACACCAAGAAACTTTATGGGGACCTCAGCAACATATTTCATACTCAATGCAGCTCCACCTCTTCCATCTCCATCTGCTCTTGTAAGTATAATGCCGCTCAAATTTACTGTATTTTTAAATTCCTTTGCTACATTAGCAGCAACTTGACCTGTTAGAGAATCTGCTACCAGTATAGTTTCTGCAGGATTAATAATAGTTTCAATTTGTTTGATTTCATTCATCATTTGAAAATCTATTTGTGTTCTTCCAGCAGTATCAAATAAAACTACTTCACAACCATTTAAATTTGCAGCACTTAAAGCTCTTCTACAAATATCAACAGGAAGCTGACCTTCTATAATTGGCAAAGTTTCAATATTATTTTGTTCACCCAAAAGTCTCAATTGCTCTTGTGCGGCAGGTCTGTAAACGTCCAAACTAGCCATCATAACTTTTTTCTTATTATTTTTTTCTAAAAATTTAGCTAATTTTGAAGTTGTTGTAGTTTTTCCTGAACCTTGCAACCCAACTAACATGATTGGAACTGGAGGGACAGCATTAAGGGAGATTTCAGAATTCTTATCACCTAAAAAAGATACTATTTCGTCATAAACGATTTTTACAACCATATCCCCGGGAGAAGTTGATCTTATAATTTCCTGACCAAGCGCCTTAGGTTTAACTCTACCAATAAACTCCTTAACTACGTCTAAAGAAACATCGGCTTCTAATAAAGCCAACCTTATTCCTTTTAAACCCTCGTCAACTTGCTTTTCATCAAGAGAGGGGGCTTTTTTTAATGAAGAAAAAATTTCTTCAAATTTATTAGTTAAATTTTCAAACATAATTTCGCACAGCAAGTATCGCACCAGTGGGCGAACCCTCGCTGACTGGTGTCGATCTCTTTGTTTCCAAAGACACCGCAAATTGCTGTATTTTGCGGAAGTGCGCGTAAATTATATTAGAGGTTCAAAAAGTCAATAAATAAGTTAAGTATTATTTATATGGAATTTGAAGCATTTAAAATGGACGGATTAGGTAACGACTTTGTTATTATTGATCAGAGAATAAATAGTTTAAACTTATCAAATGACCAAATCTTAAAAATTTGTGACAGAGATTTCATAGGGTGCGATCAGTTGATCTACATAAACAAAAGTCAAAAAGCTGATGCTGATGTTGCTTTTTTTAACTCGGATGGAAGCCGCTCAGATGCATGTGGAAATGGAACTAGATGTGTTGCTTATTTACTAAGTATTGAAAAAAATAAAAAAGAAATTGAAATTTCGGTATCCTCAAAAATATTAAAATCTAAAGTTCTTAATAATAAAGATGTTGAAACAATAATTGGAACTCCAAATTTAGATTGGAACAAAATTCCTTTAAGTAAAAATCTTGATACTAAAAATCTATCACTTGGTATGATTGATATTGACGGAAATAAAATGAATGGTGGTATTGCAGTGAATGTTGGAAACCCTCATGTCATATATTTTTGCGAGGATATAGAAAAAATAAATTTAAAAAAGTATGGACCATTAATAGAAAATCATGAAGTTTTCCCTGAAAAATGTAATGTCACAATAGCTCAAAAAATTAGTGAACAACATTATAAAATTAAAGTTTGGGAGAGGGGCGCTGGTTTAACAAAAGCTTGCGGGACTGCAGCATGTGCAACGGCAGTCGCAGCTAATTTAAATCAACTACAAAATAGTAATTCAAAAATAGAATTTTCAACAGGAATTTTAAATATTCAAATTGATAATGAATTAAATATAAAAATGAGAGGTCCTGTATCTGAAATTGAAAAAATTAATATCAAAATATAATGGGTATTTTTGAAAAATTTAAAATCGGATTTAAAAGAAGTGCAAGTAATATAGCATCAGGTCTTAAAGAAATAATAGTTAAGAAAGAAATTGACGATACAACTCTTGATAAAATAGAGGAATTCTTGATCGGTTCAGACGTGGGCATAGATGCAGCATCAGAGATAAAATCTATAATTGCTCAAAAAAAGATTGATCCAAAAAATGATCCAATAAAGGAAGTTTTTGAAATACTTAATAATTATATTTTAGAACTAATGAAACCCCTAGAAAAGAAAGATTTTTTCTTAAAAAAAGAAAAGACAAATATAATATTAGTTTCAGGTGTTAATGGAGTTGGTAAGACAACTACTATTGGAAAATTAGGAAAAATATTTATACAAAATAATAATAAAGTTCTTTTTTCAGCATGCGATACATTTAGAGCAGCTGCTATTGATCAATTAGAAGAATGGGCTAACAGGGTTGATGCTAAAATTGTAAAATCAGATCCTGGTTCAGATCCAGCTTCAGTTGCTTTTAAAGCAATGGAAATAGCTCAAAGTCAAAACATAAATCAAGTAATAGTAGACACGGCAGGAAGATTACAAAATAAAAAGAATTTAATGGATGAATTAAAAAAAATAGGAAATGTAATTAAAAAAAGTGATGAAACAGCACCTCATGAGGTTATCTTAGTTTTAGATGCAACATCGGGACAAAATATAATTAATCAACTCGAAGAATTTAATAAATTACTTCCAATCACAGGCATCATAATGACAAAACTTGATGGAACTGCAAAAGGTGGAATATTGATTGCGATTTCAAAGAAATATAAAGTACCTATTATTGGTCTCGGGCTTGGAGAAAAAGAGGATGACTTACAAATATTTGAAGCTGAGAAGTTTGCAAGTGCATTTACCCAAGTTAATTAAGCAAATTTTTAGAAATTAAAGGTTTATAAATGTTACACTCAAAATTATTTTTTAGAGATTTATAACCACAGTTTTCAGCATAAGAAGAGATTATAAAATTTAATTTGCCAGAGGTATTAGCAATTTCTAGCTTATTATTTTTTATGTCATATTTTAAATTTTCATAAAAATTTTTTTTTGCACTTATCAAAATTAAAGTGTTGTTGTCATTTAATAAATAGTAAGCAAAATCCTCTGGGAAAAGTGGGTAATTATATTTTTTTGATATTTTTTTAACTTTTTTTGGAAACCAGTCATATGAAATCAGAGGGTAATCTTTATTTAAATTTTTATCATATAAGTATAAATCCTGTGGAAAATCATTAATATAATTATAAAATTCTCCCTTTGCTAAGATAGCTTTCTTCCGTGTTTTAAAATATAGAGTGAACTCACTATTGTAAGAGTTCATTTTTCCAATGTGAAAATAATTGTTATCATAGTACTCATTATTTATTTCTGAACTAAGTTTTGTTGGCAATATTAATAAAAAAAGTAATAAAAGGAATTTAAACATATCTAAAGTTAGAATTTAAAAGTGATGTGGATTTGTTTAAATTATGTCTTAATTTAAACTTTTTATAAAATTGTCGATTGATTGAATTAAATTTTTATTAAATTCCATCATATGGTCGTCGTTTTCATTAAAATAATTTGACTTAACACCACCATATTTATTAAATATTTCTTCGCCCATATAAAATGGCACAATATTATCCTTTTTCCCGTGCATCACATGCATGGGAAACTTTATTTTGTTAATTTTTTCAATAGATTTGTATTTATCTTTTAAAATAATTTTTGCAGGAAGATATGGATAATATTTTTGTGCCAAAATCTCCATAGATGTAAATGGGGACTCTAATATTATACCTGCAAATAAATTGTTACTTGCGGTCTCTATTGCTACAGCAGTGCCAAGAGATTCTCCATAGAGAACAATATCTTTATCTTCTATATTGTTTTGATTAAGCCATTCTTTGGCTTTAATTGCATCTTTATAAAGTCCAATTTCTGTTGGTTTGCCTTTATTTCCACTAAAGCCTCTATATGCAAAAATTAAATAGTTTAAATCTAAATCTGCAAACTCATTTAGTTTATAAATTCTATTATCTAATTTTCCAGCATTTCCGTGAAAAAAAAGCAAAGTTTTAGAGTTATTATTTTTTTTGTAATACCATCCAACTAGATCATTATCAGATTGAATACTTACTTTTTCGATTTTGTGAGATAGAGGTCCCTCATCTAAATAATTATTTTCTCCAGGATGGTATAATAATTTTCTTTGATAAAAATAAACTATTAGAGAAACTCCAAAGTAAATAATAAAAATATAAAACAGAATTTTTGCAAATAACATTTTAGGCTTTAATTTCATTTTTACTTTTTCTTCTTACCAAATAAATACCAAAAAACACAAATATGGTACCTATTAAATGATAATTTTCCAAAATCTCTGAAAAAAATATTATTCCATAAAAAGCTCCATAAATTGTATAGAGGTATAGTGTGAAACCGGTTGTTGATGGTCCTAAGTATTTAATTGTTAATGTGTATAGTGAGAAAGCAATTATACCTGGAGAAATTGCTGCAAACAAAATCCAATAATAAAATTCTTCATTGAATAAAGTTTTTTCAAAATAAATATGCTCTATAAAATAAAAAGGCAAAATAGATAAAAAACCAAAGAAAGATATAATTGTTAGTCTTGGAAAAAAATTGAGTTCTGAATTCCATTGAAAAAGCATAACTGTATAAATCGCCCAGCCTAATGCTGCTCCTAACATCCAAAAATCTCCAGAAGCAAATTTTAATTCAAGAAGTAAATTGATATCGCCCTTTAAAATTACAGCAAACACTCCAACTAGACAAAAAAGTAAGCCAATAAATTGGAAAATATTTATCTTATCTTTAAAAAGAAAATATGAGATTAAAATTATAAATATTGGTGAAGAAGTATAAAGAATTCCCATATTAACAATGGTTGTAGATGAACCAGCCATATATGGAAATATTCCACAAACACCACATCCCATCAAACCTAGAAAAAAACTTCTTTTACTCTCTTTTTTAATAGTCTGAAAATTATCAAATAAATATTTATAATTTAGGACGAATAAAATAATGAAAAAAATAAACCATCTCCAAAAAGATAAAGATATTGGAGGAACATCATCAACACCACCTCTTGCTACAATTAAATTACTAGCCATAAAAAGTGGCTGAAATAATAATAGAAAATATCCGATAAAATTTTTATTCATTTTTATTTAATATTAAAAAAAATAAGTAACTTAAAACGCATAAAAATAAAAAAATTGAAAAAGAAATTTGATAGCTCATTGTAATAGTAGCACCTAAATTTCTAGAAAAATCTATTATTAAACCAATTATCCATTGTACAAAAAAAGTACCAGAAAATAAAAATACATTGAATGAAGTTAAAGATTTTCCTGCTAGTTTAGTAGGAAAATTTAATGCTATTGCTGGTTGGGTTAAAGAAATTACTATTGATGATAAAATATAAAGAGTGAACATGGTTGCACCAGCTTTGTCTCCCATTATGACTATTAAAAATAAAATTATATAACTTACAGGAAGTGTAAATTTTACAATTCTCATACTGTCAATTCCCTTGGAAGATAGTTTTGGCAAAAAATATCCCCATATTAAAAAAGAAAAAAGCATAGTTACATTTATCCAAAATAAACCTGTAGCACTTTGTATTGCATCATAACCCGTCACATTTAGCATCCATGGGCCAGCCCACAATGTTTGTATTGCTTGAACACCTCCATAATTAAAAAATGCAAGCGGTACTAAGCTAATAAAGAATTTATTTTTCCATATGTGGGAAAGATTTTGAAGATTATTATTTTGGTCTTCATCCCT
>CACAJQ010000016.1:0-7727 GCA_902532805.1 uncultured Pelagibacteraceae bacterium | reverse complement strand
TATGTATCTGGAGGTGTTATGTCTAATGATTTGGGTTATCCAGATATAGGATTAACAACTCTTAATGATGTAAGTAACAGATCAAAACAAATTGCACGTGTTACAAATCTTCCGACCATTGTTGATGTCGATACAGGTTTTAAATCTTGTAAAGAAACTGTTCAAACATTTGAAAATTTTGGTATTTCGGCAATTCATTTAGAAGATCAGATAGAACAGAAAAGATGTGGTCATCTAGACAATAAAGAATTGATATCAAAAGAGGATATGACAAAAAAAATCAAAGAATGTGTAGAAGCAAGATCAGACAAAAATTTTAAAATCATCGCACGATCTGATGCTAAAAGCGTAGAGGGTATTGATAAAATGATTGAACGTTGCAAATCTTATATTGATGCTGGTGCAGAAATTGTTTTTCCAGAAGCATTAAAAGATGAAGCTGAGTTTGAAAAAGTTAGAAAATCCCTGGATTGTTATCTTTTAGCAAATATGACCGAGTTTGGTAAATCGAAGCTGCTGGATTTTAAACAATTAGAAGAGCTTGGTTACAATATTGTAATTTATCCAGTTACTACACAAAGACTAGCGATGAAAAGTGTTGAGGATGGTCTACGTGCCATTTTTGCGGATGGACATCAAAATAATATTATAGATAAGATGCAAACCAGAAAAAGATTATATGATCTAGTTGAGTATGAAAAATACAACTCTTTAGACGAAAAGATATATAATTTTAGTACTGAGGGACATGAATAATGAGTGAAGAAGTAAAAAAAGGTTTATTAGGAATTGTTGTTGATGAAACAGAAGTTTCTAAAGTTATGCCTGAAATTAATTCATTAACTTATAGGGGTTATGCTGTTCAAGATCTGTGTGAATTTTGCAGATTTGAAGAAGCTGCATATCTTATTTTAAAGGGTGATTTACCAAACAGTATAGAGCTAAGACAATTTGAAAAAATTGAAAGAGGACATAGAGATTTATCAAAAAATCTTTACGAAATAATCAAACATATGCCAAAAAAGTCTCATCCTATGGATGTTGCTCGAACAGCGGTTAGTGTAATGGGATTAGAGGATAAAGAAACTACAGATAATTCTCAAGAAGCAAATACAAGAAAAGCTTTAAGAATTTTAGCTAAAACTCCAACCGCTTTAGCAGCTTTTTATAGAATACGAAAAGGTAAGAAGATTATTAAACCTAAAAAAGAATTAACTTTTGCAGAAAACTTCTTCTATATGTGTTTTGGAAAGGTTCCTCAAAAAGAAATTGTAAAAGCGTTTGATGTATCTTTAATTTTATACGCAGAACACAGTTTTAATGTTTCAACTTTTACTGCTAGAACAATAACAAGTAGTTTATCTGATATTCATGGCGCAATAACAGGTGCCATTGCAAGTTTAAAAGGACCTTTGCATGGAGGCGCTAATGAAGAGGTTATGCATATGATGAATAAAATCAAAAAACCTGAGAATGCCTTAAAATGGATCAATAATGCCTTAAAGAAAAAAGAGGTTGTGATGGGTTTTGGGCACAGAGTTTATAAAAGTGGCGACTCTAGAGTTCCTACCATGAAAGAGTATTTCAAAAAAGTTGCTAAAATTAAAAAAGATAAAAAGTTTTTAAAGATTTACGATATTGTTGAAAAAGTAATGATCAGTAAAAAGAATATTCATCCAAACGTAGATTACCCAACAGGACCAACATATCATTTAATGGGTTTTGATACTGATTTCTTTACACCAATATTTGTAATTTCAAGGATTACTGGTTGGTCAGCCCATATAATGGAACAACATTCATCAAATAAATTAATTAGACCATTGGCTAAATACAAAGGAAGTAAATACAGAAAAGTAATGCTTCTAAATCAAAGGTAATATTATTTAATTTGCTTTTCTTTATATAAAGAGACACCTTTTTCAATTTTATTTTTGTAAGACCTTTTAAAGCTCTCTAATTGCCAACCTGAAAGTCTGTTTTCTATTTCTTTTAGATTTTTATTTTTCCAATCATCAGTTGTTTTATGGTCTTTCCAGATTTTCTTTTCTTCATCAGATCTACCACATCCGTAACATAGACCTGATACTGGATCAGTCTTACAAATACTTATACAGGGACTTACTATCACTCAATCCTAGGAGAAAGCGTCTATCCAGTTACCTTGTGTAGATGCTTTTGAATATTCAGTGGCTCTACCTTCAAAGAAGTTCATATGCTCTACTGCATTTAACATAGTGTCTAACCATGTTAATGGGTTCTTCTGAACATCATATATTGGCTCAAGACCTAACTGAGTTAATCTTCTATTACCAATGAACCTGATGTAATCTTTGACTTCTTGAGCAGTTAAACCTTGCATTGGACCCATTTCAAAAGCCAGATCAATAAATGCATCTTCATGCTCAATTATAGTTCTGCAAGCTTCATAAAGTTCTTTTTTAAGTTTCGGAGTCCAAATCTCAGGGTTTTCTTTAATGAACTCCTTAAAAATTCTAATCATAGAATTACAATGAAGAGTTTCATCTCTTACTGACCAAGTAACTATCTGACCCATTCCTTTAAGTTTGTTGTGTCTTGGAAAGTTTAATAAAATTGCGAAACTTGCAAATAACTGAAGACCTTCTGTGAAGGCGCTAAATACTGCAACAGTTTTTGCGATATCTTCTTTTGAGTTTACATTAAAGTTTTGCATGTAATCATACTTATCTTTCATCTCTTTGTACTTCATGAATGCAGAATATTCAGACTCTGGCATTCCAATAGTGTCTAATAAATGTGAATAAGCTGCTACATGGACTGTCTCCATAGAAGCAAACGCTGTCATCATCATTAAAACTTCTGTAGGCTTAAATACAGTTGTGTAATGTCTTAAATAACAGTTATTAACTTCAACATCGGCTTGAGTAAAAAATCTAAAAATTTGAGTTAGTAAGTTTTTTTCAGACTCTGAAAGATTTTTTTGCCAATCTCTGACATCATCACCAAGTGGAACTTCCTCTGGTAACCAATGAATTCTTTGTTGAGTTAACCAAGCATCATAACACCACGGGTATCTGAATGGTTTATAAACTGGGTTCTCAACTAATAGACCCATTTTTTTTGGTTCTATAATTTTTTGTTTTGTATCTTTTAGACTTTCTACTGACATGATAAACACTCCTCATATTCTGGTTGTTGATTTTCTTGTTTCTTAGATTTGTAAACATTTGCAGTTACATCTGTAGAATTTGCATCGTTTACGTTTTCCGCTCTTTGTATTGATTTAGATCTGCAGTAATAAAGGCTCTTCAATCCTTTTTTCCAAGCTTGGAAATGGATTTGGTGTAAGTCCCTTTTATGAATGTCTGCAGGTATAAATATATTTATTGATTGTGCTTGTGAAATGTGAGGCGTTCTATCTGCACCTAATTCCACAATCCATTTCTGGTCTAGTTCAAAAGCCGTTTTAAATACGTCTTTTTCTTGTTGGGTTAAAAAATCAAGATGAGAAACTGAGCCTTGGTTAGTTGTTATACTTGACCATGTTTCATCATCATTTTTACCGTGTTTCTCTAATAATTTACTTAGATATTTATTTCTAACATTAAATGATCCAGACAAAGTTTTATGCGTATAACTATTTGCTGCAATTGGCTCTACACCTGGAGATGTTCCACCACAAATAATTGAAATTGAAGCAGTTGGGGCTATTGCAGTCTTGTTTGAGAATCTTTCATTAATTCCATAATCAGCAGCATCTGGACATGCGCCTCTTTCATCAGCTAGATCTTTTGAAGCTTGATCAACTTGTTTTTGGATGCTTCCAAATATTTTTTTATTCCAAACTTTACTCATCACAGACTCAAAAGGAATCATTTTTTGTTGAAAGAATGAATGAAGACCCATAACGCCTAAACCAACACTTCTCTCTTTTAATGCTGAGTAAACTGCATCACTAAATGACTCGGGGGCTTTTTCAGTAAAGTCGGTTAATACATTATCTAAAAACCTCATTACGTCAGGAACAAAATTTTCATCATCTTTCCATTCATCATAAGTTTCTAAGTTTAAAGATGATAAACAACACACTGCCGTTCTATCTCTACCCTCTTTATCAATTCCTGTTGGTAAAGTTATTTCACTGCACAAGTTAGATGTCTTAACAGTTAAACCAGCCAGTTTATGATGTTGAGGTATCATTCTATTAACTGTATCAATGAAAACAATATAAGGTTCTCCCGTTTCAATTCTTGCAGTTAATAATCTAATCCATAAGTTTCTTGCAGAAACAGTAGCTTGTACTGATTGATCTTTTGGACTTTTTAGTGCCCATTGTTCGTCTAACTCAACGGCTCTCATAAATGCATCTGAAACTAAAACACCGTGGTGTAAATTTAATGATCTTCTGTTTGGATCACCGCCTGTTGGTCTTCTCATTTCAATAAATTCTTCTATCTCCGGATGATCAATTGGAAGATAACAAGCTGCTGATCCTCTTCTTAAAGAACCTTGACTGATCGCCATTGTCAAAGAATCCATAACTTTTATGAAAGGAATAATTCCTGAAGTTTTTCCAACTCTCCCAATTTTTTCTCCGATAGATCTTAAGTTACCCCAATAACTTCCAATACCTCCACCTTTAGCAGCCAACCAAACATTTTCACTCCATAGATCTAATATTCCTGTCAAGCTATCCCCTGCTTCATTTAAGAAACAAGAAATTGGTAAACCTCTTTTTGTTCCACCATTTGATAAAACTGGAGTTGCTGGCATAAACCATAAATTACTTATGTAGTTGTAAAGTCTTTGCGCGTGCAAGTTGTCATCTGCATAATGACTTGCAACTCTTGCAAATAAATCTTGGAAAGACTCGTTTTCTCCAAGGTATCTGTCACTTAGTGTTGCTCTTCCAAAATCTGTTAAATTATTATCTCTAGATCTATCTATTTTAATAGTTATCCCTTTAGAATTTTGAAACAACTCTGTGTTGTTATTTAGTGAAAATAAGTCTGGTCTTTTGTCATTATTGCTGATTTTTTCCGCTGGTTTATAATCAGAGACAGCCTTCCTGATTGCCTGAGACAATATTTTGTTCATTAAACTCCCTTTTTATCTTTATACTAAAAAATCTAGTAAATAACTAGATATAGTGTGTAGATTTACCTGATATACTATATAAATAGTAAATCAATAGAACATTTATAGAACTAATTAAATATTTATCAATAAAAATTTTAAAAAAATGTACATATATCCACATGAATAATTCGGGAAAAATTGATCCCTACGGCTTTCGGGAATATGACGCACGATGGGTATACGAAAAAGACATAGATGACGATGGAATCGTTCAACTTGGTAAAGGTCTTGGAACTCAAATAATTAATCATACAAAGAAAAACAATCCAAGAATTATTGTTGGCCAAGATTACAGGTCTTACAGTGAACATATCAAAGAAAAATTAAAAGAGGGTTTGGTTTCAACTGGGTGCAAAATCGAGGATATAGGATTATCTTTATCCCCAATGGTTTACTTCGCTCAATTTAATTTAAATTCAGATGCAATAGCTATGGTTACAGCTAGTCATAATGAAAATGGTTGGACGGGTGTAAAAATGGGTATCAAAAAAGGACTTACTCATGCACCTGAGGAAATGAAAGAACTAAAAGATATCACTCTCAATCAAAATTTTATTAATGGTGAAGGTAATGTAAAAAAAATTGATGATTTTCAGAATGTTTATAAAAATGATTTGATAACAAAAAACCCATTAAATAAAAAAATTAAAGCAGTAGTTGCTTGTGGCAATGGAACAGCAGGAATATTTGCACCAGAAATTTTAAGAGGTATTGGGTGCGAGGTAATTGAACTTGATTGTGAACTTGATTGGACTTTTCCAAAATACAACCCAAATCCTGAAGACTTAGAAATGTTACATGCAATTTCTTCAGCAGTTAAAGAAAATAATGCTGATATTGGATTTGGTTTTGATGGAGATGGAGATAGAGTTGGGGTTATAGATGATAAAGGTAATGAAATCTTTTCAGATAAAATAGGACTATTAATTGCGAGAAATCTTTCGAAAGATCATAGAAACAGTAAATTTATTGTTGATGTAAAATCGACAGGACTTTATTCCAATGACAAAATATTAAAAGAAAATAAATGTGAAACAATTTATTGGAAAACTGGTCATTCCCATATCAAAAGAAAGGTAAATACCGATAACGCTTTAGCAGGATTTGAAAAAAGTGGTCATTTCTTTTTTAATAAACCTTTGGGATATGGCTATGATGATGGAATTAATTCGGCAATACAGGTTTGTAAGCTACTCGATAAAAATAACAAAAAAATGAGTGAAATACTTGCTGAATTACCAACAACTTATCAAAGTCCGACTATGGCTCCTTATTGTAAAGACAGTGAAAAATATGAAGTAGTAAAGAATTTAGTTAAAGAAATAATAAATATTAAAGAAAATAAAACTAAAGTAGATGATCAAGAAATTAGAGAAATATTAACTGTTAATGGAGTAAGATTTTCTTTTGATGATGGATCTTGGGGTTTAATAAGAGCATCTTCAAATAAACCCTCTTTAGTTGTTGTTACTGAAAGTCCATCATCAGATCTTAGAAAGAAAAAGATATTTGAGTTTATTGATGGCTTATTACAAAAGACTGGTAAGATTGGAGAATACGACCAGAAAATTTAAGATCCTTCAGTAGTCACAACTTTAATACTAAACGGATCTCCACCCATTTTAACTCCCCAAATTACACTACTATTAACTTCCATGTCTATTGATACAGATTCAGAAGTAGATAATTCAAGTTTGAAGGAGTTTGTCTCCTCTACAATCCTAATTGGATGATTAGGATATTTAAAGAAACCAGCAATTCTTCTGGCATTATCCTCATTGGAAGCTATGGTTGAATTATCGCTTTGAAGTAAATTTGCACCTAATAATGAGCCCGATAGACCAGTAACTTCAGAGTTGTCGGTGTAATCCAATGATGCACCAAAGTCATAATTTCCTCCACCATCGTGAGTTGGGGAATTAATATTATCAATAATTTCTGTTGCAAATTCAACATCACTGTCTGCTGGTTCATCACCACAATCTAATCTTGCATTGCCGCTGTGAGCACTTACAACAACGTCTACACCTCCGTGCGCAGTCTCATAGTCAGTATCTGAAGGTAGGTCTCCATCGCCAGAATATACTGTTACTGCCGATTTAGACCAACACCAAGTTCCACCAGCACCACCAGAAGATCCTTTTAATGTTGCAGGATTGCCATTAGCCAAAACATATTTTTGTTTAGTTTTAATTTTTACATGATTATCAACTATGACAGCAATTATTGAATATGTTCCAAGAGGAATCTCTAAGCCACCGGTTAATAGATCTGTATCTACACCTGGTTTAATCACAACTTCCTTTTCTTCATCTAAAATATCAACACAACCAGTATAGTCAGGGCTAGCTCCATTAGTATACGGATCCTCAGCTTCAGGGCATAAAGAAATTTTATAAAATGTTAATTTATATTCATCAGGCTCCTCTTGACATGCTTCTTGATCAAAAGTGCTTGGAGTTGACTCGTCAGCAAAAATAGCTCCAGCACTTGTATCAACTATTATTGCTCCATTTGCATCTTTAGCACAAGCAGCATTTGAATTTGAGGTAGATAAAATATTAAAAATTAATGCAATAAAAAATAGAATTGCAAAATAAAACAAT
>CACAJQ010000015.1:0-8502 GCA_902532805.1 uncultured Pelagibacteraceae bacterium | reverse complement strand
ACCTAAATACAGAAAACTATTATGGTATTGGTTTTGATATACACAGACTTATTAAGAATAAAAAACTTTTTCTTGGGGGTGTTAAAATTCCTTTTCACTCAGGACTTAAAGGTCATTCCGATGGTGATGTAATTATTCATGCTATAATAGATGGACTATTAGGAGCAATGAGAAAAGGCGATATTGGAGCTCTTTTTCCAGACAATTCAAAAAAATTTAAAAATATTAGATCCAAGAATATGCTTCAACCAGTGCTAAGACTTTTAAAAAATAATAACTTTTCTATAAATAATATAGATATAAACTTAATATGTGAAAATCCTAAAGTTTCAAAAATAAGAATTAAAGTAATAAAATCTTTATCTAGTCTATTATCTGTAAATAAAAATTTAATAAATTTAAAAGGGAAAACTGTAGAAAAATTAGGTATAATTGGAAAAGAACAGGCTATAGCTTGCGAGGTAATTTGTTCATTATCAAGATGAAAAAAATTAACTTATTAATCTCAACTTTTTTTGGAAATGGTTATATTTCTAAAATCCCTGGTACATTTACATCATTGAGTACTTCAATAATACTTTACATATTATTTGAGTTATTCAATTTTAGAAATTTAAATTATATTTTGATATTATATTCTATAGTTTTCTTTTATTCTTTTTATGCTGTAATGGACTCTGAGAATGAGTTCGAGAATAAAGATCCAAGACAAATTGTGATTGATGAAGTGTTGGGGCAAGCAATGCCTCTTATACTCATTGTCTATTTATCAATAAACAATATGATCAGTATTCCTGTAGAAATATATTATTTGTTATCTTTTATACTTTTTAGATTTTTTGATATCGTTAAACCATTTCCAGTTAGTTATTTTGATAAAAAACACAAAAATTTTTTTGGTATAATTATGGATGATATAATGGCAGGCTTATATTCCATGATTATAATATATCTTTTTGCAATTAAATTTTAATGAGTATTGATAAACTACACAAAAAATTGATAAAAAAGAAATGTACTATATCAGTCGCAGAATCTTGTACTGGAGGTTTATTTAGTAGTAAATTAACTAAATTAAGTGGGTCATCAAAATACTTTAAAATGGGATTAATTACTTACTCAAATATTGCTAAAATAAACATTCTTAAAATTAACAAAAAAATTATTGATAAATATGGAGCGGTCAGCTCTGAATGTTGTAGATCAATGGTTCAAAATTTATCAAAAATATCAAAAAGTAAAATAAATTTATCCATTACAGGTATTGCAGGACCAAATGGTGGTACGAAGGAAAAACCAGTAGGACTTGTCTATATTGGAGTAAAAAAAGGAAATAAAATCTTAATTATCAAAAATTTGTTTGGAAAAAGGAAAAGAACATTTATACAAAATAATACTGTAGAAAAATGTGTTAAGATATTATTAAAAATTATTTAGATATACTTTATAAATTTTCAGCCCTTTTTTGAAAAGCATCAGCTATTTTATTAAGACCATATTGAAATGATTTTGTCATAATAATGTTTAAAAATTTGTTTTTAATTTCGAAATCAACATCAAAATGAACTTCAGTAAAATTTTCTTTTTCTACAAATTTCCAATTATTTTCTAGATAATTTAATGGACCATCTATATTCGTTACATGAATATGATCATTTTTTTTATCATACTTAACATCACTTTTATAAGTATCAGTAAAAGGTTTTTTACCAATAGTCAAATCCGCGATAATTTTTATAAAATCCTCCTCTTCATTTACATCGTACACCTTAGAGTCAATGCAAAAGGGAATAAATTCAGGATATTTTTCGATATCTAAAACAAAATTAATAAGAGTTTTTTTATCGCGTTCTATCAGTCGCGTCACAGATGCTTTTGGCATTTAATTAATTATGTCTATTTTTTTTTAATTTAGCAAAATCCTCATCTGCATGATATGAAGATCTAGTCAATGGAGAAGATGATACCAATAAAAAACCTTTTGACTTTGCTATAGTTTCTAGATCTTTAAATTCATCAGGATGATAATATCTGTCTAGAGGATGATGTTTTACTGTTGGTTGAAGGTATTGACCAATTGTTAAAAAATCAACATCTGCAGATCTCAAATCATCCATTACTTGAATAACTTCATCTTTTTCCTCACCCAAACCAACCATTATACCCGATTTAGTAAAAACTTTTTTATTATTTTTTTTTGCATTTTTAAGAAGTTCTAAAGACGCAAAATATCTTGCACCAGGTCTAACCTTTGCATATAACCTTGGAACGGTCTCAATGTTATGATTAAACACATCTGGGTTTGCACTTAAAATAATTTTATAAGAGTCGCCTTTTCTTAGAAAATCTGGAGTTAAAACTTCTATTGTAGTATTTGGATTTTTTTTTCTGGTAATATCTACAACCTCTTTAAAATGAGCAGATCCACCATCAGGTAAATCATCTCTGTCAACAGATGTAATTACAACATGTCTTAAATTTAGTTTTTTAACCGCGTTGGCTATTTTTATTGGTTCAAATTGATCCAATTTTTCAGGTTTCCCAGTTTTAACATCACAAAACGCACAAGCTCTTGTACAAGTATCACCCATTATCATAAATGTTGCATGTCTTTTGCTCCAACACTCGGTAATATTAGGACAGTTTGCTTCTTGGCAAACAGTAACTAAATTATTTTGATTAACTACAGTTTTTGTTAAAAAAAACTCCTTACTGTCTGACAGTTTTGATCTAATCCATACTGGTTTCTTTTTAATTGGATTAACAGGATTTTTAACTTTTTCAGGGTGTCTTGGTCTGATTTTGTCCATCTTGCTTTATTATATAGGTAGTCTCACCATCTTTTCCAAATAAAAATTTGTCTCGTATTAAAATTTCAATAAAATCAAGGTCTATATTTTCAGTTAATAAAGAGTTTTTATGCTCCAATTCTTGAATTTTGAATCTCTTGTCAGATTTTTGTATCTTTAATTCTTCATAGATTTCTTTTTTTTTTAAATAAGAGATTAGACCCCTGTCACCACCTATTAGATTGAAGAAAAAGTAAATAATTAGAAAAGTTATAATTAAAATAAAATAATTTTTTTTTATTTTATCAAACATTAATAGATACTATGCATTTTGGATTTTATTCCAAGTTCCTGTTCTATCCTTAACAATTGATTATATTTCGAAACTCTCTCTGATCTAGCCAAAGATCCAGTTTTAATCTGATTAGAATCAGTTCCTACAGCAAAATCTGCAATAAATGTATCTTCACTATCTCCTGATCTATGAGAGATGATAGTTTTATAGCCAATTAATTTTGCAAATTTTATGACTTCAAGTGTTTCTGTGACAGTACCAATTTGATTTAATTTAATTAATATTGAATTAGCTGAAATATTTAGGAAGCCAATTTTCAATCGTTCTAAATTTGTAACAAATAGGTCATCACCAACAATTTGTATTTTATTTTTTGTGCTATTCATAAGTTTAGTCCAAGCTGACCAATCATTTTCACTAAATGGATCTTCTAAAGACATAATTTTATATTTTTTTATTAGTTTAAGATAATTATCTATTGATTTGTCTACACTCGTATATTTTTTAGAGTGAATTGAATATTTTTTATTTTTAAACAACTCATTTGCTGCAACATCCAAACATATAACTACGTCTTTTCCATTTCTAAAACCTGACAAATTAATTGCTTTTACTATTAGTTTTAAAGCACTCTCATTATCATTTATCATTGGAGCGAACCCACCTTCATCTCCTACAGAAGTGGAATGTCCCATCTTCTTAATTAAATCTCTTAATTTATTAATAACTATAAAACACATTCTAACACCCTCAGAAAAAGTTTTTGCTTTATCTGGTCTTATCATGAACTCTTGGATTCTGAGGCCATTATTTGCGTGTGCACCTCCATTAATTATATTCATTAAAGGATAGGGTAATTTAAAATTTTTATTTATTAGCAAATTTTTATAAATCGGAATTTTTTTAATTTTAGATGATAATTTTTTGACAGCTATTGAGACAGAAAGAATTACGTTAGCTCCAACTTTTTTTTTTTGTTTGGTACCATCAAGTCTTATTAATAAATTATCTATCTTATCTTGTTGATGAATATTAAAATTTTTTAACTTCTTTGATATTACTTTATTTATAAATTCAACAGGTTTTAAAACACTTTTACCAAGATATTCTTTATTTTTTATGTCTCTTTTTTCAAAGGCTTCATAAGTTCCAGTAGATGCTCCAGAGGGACAAATTGCAGAGGCACTAACATCTTTCACAAATACTTCTGTTTCTATAGTTGGATTTCCCCGACTATCAAATACTTGTCTTGCAATAATTTTAGAAATTTTAGACATTATTTTTTTTTACAAGATTATCTATTTCAACTATCTGATTTATAAGATTGTCTAATTTATTTAGAGGTACCATATTTGGACCATCAGAAGGAGCATTATCAGGATCTTGATGTGTTTCTATAAAAATTGCAGCAACACCTACCGCAACAGCTGCTCGAGCTAAATGTTCAACAAATTCTCTTTGTCCTCCACTTTTATCTCCTTGACCTCCAGGTTGTTGAACTGAGTGAGTGGCATCAAAAACAATAGGATATCCATTCTTTGCCATTATAGGAATAGATCTCATATCGGATACTAAAGTATTGTATCCAAAACTTGCACCTCTCTCTGTTACAAGAATATTATTATTGCCAGACTCTGATATTTTTTTTGTAACATTAACCATATCCCATGGAGCTAAAAACTGACCCTTTTTCACATTAATAATTTTTTTTGTTTTTGCAGCAGCAATCAATAAATCTGTTTGTCGACATAAGAATGCAGGGATTTGTAAAATGTCAATATGGGGAGAAACAATTGAACATTGCTCCTCGTTATGAATATCAGTAAGTACAGGAATTTTGATCTGATTTTTTATTTTATCAAAGACTGGTAAGGACTTTTCTAATCCAGCTCCTCTTTTACCTTTAAGACTTGTTCGATTAGCTTTATCAAATGATGTTTTATATATAAATCCAATATTGTATTTATCAGTAATATTTTTAATTTCCCCCGCCATATCTAAAGCGTGTTGCTCAGTTTCGAGTTGGCAAGGTCCTGCTATTAAACAAATTTTATTTGAGTTAGAAATATTTAAATCCTGACACTTAATAATTCTATTTTCCATGATAATTTTTTGAAGCTTTTATAAATGATTTAAATAATGGATGTGGTGATAATGGTCTTGATTTAAACTCTGGATGAAACTGAACGCCAATAAACCAGGGATGATTTTTTAATTCAATTATTTCAGGTAATTTATTATCTGGAGACATACCTGAAAATATTAATCCTTTTTTTTCAAATTTTGATCTTTGGTTATTATTAACTTCATATCTATGTCTGTGTCTTTCTTTTATTATATTTGATTTATAAATCTTTTTTATGGCAGAATTATTTTTTAATTTAGCTGTATAAAGCCCTAATCTCATTGTCCCACCTAGGTTTTTTTCTGTGCCCTTAAAAACCTTTCCATTTTTGTTCCATTCATTGATTAATCCAATTACAGGATAGCATTTATTATCAAACTCTGTAGAACCGGCTTTTTTTATATTTAATTTGTTTCTGGCAAATTCAATGATTGCCATTTGCATTCCAAAACAAATTCCAAAAAAAGGTATTTTTTTTTCTCTTGCATATTTAATTGCTGCAATCTTACCTTCAGTTCCTCTTTTGCCAAATCCACCTGGTATTAATATTCCAGATACACTTTTAAGTTTTTTGCTTATTTCATTTTTTTTTAGTTTATCAGATTCAATTCTTATCAAATTAACTTTTACATTATTTGCTATTCCACCGTGTGTTAATGCTTCATCTAAAGATTTATATGCATCTTTTAAGTTTACATATTTACCTATAATTCCAATATTAATTACTTTATTGTTTTTTAAAACAGTAGAAGTAATATTTTTCCATGGATTTAAATTAGGTCTCTTTTTTGATTTTATTTTAAAATATTTTAAAACTTGTTTATCTAATTTTTGATTATAAAAACTAATCGGAGCCTCATAAATTGTTCTAACATCAACAGTCTCAATAACATTTTCAATATCAACATTACAAAATAAAGATATTTTTTTTCTTTGTTCTAAAGGTATATGCTGCTCTGATCTACATATAACAATATCTGGTTGTATACCGATACTTCTTAATTCTTTAACACTATGTTGTGTTGGTTTAGTTTTTATCTCATCAGAGGATTTCATAAAAGGAACTAATGTTAAATGAACAAATAATGTTCTAGACCTTCCATGATCGTTTGAGAATTGTCTTATAGCCTCTAGAAATGGTAAACTTTCTATGTCACCAACAGTCCCACCAATTTCACATATGACAAAATCTTCGTTACTAATGTCTTTGCTAATAAATTTTTTAATTCTATCTGTTATGTGTGGTATGACTTGAACTGTTTTACCTAGATACCCGCCTTGTCTCTCTTTTTTGATTACATCACTATAAATTTTACCTGTAGTGATATTGTCCGATTGCTTTGATGAAATATTTGTAAATCTTTCGTAATGTCCTAAATCTAAGTCAGTTTCTGCACCATCATCCGTAACAAATACCTCTCCATGCTGAAAAGGACTCATTGTACCTGGATCAACATTTAAATACGGATCCATTTTACGTATCCTAACTTTATAACCTTGTGACTTTAATAGATATGCAAGAGAAGCTGATGATAATCCTTTTCCAAGTGATGATACCACGCCGCCAGTGACAAAGATATATCGCGCCATGGAAGTATCTTATAGACCTAAAATTTAAAAATTCAAAGTATTAATTATTATTATCTGGAACCTTTGGAGTATCATCAGTTTCCTCTATTTTGTCTAAAACTGATGTTGTGGGGGTTAATTCACCTCTTGAAAGAATCGTTAAACACAGACTACATATTATAAATAAAGTAGCAATTATTGCTGTAGCTTTAGTTAAAAAATTTCCAGCTGATCTTGAAAGCATAAAGTTATCTTGGGAAACTCCAATACCCAATGCACCGCCCTCAGATTTTTGAAACAAGACTAGAATAACTAGAATAGCTGCAAGAATAATATTAATTATTAAAAGTATATTTTCCACGAGGTTTAATTAGTTGATTTTTTAATTATATCAATAAAATTTTTTGCTTTTAAAGAAGCACTTCCTATTAAAAATCCTTTTAAATCATTAATTTTTTTTAACTCTAATACATTTTTTGAGTTAACAGATCCACCGTAGATAATTTTATATTTTTGATTTTTTTTCAATTTATTAATTATATTATTTATATCTTTAAAGTTTTTTCTTAATTCAAATAATTTTGGTATTTTTCCAGTTCCTATTGCCCATCTAGGTTCATATGCAAAAATAATATTATTAATTTTTTTTACATTCTTTAATGCGATTGTTATTTGTCTTTTTAGAACTGAAAGAGTTTTATTATTTTTTTTTTCTTTATATGTTTCTCCGATGCAAAGGATTACTTTTAATTTTTCTTTAAGTGCTGAGTGAATTTTTTTATTTATTAGTATATCACTTTCCTGATTTCTTATTTCAGAATGACCAATAATAACATAGTCACCTCCTACTGACTTAATTAATTTAGAGTTTACAGATCCTGTAAATGCACCATAATCTTTTAATTGAGAAAGGTTCTGAGCACCTACTTTAATTTTAGTATTTTTTACTTTATTTTTGACGGATGAAATTAGAGTAAATGGTGGGCAATAAATTATTTGATTTTTTTTATTTTTTGATTGTTTTAAAAATTTTATGGTTTTATTAATGCCAGAGATATGACTTTTTTCTCCATTCATCTTCCAATTAGCTATAAAAATCATATTATTATTTGTCATCTTAGATAATTTAATTTATAGGTTTGTTTTTTATAATCAATATATAAAGAATTATTCATGTTAGGAAAATTAAGAGGTTTTACAAATAGTAAATTGGCGGGTGTCCTCGTGGCTATAATAATTGTTCCTTTTGTTTTTTGGGGAATGGGAAGTGTCTTTAGTGGTGGGAACACAAATAATATTGCTAAGATAAATAATAATTCAATTTCAACAAAAGACTTCATTGATCATATAAATCGATCAAGAATAAATCCTGATTATATAAAAGAAAATTTAGATAACAATATCTTAGAAAGAATTTTGAGTGAACTTATATCAAAAGATTTAATGTCAATGGAGTATAAAGATTTAAATGTAAAAGTTTCAGATAGATCGTTAAAATTAAATTTACAAAACGACATAAATTTTCTTGATGATGACAAAAACTTTTCAAGATTAAAATATGAAAAATTTCTTTTAGAGAATAATATTATTGCAGCTGAATTTGAAAGTAGACTAAAAAATTCTGAGTTAAGAAAAAGGCTATTTGATTATATTGGTGGTGGTATTAAATCACCATATTATTTACAAAATAAGATTTTCATAAATGAAAACAAAAAAATAAATAT
>CACAJQ010000014.1:0-12902 GCA_902532805.1 uncultured Pelagibacteraceae bacterium | reverse complement strand
TGGTCTTGATGATCCAGGAAGAATTAAATCATTATTAGGAAAAACTGCAAACTTAACTTTTCAATTTGTTGCCACTAATCAAGAACAATCATTTGGAACAGAGTTACTCCAATATGAAAGTGGAGATAGAGAAGCTATAGTAAGCAAGAGAATTATAATTAGTGGTGATAATTTAGTTGATGCTAAACCCACTATGAATAATCAAACTAACGAAACAGTTGTTTCATTCTCATTAGATAGAGTTGGAGCAAGAAAATTTGGTAAAGCAACTTCTTCTGGAGTTGGTAAAAGTTTGGCAATTATTCTAGATGGTAAAATAATTAGTTCACCAACCGTTCAAGAACCGATAGTAGGTGGAAACGGCCAAATTTCAGGAGATTTTACTTTTCAATCAGCAACAGATTTAGCTTTACTATTAAGATCTGGGGCTCTACCTGCACCTCTAAATATTATAGAGGAAAGAACTGTAGGCCCTGATCTTGGAAAAGATTCAATTAATGCAGGAATTATGTCGTTAATAATAGGATTTATCTTAGTCGTTGCCTTTATGTTTTATAAATATAGATTTTTTGGGTTAATTGCTAACTTGGCTTTAATTTCAAACCTATTTTTATTGGTTGGAATTCTAACTTTATTTGAAGCAACTCTTACACTTCCTGGAATTGCAGGAATTATATTAACAGTAGGTATGGCCGTTGACGCAAATGTATTAATTTTTGAGAGAATTAAAGAAGAATTAAAAAATGAAAATAATTCAATCGTAGCATTTGATTCTGGTTACACAAAATCAAGAACTACAATTTTAGATGCTAATATTACAACTTTGATTGCAGCAGTAATTCTTTTCTTCATGGGATCTGGACCTATAAAGGGATTTTCTATAACCCTAGGTATTGGAATACTTACAACATTATTTTCCGTCTATTTCATAGCTCGTCTGATCACTGCTTACTATGTCATCAAAAATAAACATAAGGAAAAACTAATTTAATGAAAACAATCTATTTTAATAAGTTTTATAAAAGTTTTAATATTCTTTCAGGAATATTAATTATTGTTTCATTAGTTTTTTTAATTTTTAAAGGATTGAATTTTGGAGTTGATTTTAAAGGGGGTACTTTAATAGAGCTAAGAACTGATAAATCTTCTGCTAATATAACAAAAATTAGAGATAGTTTTAATCAAATGAATCTTGGTGATGTGTCTGTAAAAAACTTTGGCAATGAGACGGATTTTGTAGTTAAATTTGAAAAACAAAATTCAAATGATCCAAAGTTTATAGAAGAGATAAAAACTAAGCTATCAAATTCGATAGGTACGGTTGATTTTAGAAGAGTAGAAAACGTTGGACCAAAAGTTAGTGCAGAACTTTTGAGATCAGGTGTAATTGCGATAGCTTTATCTTTGGCAGCTATGCTTTTATATATATGGATCAGATTTGAGTGGCAATTTAGTCTTGGAGCTATTTTAGCTTTATTTCATGATGTTATAATTACATTAGGAGTATTTTCTGTATTTTCATTAGAAATCAATCTTTCTATTGTTGCAGCTGTTTTAACAATAGTTGGATATTCAATGAATGATACAGTTGTAATATTCGATAGAGTTAGAGAAAATTTGCGTAAATATGCAGATGTAAAAATATTTGAACTAACAAATATATCAATAAATGAAACTTTATCCCGAACAATAATAACTTCAGTTACTACATTGTTAGCACTTTTATCTATATTTATTTTTGGTGGAGAAATATTAAAAGGATTTTCCTTGGCAATGATATTAGGAGTAATTTTTGGAACTTATTCATCTATTTATATTGCAAACCCAGTGTTGGTTTCTTTAAAAGTTAGCCAAAGAACGATTGTTAAAGAAGAAAAAGAATAATTAATAAAGATTTTGTGCCGCTACCATTGTTAACAACATTGGTAATGATAAAAGTGTGTTTGTTCTAGAAAACAGCATTGCAGTTTTTGCAGACTTAGCTTTAACTTCAGGTTCGCACTCAACCATACCTAAAGCTCTTTTTTGATTTGGCCAGATAACAAACCAAACATTGAATGCCATTATTAATCCTAACCACATACCAATTCCTATTGCAGTATTTTTTCCACCACCAGATCCAATACCTAATGTCATCGCTTGATGAACGTATCCATTAAAATAGGCTAATAACAATCCTGATATGATTGTAAATAGCGCTGCCCATCTAAACCAAAATAATGCTGCAGGAGCTATAACTTTGCCTATTGCTGGTTTTTGTTCGTCTGGAATTTTAGCCATGTTAGGAATTTGAACAAAATTGAAATACCACAATAAACCAATCCACATAATACTTACAGTCACATGTACGTATCTTAATAACCAGCTCCAAAATAAAACATCAAAATCAAATCCACCATTTCCAATGTAAAGACCAATGAATAGTAATATTGCAATAGCCAATGACAAATGAACAGTCTTTGATAATGATTGTAATATCGAAGTCATTTATAAAATAATTCTATATTATTTTTCTATAAAGATTAAGCGGTTTTTTTAAATTTCGTATCTAATAAAGGTTTTAAAAATTTACCTGTATAGCTATCTTTCACTTTTGCAACTTCCTCGGGTTTGCCTTCAGCAATAATATTTCCACCTTTAACACCACCCTCGGGTCCCATATCTACAATATAATCGGCAGTTTTAATAACATCTAAATTATGCTCAATAACTACAACTGAATTACCCGTTGCAACAAAGGTGTGCAATATTTCCAAAAGTTTTTTTATATCATGCTGATGTAATCCAGTAGTTGGTTCATCTAATATATACATTGTTCTTCCTGTAGACCTTTTAGATAGTTCTTTAGCAAGTTTAATACGTTGAGCTTCTCCACCAGATAGAGTTGTTGCTTGCTGACCAATTTTTATGTAGCCAAGACCAACTTTCTTTAAAGTTAAAAGCTTAGTTTTGATGTTTGAAATATTTTCAAAATATTCACATCCTTCATCAACAGTCATATTTAAAACATCTGCGATACTTTTATCTTTGAATTTAATCTCTAATGTTTCTCTGTTGTATCTAGTGCCTTTGCATTCATCGCATGTTATGTAAACATCAGGAAGAAAGTGCATTTCGTAAGTAATTACACCATCTCCTTCACATGCTTCACATCTTCCACCTTTTACATTAAATGAAAATCTCCCAGGTTTATAACCTCTACTTTTTGCTTCAGGTAGATTGGTAAACCAGTCTCTGATAGGACCAAAAGCTCCAGTATATGTGGCAGGATTCGATCTTGGAGTTCTACCAATAGGCGATTGATCAATATCTATAACTTTATCAATTAATTCTATTCCTTTAAATCCTCTAAACGGCTGAGGAATTTTTCTAGACTTATTATTATTTAAAGTAAGGTTTAATGCATTGTATAAAGTTTGAAGTATCAAAGTAGATTTACCACTTCCAGATACACCTGTAACACAGGTGAAACTACCTAAAGGTATTTTTAAATTTACGTTATTTAAATTATTTCCTGATGCACCATTGATTTCTAAAAATCTACCATTTTTTGCAAGTCTTCTATTTTTTGGAATTTGTATGAAACTCTTATTTGATAAATATCTTCCAGTAATACTTTTATCATTTTTTAAAATTTGCTCATATGTACCTTCAGCAACAATTTCTCCACCTTTGTTTCCAGCTTCAGGTCCTAAATCTATTATATGATCAGCATTCTCCATTGTTTCTGTGTCGTGCTCAACAACAATAACAGTATTACCTAAGTCTCTTAACCTTTTTAATGCATCTATAAGCTTAACATTATCTTTTTGATGTAAACCAATTGATGGTTCATCTAAAACGTATAGAACTCCAGTTAAACCTGATCCTATTTGTGAAGCTAGTCTAATCCTTTGTGCTTCACCACCAGATAATGTTCCAGACTCTCTAGATAAAGTTAAATAATCAAGACCAACATTTAAAAGAAAATCTAAACGTTCATTAATTTCTTTTAATATATGTTGTGCAATTTTAATTTGTTTTTTATCTAATTTAACTTCTAAAGATCTAAACCATTCCTTAGCATCAAAAATTGATTTTTCTGTAACTTGGCTAATGTTTAATTCATTTATTTTAACACACAGAGCTTCATCTTTTAATCGATAACCATTGCATCTTTCACATTTTGTATCAGATTGATATTGAGCAATTTCTTCTCTTTTCCAATCGCTATCTGTTTCTAAATATCTTCTCTCTAGATTATTGACTACACCTTCAAAGGTTTTTTTGTGCGAATATTTTTCATAACCATCGTCATAAGTAAATTTAATTTCTTCATCATCAGATCCATACAAAATTACATCCTTAATTTTTTTTGGTAGTTTTGACCATTTATCATCTAATGAAAAACCATAATGTTTAGATAAAGATGCTAATGTTTGGGCGTAATACATTGATGTAGATTTTGCCCAAGGTTCAATAGCACCATCTGCTATAGATTTTTTTTCATTTGGAACAACTAAATTTGGATCAACATTTAATTTCATTCCAATACCCTCACATTCTTCACAGGCTCCATAAGGACTGTTAAATGAAAAGAGTCTTGGTTCAATTTCTTCAATAGTAAAACCACTTTCAGGACAAGCAAATTTGGTTGAGAAAATTAATTTTTCAATTTTTCTGTATTTTTTTGGAAGTGTTTCATTTTCATATTCAACGAAAAGTAATCCATTTGCTAAATTAACAGCTGTTTCAACACTTTCAGCTAATCTGTTTCCTAATGAGGAATTTATTACAATTCTATCAACTAAAATTGAAATATCGTGTTTAAGTTTTTTATTTAACTCTGGAACACTTTCAATATCATACAATTGGTCATCAACTTTAATTTTTCTGAATCCTCTTTTTTTATATCCTAATATATCTTTTTTATATTCACCCTTACGTCCTCTTACGACTGGAGCGTATAAATATATGGTTGATTTTTTTGGTAATTCTTTAATCTTATCAACAATTTGACTAATAGTTTGAGAAGTAATTGGTTTACCTGTAAATGGAGAATAGGGTATTCCTGCTCTTGCATAAAGTACCCTCATGTAGTCATATATCTCAGTAACGGTTGCAACTGTTGATCTTGGATTTTTAGAAGTATTTTTTTGTTCTATTGAAATTGCTGGACTCAAACCTTCGATTAAATCCACATTTGGTTTTTTCATTTTGTCTAAAAACTGTCTTGCATATGCAGATAAACTTTCAACATATCGTCTTTGACCTTCTGCATAGACAGTATCAAATGCTAATGATGATTTTCCCGATCCAGATAGACCTGTTATTACAACAAATTTGTCTTTAGGAATCTCTAGTGAAATATTCTTTAAATTGTGCTCTTTTGCGCCCTTAATAAGTATCTTTTTAAGCATAATTTTAGTTGCTTTAGATTAATAAAATTAATATTCAAGTCTATTAATGTTATAAATAACATTTCAAATATATAAATATTATGGCAGGAAGCTTAAATAAAGTACTTTTAATCGGTCGATTAGGCGCAGATCCAGAAGTTAAACAAATGGTTAACGGTAAAAGTGTAGCAAGATTGAGCCTAGCTACTAGTCAATCTTGGAAAGATAAAAATACCGGTGAAAAAAAGGAAAAAACTGAATGGCATAGAGTAGTTGTTTTCAATGAAGGACTAGTAAATGTAGTTCAACAATATTTAAAAAAAGGAGCACAAGTATACGTTGAAGGACAACTGACTACTAGAAAATGGAAAGATGAACAATCAGGTCAGGATAAATATTCTACTGAAATTTTAATTCAAGGATACAATTCATCATTAACAATGTTAGGTGGAGGAAATCAAAATTCAATTCCATCACAAGATAACAAACAAAGTTTTGATGATAGTTCTATGGCTCAAAACGAGCTAGATGATGATATTCCTTTCTAAATAAATGCAAAAAAACGAAGTAACTAAAGATTTAAATATCAAACCAATCTCAATGTATGATGAAATGAGCTCATCATATTTATCTTACGCAATGAGCGTAATAATTAGTAGGGCACTACCCGACATACGAGATGGACTCAAACCCGTTCACAGAAGAATTTTATATGCAATGCACAAAGGTGGTTTTGATTGGTCAAAACAATTTAGAAAATCTGCAAGAATTGTTGGAGACGTAATTGGTAAATATCATCCGCATGGTGATCAAGCTGTATATGATGCATTGGTTAGAATGGTCCAAGATTTTTCAATGAGTGTTCCTTTAATTGATGGTCAGGGCAATTTTGGTTCAATCGATGGTGATCCACCTGCAGCAATGAGGTATACAGAAACAAAACTTGCAAAAATATCTCAATTTTTGATTGATGATATAGAAAAAAATACTGTCTCATTTAAAAGTAACTACGACGAAACCGAGCAAGAACCTACAGTGCTGCCAGCTCAATATCCTAATCTTTTGGTAAATGGAGCTGGAGGTATTGCTGTTGGTATGGCAACTAGTATACCACCACATAATCTTGGTGAAATAATTGATGGAACTTTAGCTCTTATTAAAAATAAAGATATTAAAGTTAAAGAGTTAATGAAGCATATACCCGGCCCTGATTTTCCAACTGGTGGAGTTATTATCGGTAAAGATATTATTCGAGAAGGATACAAAACAGGCAGAGGCTCTTTTAAAATTAGGGGTGAAATAAATGTAGAAAATCTTAAAAATGGTAAAGATAGATTAGTAATTACTTCAATACCCTATCAAGTAAACAAATCCAACTTAAATGAAAAAATTGCAGAATTAGTTAGAGATAAAAAGATTGAGGGTATAAGTGACATAAGAGATGAATCTAACAGAGAAGGTATAAGAGTTGCTATCGATCTAAGAAGAAGCGTTGAGCCCGAGACAATAAAAAGACAACTTTACAAATATACATCTATTGAAACCTCATTTGGTTTTAATTCATTAGCCATTGTTGATAACAAACCTAAAACATGTTCATTAAAAGATTTTTTAGAGAACTTTTTAAAATTTAGAGAAGATGTAGTCATTAAAAAAACAAAATATGATTTAAAAAAAGCAGAGGACCGTGTCCATGTATTACTTGGCTTATCTGTTAGTGTAGAAAATATTGATAAAGTCATAAAAATTATCAGATCTTCAAAGAATCCAGAAGAAGCAAAAAATACTCTAATAAAAACTAAATGGAAAATAACAAAATCTGCAAAATTAATTAAATTAGTTGATAGTAAAAATTATAAAGGATCATATAACTTATCTGAAACTCAAGTCACATCAATACTAGAACTTAGATTACAAAAATTAACCGCCCTTGGAATTAATGAAATTGAAGAAGAAATTAAAAAATTATCTGAATTAATTACAAAGTATAAAAAAATAATAAATTCTAAAAGTGAACTATTGAATGTAATTAGTAATGAGTTATCTCAAATTAAAGAGAAATTTTCATCTCCGAGAAGAACACAGATTATAGATGCAGTTTTAAACTATAATATTGAAGAAACTATTCAAAAAGAGTCTGTAATAATTACAATTACTTTACAAGGATACATTAAAAGAGGTGCCTTAAGTAATGTTAAACAACAGAAAAGAGGTGGAAAGGGTAAAACAGGTATTAAGACAAGAGACGAAGATTCTGTAGTACAAACATTATCAGTAAATACTCACACATCTGTTTTATTCTTCTCTACTGAAGGATTAGCATACAAAGTTAAAGCTTGGAAAATTCCGGAAGGGTCAGCTGCATCAAAAGGTAAGTCTTTATTTAATATTCTTCCTCTAAAAAATCATCAATCAATCAGTTCAATTATGCCATTTCCAGATAGTGATGTTGATACAAAAGACATGCATATCATTTTTGCAACAAGTGAAGGAAAAATTAGAAAGAATAATTTAGAAGATTTTACCTCAATTAATGCTTCAGGTAAAATTGCAATGAAACTTGACGGTAATGATAAAATTATTGGTGTTAAAATTTGTAGAGACGATCAGGATATAATTTTAAGTACTAAATTAGGAAAATGTATAAGGTTTGAGTCTAAAAAACTTAGAGTTTTCAAAGGCAGATCATCAAAAGGTATAAGAGGTATCAATTTAGCAGAAAATGATACTATTGTATCTCTGTCTATTATTGATCACGACACAAATAAGAAAGCAAAAACTAAAGACCAAAAATCAGAAATTAAAGCTAAAGAAAAATTCATATTATCAATCACAGAAAATGGTTACGGTAAGAGAACATCTCATTATGATTATAGAGTTACAAATAGAGGAGGAAAGGGAATTATTGGTATTGTAAATTCACAAAGAAACGGGAATGTTTCTTCATCCTTTCCTGTTTTTGAAGGAGATCAAATATTAATTTCTACAAACAAAGGTAGGGTAATTAGAACAGCTGTTAAAGAAATAAGAATAGCTGGTCGTAATACACAAGGTGTTAGAATAATTAAACTGACTGGTGATGAAAAAGTAGTTTCTGCTATTAAATTAGATGATAATCTCATCTAATGAAAAATATAGCTATCTATCCAGGAACTTTTGATCCAATTACTTTTGGTCATATAGATGTCATTAAAAAATCACTTAAGATAGCAGATAAAGTAATAGTAGGTATTTCAGATGGAAATCAGAAAAACTTCCTATTTTCATTAGATGAAAGAATAGAAATTGTTAAAAGAGCTCTTTATAAAGATCTGAAATTTAAAAAGAATAAGGTTGATGTTATAAAATTTAATACTTTGACAACAGACCTTTGTAAAAAATATAAATCAAATATAATATTAAGAGGCTTAAGAGCAGTTTCTGATTTTGAGTACGAATTCCAACTTGCTGGAATGAATAGAAAACTTAATAATCAAGTTGAGACAATTTTTTTAATGTCAGATATTGAAAATCAAATAATATCATCTAGGTTTGTTAAAGAAATCGCTCAACATAATGGTGATTTGAAAAAATTTACGACCAAAAGTACAATTAAATCATTGAAAGAGGTTTATGAATAAATTTTTAAATACTTTAATTATTTTTTTTATTTTTTTATCAACAAATTTAATAGCAAAGGAGAATATAATGATTTTAAAATTAAAAGATGGTGATGTAAAAATTGAAATGTATCCTGATGTTGCACCAAATCATGTTAAAAGAATCCAAGAATTAGCTGATTCAGGACAATATGATAATGTTGTTTTTCATAGAGTAATTGATGGGTTTATGGCACAAACAGGTGATGTAAAATTTGGAAATTCATCTTCAAAAGATTTCGATTTAAGAAGAGCGGGTATTGGTGGATCTGATTTACCAGATTTAAATCAAGAATTTAATGACCTTCCTCATGATAGAGGAACTGTTTCTATGGCAAGATCGTCAAATCCTAATAGTGCTAATAGTCAATTTTTTATATGTTTTAAACCAGCACCTTTCCTAGATAGACAATATACTGTTTTTGGAAAAGTAATAGAAGGAATGGAATTTGTTGATATGATTACAAAAGGTGATGGCGATAACGGAGCAGTTTCAAATCCAGATAAAATTATTAGTTTTAAATCTCAATAATTAAATAATGAATGTCATTAAAAGATTTCAATTTTAATGTTCATCATACTCAAAATTATGCAAGAGTAGGAATTATAGAGACCCATAGAGGCAATATAAACACTCCTGCATTTATGCCAGTTGGTACTCAAGCAACTGTTAAAGGTGTTTTTTTAGAAGATATAAAAAAAACAGGTAGTGAGATCATCTTATCAAATACATATCATTTAATGATAAGGCCTGGTGTTGAAAGAATTGAAAGTGTTGGAGGACTTCATGAATTCATGAATTGTGATTTACCGATTTTAACGGACTCAGGTGGTTTTCAAGTTATGTCTCTGTCAAAATTAAATAAAATCGATAGAGATAAAGGTGCAATTTTTCAATCACATATAGATGGTAAAACTTTTATTTTAAGCCCTGAAGAAAGCATAAGAATTCAAAAAGGTTTGAACTCAGACATAGTAATGGTTATGGATGAATGCCCTAAAAATACTAAAGATTATGATAAAATTAAAAAATCAATGGAATTATCATCAGAGTGGGCAAAAAGATCAAAAGATGCATTTGGAATAAATGACCACAAAGGTTTATTTGGTATTGTACAAGGTGGATTATTTAATGATCTAAGAATCAAATCTTTAAACAATCTTATCGATATAGGATTTAATGGATATGCTCTAGGAGGATTGGCAGTAGGGGAAACACAAGATGAAATGTTTGATGTTCTTGATGGAATAAAAGATAATATGCCTAAAGATAAACCAAGATATTTAATGGGTGTTGGTACTCCATCTGATATACTAGGAGCAGTTAAGAGGGGTATTGATATGTTTGACTGTGTAATGCCTACAAGATCTGGGAGAACTGGTTTAGCTTTTACATGGGATGGACAAATTCAAATTAGAAATTCAAAATATAAAAATGATAATACTCCTCTGGACAAAAATGTCACAAAGTTCAATTTAAATAAATATTCTAAGAATTATTTAAATCATTTATTTAACACTAATGAAATGTTGGCCTCAATGATTCTGACGCTCAATAACATCAATTTTTATCAAGATTTAATGAAAAATATTAGAGTTAATATAAAACAAGGTACTTTTGATGAATTTCACGATAAGTACATCAATAAATTGTAAATTTTTAACATTGATTAATAAAAAAAAATCAATATAAAAACGTTTTTTGGGGGCCCTTAGCTCAGTTGGTAGAGCAATTCCCTTTTAAGGAATGGGTCGATGGTTCGAGTCCATCAGGGCTCACCACTTATGCAATCGGCGGATATTTAATAATAATTTCGTTTATCCAATTTGTAATATTATTAATTCTATTTGTTGATGATGGGTGTGTAGACATAAATTCTGGTGGTTCTTTCCCTTTTTTTGCCTCTTTCATTCTTTCCCAAACTTTAATTGTTTCCCTGATGTCATAACCTGATAGTGATGCAAATATCAAACCTAGATAATCAGCTTCGCTCTCTTGTTTTCTATTGAAAGGATTCATAATTCCTATCTGTGATAATAAACCGACAGCATTCATCCCAGTGGTTCTATTTATCTGAGATACTTTACCTTTAGTGGCTATATCTAAAATTGCTGTACCTGTATTTAATAAAACACCTCTACTTGCTCTTTCTACCGAATGTTTTGCAACTGCATGCGCTATCTCATGACCCATTACAGCTGCCAACCCATCTTCATTTTTAGTTATATCTAATAGACCAGTATAAACGGCAATTTTACCTCCAGGCATACACCAAGCATTTTTAACTTTCTTTTTATCTATAAGTATATATTCCCAATCAAAATTTACAGTAGGGTCAGGTATATTATTTCGATCAAAGTATTCTGATATCGAATATTCAATTTTAGATCCAATTTCTTTTATTTGATTTAAAGTTTTAGTATCGTCACTTAAAGTTTCTTTCTCTTTTACCTTTTCATACAATTGAGCAGCTTTTACATTAAGGTTAGATTCGGGAATTAATTTTAGTTGTTTACGATCTGTTATCGGTGCACTACCACATGCAGATAGGCTAAAAGATAAGCAACTACAACCAAATAAATGTATGAAATTTCTTCTATTCACTTTTTTTAGTTAATATATTACACCTTTTTTATTATAATTTATATGATACTTAATAACAAAATTTTAGTAGTACTTTTTATACTGGCAGTCATATTTGTTTTATATGCAAGTTACAGTTAATTTATGGCAAAATTAAAAAGAAAAGGAATATCAATTCTTGGAAGACTTAGAAACTATTTCATAGCAGGAATAGTTGTTCTTGTTCCTATAGGTATCACATTATATTTAACTAGATTTTTTATATCTATATCCTCAAAATTAATACCTAACGAATTAAATCCAAATAGTTACTTGCCTTTTGCAATACCAGGGTTGGAAATATTGTTAGCTATAATTTTTATTACAATAATTGGAAGTTTATCTCTTTCATTTATTGGAAAAAAAATACTTAAAATATTTAATGATATATTAAAACGAATTCCAATTCTTAGAACAATTTATTCAGCAATTGGCCAAATGACCGAAACATTAGCACCAAAAAAAGGATCAAAGAAAAGTGTAGTCTTAGTTGAGTATCCGAGAAAAGGTAGTTGGGCAGTAGGGTTTGCGACCAGAGAAAACGATGGTGAAATATCAAAAAAAACAAATACTAATCTTATTAATGTATTTGTTCCAACAACACCAAATCCTACGAGTGGATTTTTATTAATGTTCCCAAAAGATGAAGTTATTTATTTAGATATGACTTTTGAAGAAGCCTCTAAATTTATTGTTTCAGCCGGTACTTCAGATCCAAAAAAAATTTAAGAAATTTCGTTAATTATTGAGGCTCGATCGTATAATTTTAATAATTTATTATATTTACTTAAATTATCACCTTTCATCTCTAATTGTTTTACTTCTGCTTCAGCGAGTAAGAATAAATCTTCATTTAATATGGGATCAGCTAATCTAAAATTTTTAATACCACTTTGCTTAAATCCTAACAAATCTCCATATCCACGTAATTTCATATCTTTCTCAGAAATTATAAAACCGTCATCTGAACTTTTGAGAATATTAATTCTTTTTTTTGCATTTTCACTTAGTGAGGATTTAAACATCAATATACAGTAAGATTGTTTACTACCACGTCCAACACGACCACGTAACTGATGTAATTGGGATAAACCGTACTTATCAGCATTTTCAATAACAATTACGTTAGCATTAGGAAAATCAATTCCAACCTCAATAACAGTGGTTGAAACCAGTATATCCAACTTTCTATCTAAGAAATTATTTAAAATTTTATTCCTTTCATCCTTATCAAGTGAACCATGAATTAATCCAATTCTATTC
>CACAJQ010000013.1:0-26864 GCA_902532805.1 uncultured Pelagibacteraceae bacterium | reverse complement strand
AAGATTTCACTTGTTTTTTTTCTTGTCTTTTTTAATTTTTCTTTTTTCCTTCAAAGAAAGTTTAGCTTTTTTCATTACACTAGAGTCTTTAAAGGATTTGCCACTATATCTTTTTGACATTTAATTTATTTGGTCAAAGAACTTATCTTTTAATTTATAGGTAAAAGGATATTCTTTTCCTATTGGTTGAAATTTAGTTTTAATTACAATTACATTTTGTTTATCCAATTTAAATTTCCAAGTTAATTTAATATCTCCAGAAAAAACTCTTAATTTTCCTAGATTTGTAAAACGCCATCCATCTTCTGAAATAACTTTTCCATCTTGGTATCTTTTGTAATTATTTTCGTCAAATATATAAGTAACAACACCTTGATTTCTTTCATCTTCTAACGTTATTGCATAATTATTTAAAAATTCTGCTGTTTGAGATTTATTTAAACTTTTTTTAGTTATAGATTTTAAAAAATCAGTAGTTTTATCAATGGTTTCATCTATTTTATCTTTCGCCATCGATATTGATGATAGAAAAAGAAAAATGAAAAGAATGCTAAATATTTTTTTAAACATAAATATCTAATTTAATAAATTTATAGTAAATAAAAAAGTAAATATTGAAGCAAAAGTAGAAATAAATATTGCCTTAATAATATTTTCTGGACTTACATTATATGCAGAACACATAACAATTGAAGTAGCTCCACATGGGCCAACACTAACTAACAAAGCTCCAGCAAAATCGATTGGATTTGATAAGCTAAAAAATGTGTATCCTAGAATTAACAAAATCAGTGGTGATATAATAAGTTTTAATATTGAAATACTAATTGTTAATTTATTGAAAACTTTTTTTGAGTAAAAAGATAAAATGATACCGATTGCAAATAGACCAACTGGCATTACACATGCTGCTAGTCTTTGAAGAATATACTCAAATGGAGTGTCGTCTATATTGATCTTTGAAATTCTTATTATTAATCCAATTAATATTGCTAATATCATCGGATTTAATATTAAATTTCTTAAAAACTGAAATAATTTAATTCTCTTTTTTACAGTAAGTTCTAAAAAGAAACTAACTATGGATATTAAAACTACACTATCCATTAAAATAATACCTGATATTTGAGTTATCGTACTTCCAGAAAAGAAAATTTCTGCAATAGGTAAAACTAATATTACGTGATTAGATAAAGCAACTGTTAAAGCCCAAATAATTGACTCTTGAATTGATCTTTTGAAAGTATTTTTAGTTAATAAAAAAGCAAATATTCCACTGGTTAATTGCATTAAAAAATATGATGAAATTTGAGACACATCTATTTCCCCAACATCACTTTGTGCAACTAGTTTTATGATTAAAGCTGGTACCGCTATATAAAATGAAAATAAATTAAATATTCTAGCCTTTTGTAAATCAAATATTTTAATATATCCTAAAAGATAACCTATAAGCGTAATGCCTATAAATGGTGTTAATCCTAGAAATACCTGAAACATTATTGGACAGTAATTCTATGCATAATTCTATTACCTTTAAAAGCTGTAGCTTGATGAAGCATAGATCTATTATCCCAAATGGCTAATTGGTTCTTTTCCCATTCTAAAGAATATTGAAAACTTTTTTTTAATTGGTGTTTAAATAAATAAGTTTTTAATTTTTTATCAATTTTGCTGTTATTAAAACGAATAAAGTGTCCTGGACTACAATATAAAGTATATTTACTATTTATTTTCCTTATTAATTTATGCTTTGAGATAAGTTCTTTCGTTTTTTTCCCCTTTTCTTTCTCTCTTTCCAATCTAGTTACAGAAATAGGTCCCTCTGATGAAAATATACATTTTTCATTTTTAAACTTTCTTTTGAAACTAGCTGGTAATTTTTCATAAGCTAAATATTGGGAACAGAAATCTGTGTTTGCCTGCCCTTTTTTTGGAACTAACTTAGATAGTAACATAGTAAATCTAGGTGGCTTTTTAGTATAAATTGAATCAGTATGAAATTGCTCCCCAAAACTAGGTCCTTTATCAGTAGATTTTCTTTGAACAACAGTTATTTGAGGATATTTTTTATTCAATCCTTTAAGTCTTGGATAGTTTGCAAGTTTTCCAAATTTTTTTGCAAATTTTACATAATGATCAGAGCTTAATTTTTGGTTTCTAAAATAAATCATCCCATATTTTGAAAGAGCAGATTTTATTTTTTTTAACGACGAATTGTTAATTTTATTTAAATCGCAGACTAATTCTGCACCTATATTTTTTTTATTAGGAATAATTTTAAACATTTTTTAAAAAGAAACTTTTTAATTGTTTAATTGTTTCTTTGGGATTTTGCTCTGGTATAAAATGTCCAGATTTAACAGCAACTCCGACAACTTTTTTATTTGAATATTTTTGCCAAATTTTAATAGGTTTAAATTGTTTGTTTATAACTCCATTTTTTCCCCATAAAACTTGAACAGGAATATTTAATTTTTTCTTACGATCGTTCCTGTCATGATCAAGATCAATTGTAGCAGATGCTCTATAATCCTCACATGATCCGTGTATTCTTTTTGGTTGCTTAAAGCTCTTTAGATAACCCTCTTCAACTTTTCCAAATTTATGATTGCCAGACCATTTATCTAAGCAATACTTCATCCATTTCCTTGGATCACTCATTATCATTCTTTCTGGTAACCATTTTGGTTGAATTAAGAAAAACCAATGAAAGTAAGCTTTTGCAAAATCTCTAGTAGTTAGTTCGTACATATCTAAAGTTGGACAAATATCTAAAACGCTGAGAGCAAGCACGTTTTTTCTGTGGTCTCTTGCTAATCTATGAGCAACTCTTCCACCTCTATCATGACCTGCAACAAAAAATTTAGGATATCCCAATTTTACCATCATTTGTTTCATGTCATTAGCCATTTCTCTTTTTGAATAATTAAAATGTTTATTATCAGATGGTGGAGCTAAACTGTCTCCATAACCTCTTAGGTCTGCTGCAACCACTGTAAAACTTTTAGATAACTCTGGAGCTGTTTTGTGCCACATTAAATGAGTTTGAGGATAACCATGGAGTAATAATAAAGGTGGTCCTTCTCCTTTAACTTTGCAAAAGACTTTCCCTTTTTTAACTTTTATGTATCTGCTCTTAAAACCTTCAAACATTTATTTACTTTAATATATATTTTTATAATTCAATCAGTAATTTTAAAATTGTTCAAATACAACGTTAATAAGGTCAATTATTAAATTGAATTATCATTCATTGGATGTATATCTTCATTTTTGTGAGAATTGAAGAAGAGCTAAAACTAGATTATTCCGACGTACTTTTTAGACCTAAAAGAAGCACTCTTAAAAGTAGAAAAGATGTTAATTTAAAGAGAACCTATCGTTTTAAATACAGTAAAAACGAATGGTCTGGAATTCCTATAATGGCAGCTAACATGGATGGTGTAGGCGTCCTTGGTGTTGCTGAAAAATTATCTGATTATGGAATGATTACATGTTTAACAAAACAACATGATGTAAAGAAAATTAAACAATTTAAAAAAATAAAATCAATATATCCAAATGTAGCTTTAAGTATTGGAACAAAAAAAGAAGACTTTCAAAATTTAGATAAAGTTTTAAAAGAATTTAGTTTCATTAAATTTATTTGTATTGATGTTGCAAACGGTTACTCAGAGCATTTTAGTAAATTTTTAAAATCTGTTAGAGATAAATATCCAACTAAAACAATCATAGCAGGTAACGTTGTTACTGCTGATATGACTCAAGAATTAATTTTATCAGGTGCAGATATTGTTAAAGTTGGAATTGGACCAGGTAGTGTTTGTACGACACGAATACAAACTGGAGTTGGATATCCACAGTTAAGTGCAGTAATAGAATGCGCTGATGCTGCTCATGGATTAGGTGCACATATCATTGCAGATGGCGGATGCACATGTCCAGGTGATGTTGCTAAAGCATTTGGTGGAGGAGCTGATTTTGTTATGCTTGGAGGAATGTTTGCAGGTCATGATGAAGGTAAAGGAAAATTAGTAAAATCTAATGGTTCTAAATATGTCGAATTTTACGGATCAAGTTCTGAAACCGCAAATAACAAACATTATGGTGGACTATCAGACTACAGAAGTAGCGAAGGCAGAACAGTAAGAGTTAAGTACCGTGGTAAAATTAATGATACCATTTTAAATATTTTAGGTGGTGTAAGAAGTAGTTGTACATATGTTGGGGCACCCTCTTTAAAACAATTAAGCAAGTGCACAACTTTTGTCAGAGTTACTAAGCAATTTAACGACACATTCGCTAAATAGATGAAAGAATATTCTATAGCTTCTATTGCTGGTGACGGCATTGGCAAAGAAGTTGTACCTGAAGCACAAAAAATATTAAAAGAAATTTCTCAACAACATCAATTCAAATTAAATATAGAGGATTATGATTTTGCATCATGTGATTATTATGAAAAACATGGAAAAATGATGCCTGATGATTGGCAAGATAAATTAATTAAACACGATGCAATTTTCTTTGGTGCAGTTGGTATGCCAGATAAATACCCTGACCACATAACCCTTTGGGGATCATTGTTAAAATTTAGAAGAGAATTTGACCAATTTATTAATTTAAGACCTGTAAAACTTTTTGAGGGTGTAAATGCTCCATTAGCTAATAAAAAACCTGGTGATATTGACATGATAATTGTTAGAGAAAATACTGAAGGAGAATATTCATCAGTTGGTGGGAGAATGTATCAAGGTACTGATAGAGAAGTTGTTATTCAAGAAACAGTAATGTCAAAATATGGAATAGATAGAGTTCAACAATTTGCTTTTGAATTGGCTAAAAAAAGAAAAAGAAAAAAATTAACAAGTGCAACAAAATCAAATGGAATATCAATTACAATGCCTTATTGGGATGAAAGATTTAATGAGAATAAAAAGAACTATTCTGATGTGGAAACTGATCAGTACCATATTGATATATTAGCTGCTAGATTTGTTCTAAGTCCTGAACGTTTTGATGTGATAGTCGCATCAAACCTTTTTGGAGATATTTTATCAGATCTAGGGCCAGCTTGCACTGGAACTATTGGAATTGCACCATCTGGAAACATTAATCCAACAAATAAATACCCATCATTATTTGAACCAGTTCATGGATCTGCACCAGATATAGCAGGTCAAGGAATTGCCAATCCAATAGGTCAAATTTGGTCAGCTGCAATGATGTTAGATTACTTAGGTGAAAAAGAAGCTTCTGATAGAATAGTAAAATCAATTGAATTAACTCTTAAAGATAAAGACAGTCGAACAAAAGATCTTCAAGGCTCTAGTAATACAGAACAATGTTCAAAAAAAATTTTAGATAATCTTAGTTCAGTCTAAAATTTAATCAAAATTATGAATTTTCTTAAAAATAAATCTATTACCAAAGTTATAATTTTATCTATATCTGGATTTTTTATTTTAGTTTGCCAAGATTCTACTGCGAAATATCTAGGAACATTAATGCCGTTAAATCAAGTAATTTGGGGCAGATTTTTTTTTCACTTTGTGATTATTTTAATTTTATTCGCGATATTAAAACCTAAGTTAAACTTAAAAACCAATTTTAAAATTAATATTATTAGATCTATATTAATGGTTTTTGCTACTTTTTTTTTCATTCATTCTTTACAAAAATTTGACCTAGTAGATATATATGTAGTGTTTTTCTCAGCTCCATTAATAGTATCAATTTTAACAGCATTATTTTTAAAAGATATTCTTTCACCGAAAGGTATAATTTTAATGTTGTTAAGCTTCGGATGCATAATTTATTCAATGAGTCCTAGTATGAAAGTCTTAAGTTTAGACTTAATTTTTCCTTTAGTACCACCAGTATGTTGGGCTTTATATCAATTTTTTACAAAATTTATTTCTGGTAATAATGATCCTTTAGTGGCGTTATTTTATGCTGCTGTTGTAGGGGCTATTGTTTTCTCTATTTATGTAATGTTAGACTGGACTCCTATTGAGAATAAAGGGTTTTGGGTTTGGTTGATATTTCTTGGTGTATTAGGTTTTACTAGCCACCTTTTAATTATATTTGCAATTCAGCTATCAAATTTATCTTTTGTAACTAATTTTCAATATTCACAATTAATTTGGTCAACATTAATAAATTTTTATATATTTGGAGTACCTTTTGATTTTAACAAAACCTTTGGAGTTATTGGAATAATTGTTTTTGGAGTTTTATTTGTTCAGGCCGAAAGTAAAAAAAAGAAAATTAGTTCTTAAAATCTTTATTGTTTAGAGGTTTTTCTAATACTTCAACTGGATATTTTTGTTTTTCAATTTCAATGTATATATTTTTATCTTTTAATGTTTCAATCGTATTTCCAGAATTGACATATCCAAATGATAGATTTTTATCATAACAAAAAGAATAATTTCCTGAAGTTGTTCTGCCAATTATTTTGTCATCCATATAAATAGGTTCTTCGTGTAGTAAAAGTGGCTCACCAGGTTTGCTGTCTTTAAGAGTAAACATCATCATTCTCTTATCTAATTTTTGGTCTTTAATTTTTAATAGGGCATCTTTTCCAATAAAGTTTACATTTTTTTTATAACTAATTGCAAATTTTAAACCTGCTTGATACTGATTTTCTTCTGGCGAAATATCGTGACCCCAGTGAACAAATCCACTTTCCATTCTCATAATATCCATTGCATGCATTCCACAATGAGATAGTTCAAATTTTTTCCCCTCTTCAATTAGAATTTCATATAAATCCTTAGCTAAACTTGAGTCAACATAAAGCTCAAATCCTAATTCACCAACGTAAGAAAGTCGTTGAGCCCAAACTTTAACACCATTTATCATTATGAACTTTCCAGTTCCAAACTTAAATTTATCGTTACTAAAATCATCATTGCTTATTTTCGAGATCATCTCCCTACTCTTTGGACCAAACAATCCTAAACAACAAATATCCTCTGTTACATCTTTAAAAGATACGTCTTCATCTAAATATTTTAAGATATGGTATTTATCGTGTTCTCTAGTAGCTGCAGAGCTTACAACTCTAAAAAAGTTTTTATCCATACATACAACAGTTAAATCTGTTTCTATTCCACCATCTTCATTCAGCATATGAGTATATGTTGTTTTGCCAATTTCGTTTTTAATGTTAGCGGTACATAATTTTTGAAGTTCTTCATGAGTTTTTTCCCCTTTTAAATCAAACTTTGAAAAAGTTGAAAAATCAAAAAGTCCAACATTTTTTCTTGCATTTAAAGTTTCATGCTTTGCTGATGGGTACCAATTTTGATAATTAAAACTATATTCATACTTAGGCTCTTTACCATTTAATGAATACCACATTGGTCTTTCAAAACCTCCTGCAACTCCAAAACAAGCTCCAGCATTTTTTAATTCCTCGTGATAAGGTAAAAGCTTTTGATTTCTTGATGTATTGTGCTGTTTAAATGGCCAATGCATACCATAAAGATCACCAAGTGTTTCTGTTACCCTTTCCATAATAAAGTTTTTTGATGAGTGGAATTTTTGAAATCTTTTAATATCTACTGAAAATAAATCTTCATTAATATGTCCATTCATCATCCATTCAGCTGTAACTCTCCCCGCTCCTCCTGAACTAGCAATTCCAATGCTATTAAAGCCACAACATGTATATAAATTTTTAACTTCAGGGGTTTCGCCTAATAAATATTGAGTATCTGGAGTAAAAGACTCCGGACCAGAGAAGAATTTTCTTATTCCTGCACTTTCTAACATTGGCAATCTATGAAATGATTTTTCTAAGTAAGGTTCAAAGTGATCAAAATCATCTGGCAGTTCGCCAAACGAAAAATTGTCTGGCACTCTTCCTGTATCTTTAAAAGCTGGTTTTGCCTTTGGTTCAAAAATACCAACAAGCATTTTCCCTGCATCTTCTTTTAAATATAAACAAGCATTATAATCTCTCAATACTGGAAGATTTTGAGGTAAATCTTTTATTGGTTCTGTAATGATATAAAAATGCTCGTTTGGATACAAAGGCACACTCACATTTATTTCTTCACCTAATTGTCTTGACCACATTCCTGTTGCCATAACAACGTATTCACAATCAATGACACCTTTATCAGTCTCTACACCGCTAATTCTAGAATTTTTAATTAAAATTTTTTTTACAGGAGATTTTTCAAAAATCTTTGCACCCTCCATTCTTGCAGCTTTAGCAAGTACATTGGTTACTCCAACTGGATCTGCTTGACCATCTTTTGGCATGTAAACACCACCTACAATATCTTCACTATGCAAAACGGGGTACAATTCCTTCAAACGTTTTTTATCTAGAACTTCTACTTCAACATCTGATAATTGAGCAGTTGTTGCTTGTCTTAGCAGTTCTTGCATTCTTTCTTTGGTAGATGCGACTGTAATTGCACCATTTTGCTTCATTCCAGTTGATAATCCTGTAGTCTTTTCTAAATCTTTATATAGATCTAAAGAATATTTTCTTATTTTTGTAATTGTTGATGATGCACCTAATTGACCAAGAAGACCTGCTGCATGCCAAGTAGTTCCTGAGGTGAGTAAATCTCTTTCAAGCAAAACCACATCTTTCCATCCAAATCTTGCAAGATGATAAGCACATGATGTTCCAGCAACACCACCTCCAATGACAACTACTTTAGTGCTTTTAGGTAACTCTTTCATACATATTTGGATTTATATAATTAAATTCAAAAGCAAACAATATGATCAATATGAATGGGTCTTTTTATACCAAATTTTTCATCAACTTCATGTTGATGAATATGATGAGAATGCACAAAAACTGGTATTAATTTATTACTTAATGTTTTTAATGTATAAATAAAATTTGAACCTCTGAATTTTCTATCTACTACTTCAAGTTTGAGATTGCTCGCATCATCATGTTGTAAGTCTTCTGGCTGTATTAAAAGTTTTACTTTAGATCCTATTGGGAACGGTCTTGCAAAATTTCCTGTGATTGTTCCTAAATCCTCGTTTTCAAGACTTTTTGGACTAGTAACTTCAGCTGGTATTAAAGTTCCTCTATTTAAAAAATTAACTACCTCTACTGAATTTGGTAAATGATAAACATTATATGGATCATCATATTGCTTTAATTCACCATCTAATATTATTCCACATTTACTGCCTAGATAAAAAGCTTCATAAGAGTCGTGTGTTACAATTATTGTAGTTATTTTAGAATTTGTTAAAATTTGTTTTAATTCAACTTGAATTTCCTCCTTAAAACTTTGATCTACATTAGATAATGGCTCATCAAGCATTAATAAATCAGGTTGAGAAACTAAAGATCTTGCTAGAGATGCTCTTTGGGCTTCGCCAGCACTTATCTCATGCGGAAATTTATTTAATATTTTGTTTAAGTTTAAAAAATTAATTACTTCTTTAGTTTGTATTTTTTTATCATCTTTCACTCTATCTGAGCCAAGATTAATATTTTTTTCTATATTGTAATGAGGAAATAAGCTGTTCTCTTGAAATGATAGAGCAATATTACGATTTTCTGGTTCGATATGAATATTTTCAGAAGAAATTGTTCTGCCTTTTAGATTAATTTTACCTTTATTAATTTTTTCTAAACCTGCAATAGTTCTTAATATTGTGGTTTTACCTATGCCAGATGGACCAAGTAAACATACAATTTCACCTTCATTTTCAATTTTTAAAGAAACATTATTAACTTTATTTTTCCCGCCAGCTGCAAAAGATACATTTTCAATTTCAAAAAAATTATTAGCCATTAGTCTTTCAAAATAAATTTAGACGTAATCAAAATAAATGTACTTGCAATTAATATCAAGAATAATGATGGAACTGCTGCAGCTTCTAAGAGATCTTGAGATGCAAAAATATATGCTGTTGTAGCAAATGTTTCAAAGTTAAATGGTCTCAATATCAAAGTTATAGGTAATTCTTTTATTACTTCTATAGTAATCAATATCCCTATAAGAAAAACAGAATTTTTTAAATAAGGAACATGAATTCCTAAAAAGGTTTTTATTTTCGAGTAACCAAGAAGATAAGAACTTTCATCAATTGACCTATTTATTCTTTCATAACCAGTTTTCAAACCGTTATAAGCTAATGAATAAAATCTGATAAAATAAACTATTACTAAACCAAAAATAGATCCTATAAATACTCTCTTTATAGAATTAAATTCAAAGGCTTTTATAAAAGTATTATCAAACCAAGCAATAAAAGTGATGAATGCTACAGCTAAAATTACACCAGGGATTGCATAACCAGTAATAGAAAATGTTGTAAGATAATTTAAGAATTTACTTTTAGTTACTCTGTTTCCATAATTTGAAATAAAAGAAAAAATTACTAGAACAACACTTGATAAAAATACCAGGTAAATTGTGTTTATAAATAATTGAAAAGTATTTAAATCAAATAAATTTTTTGGAAAAATTATTGTCCAATACAACATTTGTAAAACAGGGAATAAAAAACTGACTAAAAAAACTAAAAAACAAAATCCGAATGCTAAAAAACCTTTTGAAAAGTTTAATTTAATTTTCTTCTTTTCTTTGATTCCTCCCTTAACTGGAGAGTGATATTGAGCTTTTTTTCTTGAGATATTCTCAATAAAAAAAAGTCCTAGAATAAATAATAGTAAAAAAAATGAGAGTTGATTTGCAAAAGCTAAATCATCAAAAGATATCCATGAATCATATATTCCAGTAGTAAGAGTTGCTATTCCAAAAAATGATACTGCTCCAAAATCTGATAATGTTTCCATAGCAACTAATGCTAAACCCGCAACTATAGCTGGTCTTGCAGATGGTAAAATGATTTTAAAGAAAGATTTATATTTTGAAAAACCTAGATTTTGTCCTAATTCTATTAAATTTTGAGACTGATAATGAAAAGATGCTCTAGTTAAAACGTAAACATATCCAAATAGTGAAAAAGAAATAGATAAAATAGCACCAAGCATACCATCAAATTTTGGAATGGATTGATTATATTCACCAGGTCCAAATAAAGATTTCAATATTGAGTATAGTGTTCCAAAGTTTTCAAAAAAAGCAGTTAATGAATAAGCATAAATGTAAGCAGGTACTGCAAAAGATAATATTAAAGCCCATTTAAAAAATTTAACGCCTGGAAAATCATAAAATGAAACTACATATGCACTGCCAACACCTAAGAATAATGTGAGAACTAAAACTCCTAAAAGTAATATTAAGGAATTATAAATATATTCAATTAAAAATGTATTTTTTAAAATATCAAAGTAATTAGTTGTTTCTTGGAAGAAACTTGCAAACACAGTTAAAATTGGAATTGCAACAACAAATGAAACTAAAAATGAAGAAAGGTACCAGGAATTAAATTTCATATATTATAATCCGCCTTATAATCATGAAAATCAAAAGTGCCCATGGCTTAGGAGACCAAACCATAGGCACAAACTTTAGAAAATCAAAAATTAAATACTTTTAGGATATGCGGAACCTCCTTAGTTTTAATTTCAGACAATTTTCTATTATTTACACGTTTATTGATTTTTTCACACTCCGAAGCACATGCAGGACATGCTTTGGAAGATTTATTATAATCAACTTCCGTAGTAAATTTTTTTTTAACAGCTATCATTTACTTCCAACCTGCAGCCAACATTACTTCTAATGCATCTGCTTGTTTTGCACCGTATGACTTAACACTTGTTTTAGTATCCATTACAAAGTTCATCTCTTTGCCTGGAACTAAATCATTAGGTGTTACACCACTGATCATTGGATACTCAAAAGTATTATTTACAATGTGATTTTGAGCCTCTGTTGATAATAAAAACTCAACTAATTTTACAGCATTAGCTTTGTTTGGTGCATGTTTAAGCATACCAGCTCCACTAATATTAATGTGCGTTCCTCTATCTTGTTGATTAGGGAAAAAAGGCATTACTTTTTTTGCTGCTTCTTGTTGTTCAGCACCTTTTTTTCCAGATAACATCAATGCATGATAGTATGTATTTGCAACAGCAATATCAGCTTCTCCAGCCGCAACAGCCATGATTTGAGCACGGTCGTTACCTTTTGGAGCTCTAGCCATGTTTGCTACAACAGCTTTAGACCATTCTGCAGTTTTAGCTTTACCATTATTCTTAACTAGTGAAGCAACTAAAGACTGGTTATAAATGTTGTTAGATTTTCTTATTACTAATCTACCTTTCCATTTTGGATTAGCTAGACCTTCGTAAGTCATGCCATTTAGTTCATTTGCATTTACTCTTTCAGGTGAATAATAAATTATTCTTGCTCTCTTAGCTATTCCAGTCCATTTAGCAGATCTAAATTGTGCAGGTACAGCATCCTTAATAGCTTTTGACCAACCAGCGTTTTGCATCATGCCTTTGGCTGCAAATGCACCTAATCTTCCAGCATCAGCTGTGATGTATAGATCTCCAACACAGTCTGCTCCCTCTTCTGTAATTCTTTTCTGCAGGGCTTTATCTTTTCCTGATACAACGTTTACTTTAATTCCAGTTGCTGCTGTAAATTTTTCATATAATTGAATGTCAGAATCATAGTGTCTTGCACTAAAAATGTTGACCTCAGCTGCAATCGTAAAACTTGAAATTAAAGCAAAAAACAATGAAATTATTGTTAATTTTCTCATTCTACTCCTTAATTTATATTTATATTAAACGTATTTTGTCCTGCAATGCGGATGATAACTATTCTCAATGAAAATGATTATCAATTGCAATATTGTCGCAATTGATAATCAATCGCAATTATTACTGTTTTTTAGATAAATTATTTAAAATTCCCACTCAGAAATTTTACTGTAAAGGAAGTTTCTAAAAGCTTGAACTCTAGCAACATTTTTAAGTGATTGAGGGTACACAAAGTGTGCCTCTGTAGTTGGACCTTGAACGCTAGGTAGAACTTTTACTATATTTGGTTGTTTCACAGTTAAGTAATCTGGAATTGCGGCTAATCCTACACCGCTTTGAACAGCTAATAGTAAACCATAAACACTATTCACTCTCATTACAGTTTTTCTTTTTTTATTATCTTTCATTCCAAGTTTTAATGCCCAATCTGGATTATAAACTGGTGATGGAGCTCCTCTACCAAATGAAATAAAGTTATGCTTATTTAGGTCATTAACTGTCTTAGGATATCCATGTTTTTCTAAGTATTTTGGTGATCCGTAGATGTGATAATTAATATCTATGAGCTTTTTTTGAATATAATTAAGTTGTTTCGGTCTTCTCATAAATATTCCAATATCTGCTTGTCTTGTGCTTAAATCTAACTCCCTATCATCAAATATGAGTTCAACTTCAATTTCTGGATTTAATTGCATAAATTCTTGTATTCTTGGCGTCAGCCAAGTTGTTCCAAAACTAACAACGGTTGTTACTGATAGTTTTCCGGATGGTTTATGTTTTTTATCTCCTAAAGTTGTTTCTACCTCTTTTAATTTGGAGATAACTTCATGAGCTGTTTTAAATACATATTCTCCATTTTCAGTTAGTGTTAAACCTCTAGCATGACGTTCAAATAATTTAACTTTTAAATCTTCTTCTAAAGATTGAATTTGTCTACTAATTGCAGATTGACTTAGATTTAGAATTACTGTTGCACTAGTAAAGCTACCTGCCTCAGCAACTGCATGAAATATCTTTAATTTATCCCAATCCATTATTTATTTACATCCACTACTATTTTATTTTTTAAATTTCCTTTTAATATATCAGGATAGATATTTAATAATTCATCTAATCCAATAGTATTTACTGATTTTTCTAAAATATCAAAATCTAGCAAAGCAGGGAATTCTCCCCATACAAACTCTTTTCTTTTTTTACTGATATTAACTGAGTCTACCCCCCATAATTTTACTGCTCTTAAAATAAATGGAATTACTGATGTATTTAATTTATTGCCACTAGCATTTCCACATATGGCAACAATTCCTTTTGGTTTGGTTTGAGCTATTGCATTAGATAAAATGTTGCCGCCCACGGTATCTACGACACCGTCCCATGTTCCTTTATCTATTAATCTTGCCTCACCCTCAAATTCTTTACGATTTATAACGTTTTTTGCGCCAAGTTCTTTTAAATAATCTGCTTTATCGGGTTTGCCAGTTATTGCTGTAACGTTAATTCCCATTTTAGCAAGAACCATTACTGCCACCATACCAACACCTCCAGTAGAACCAGTTACTAACACATCATTAACTTTTGATTGCATCAATAGTTCCTCTCTTGCTTTGACTGCAAATGCACATAACAAACCTGTAAGACCAGCCGTTCCTAGTATCATAGCTTGTTTATTTGTCATTCCCTCAGGTGTTTTTGTAATATGATCCTTTTTAACTTTTGCATATTGAGAATATCCACCATCAAAAAGTTCACCTGCTCTACAACCTGTTAATATAACTCTGTCTCCTTCTTTAAACTCTTCACCATCACCTTGTGCAACAGTTCCAGAAAAATCAATGCCAGGTATTCTTGGATACTCTTTAACTAATTTCCCTCCGTCTTTTAGTATCATTGCATCTTTCCAATTAAGATCAGAATAATCTATCTTAACTAGCACCTCACCATCTTTAAAATGGTCTAGACTTAATTCTTTGACTTCTCTTGTAAAATTTTCGTTCTGATTGTTTATTACAACTGCTTTAAATGAGTCCGCCATGTTTATCAGTAAATATTATTTTGCAATAAATCGCAAATATCTATTTTGATAACTTAAATCGTCTTTAAACTGTCCAAGATAAAAATTTGTAACTGTGGTAGCTTGCTCTTTTTTTATACCTCTCATAGTCATACACTGATGAGTTGAATCTATTGTTACCGCAACTCCTTTTGCATCTAACGACTCCATTAAAGTATTAGCGATCTGAACAGTTAATCTTTCTTGTGTTTGTAATCTTTTAGAAAATACTTCTACAACTCTTGCTATTTTACTTAATCCTACAACTCTTTGATTTGGAATATATGCTACATGAGCTATTCCTATAATTGGTGCCATATGATGCTCACAATGACTTTGAACTGAAATATTTTTTTGAACAACCATATCGCTATAGCCTTCAACATCACCAAATGTTTTATCTAAAACTGCTTTAGGATCTTCTTTATATCCTTTGAAATATTCTTTAAATGCTTTTGTAACTCTTTTTGGAGTTTCCAATAAACCTTCTCTAGTAGGATCTTCACCTAACCATTTAAGAATTTTAACAAAAGCTTCTTCCGCTTCTTTATCGGTTACTTCATTAATTTTCTTTTCATTTTCGTTTTTTACTAATTTCATGACGTGCTTTTATATATATAAAACCTTAATTTTAAAATATTTATTATATTTATTATTATGTTAGATAATTCCACATATATGTTTAAAAAAAGAGAAAATGTAGCAGAAATAGAGGAAGGTAAGCTTTTATCTCCTAAATTTGACAATGATGGATTGATTCCAGTCATTACAACATGCTCAAAAACAAAAGAAATATTAATGCATGGTTATATGAATGTTGAGGCATTCAAGTTAACTATTGAAACAAAAGAAGCTCATTATTGGAGTAGATCAAGACAATCAATTTGGCATAAAGGAAAAACAAGTGGGTTTGTTCAAAAAGTAAAAGAGATTCGAATTGATGATGATCAAGATGCAGTTTGGATGACCGTAGATATTGGCGAAGGCGCTAGTTGCCATGTTGGTTACAGATCTTGTTTTTATAGATCTGTCCCTTTAGGTAAGATTGATAATGCCAGACAAATTGAAATGAAATTTGAAGAAGAAGAAAAAAAGTTTGACCCAGAAGTCGTTTATAAAGGGCAACCAAATCCAACAAAGATTTAATATGGAAATAAAAGGTTCAAGAATAAAACCATTTGGCCCATCAATTTTTAAAGTATCAATACCGATTGCTTTGTTAAAAGTATTAAATGATTATGTGGATGATGTTATTGCAAATAAAAAAAAATCCTCAGAATTAGATTATGGAAATAGTTTAGTTGGCGATGTGACACAGGAGTTCAAATTAGATAGTGAATTTGCGAAATCTAGTGGTTGGAATAAATTTTTAGAAGTTTGTGCATCTAAATGGATTGAATTAGAAACTGAAAAAAAAATAACTCAATTTAAGATTTTAGAAAGTTGGATTGTTAGACAATTCGAAAATGAATATAATCCTATACATTGGCATGGAGGTCATATATCTGGAGCTGGTTTTTTAAAAGTTCCTGAGACTTTGGGAGACTGGAAACAAAATAAAGAAAATCATAATTATGCTGGAGGAAATTTAGAATTAGTGCATGGATCTTTACAATTTACTTCTAAATCAAAATTTGAAATTGTACCTAAAGTAGGTGATTTTTATTTTTTCCCGAATTATTTAATGCATACAGTCTATCCCTTTAAAAATTCAAATGAGGAAAGAAGATCAATATCATTTAATGCTAAGATAGATAATAGTATTTATAATGTTTATGAAGGATAAATTTCAAAAAAATGTTCTAGATGAAGATTTAGAACTTTGTTCTAATGATCCATTAACAGGATGGTATAGAGATGGATGTTGTAATACTGATGAAAATGACCATGGTATTCACACAGTTTGTGCAAAAGTAAATGCTGAATTTTTAGAATGGTGTAAAGAAGCAGGTAATGATTTAATTACACCTCATCCTGAGTTTGGTTTTCCAGGTTTGAAAGAGGGTGATAGTTGGTGCGTATGTGCAAGTTGGTACGCTAAAGCTTTAGAAGCTGGTAAAGGATGTCCAATTTATTTAAAGAAAACTCATAAAAACACATTGAAACTTATTCCAATTGAAACTCTAAAAAAGTTTGCAATCGATCTATCTTAATTACATATTGCCATATTTAGGTCCACCACCACCTTCTGGGGTGACCCAAGTAATATTTTGAGATGGCTCTTTAATATCACAAGTTTTACAATGTATGCAATTTTGTGCATTTATTACAAACTTTTGAACAGAATTCACTTCTTGAACTTCGTAAACTCCTGCTGGACAATATCTTTGCGCAGGCTCATCAAATTTTTGTAAAGTATATTTTATAGGTAAATCTGGATCTTTAAGTTTTAGGTGAACTGGTTGATTATCGTCATGAATTGTACCTGTTAAATAAACCGAACTAGTTTTATCAAAAGTAATAACGTTGTCAGGCTTAGGATAATCAATTTTTGGCATTTTATCTGCTGGTTTTAACGCTTCGTGATCGGCGTGTTTATGCTTTAATGTGAAAGGAAGCCTTCCTCTAAATAAAATCTGGTCAATTCCAGTAAATAATATACCCAAAATTAATCCCCAAGAGAAACTTGGTTTTACATTTCTTGCCTCATGTAATTCTTTGTAAACCCAACTTTCTTTAAATTTTTGTTCATATGTAGATAAATTTAAATTTTTTGTAAAATGTTCATAAATTGTTTCAGCAGCGATCATTCCGCTCTTCATTGCAGTATGAGACCCTTTTATTTTAGGCATATTTAATGTTCCCGCATCACATCCAACTAACAATGCACCTGGCATAAACATCTGAGGTAAACTCTGTATACCACCCTCAATTAAAGCTCTTGCACCATAAGAAATTCTTTTTCCACCTTCAATTATTTTTTTTATATCTGGATGAGTTTTAAATCTTTGGAATTCATCGAAAGGTGAGAGATGAGGATTTTGGTAATCTAATCCAATTACATAACCAAGAAAAACTTGTTTATTTTCTGCATGATATATAAAACTTCCACCATAAGTATTATTGTCTAGAGGCCATCCAGCAGTATGCATTACCAAACCTTCTGAATGATTTTTTTCATCTATCTCCCAAATTTCTTTAAAACCAATTCCATATTGTTGAGGATTTTTACCTTTGTCTAATTCGAACTTCTTTATTAATTCTTTTCCTAAATGACCTCTACATCCTTCTGCAAATACTGTAACTTTTGCATGCAATTCCATTCCTGGTTCATAAGTATCTTTTTTATTTCCCTCTTTATCGATACCCATATCTTGGGTTGCAATACCTTTAACTGATCCATCATCATTATATAAAACTTCACTTGCTGGAAATCCTGGGAATATTTCAACTCCTAATCCCTCAGCCTGCTCTGCCAACCATCTACAAAGATTTGCAAGACTTATAATATAATTGTTATGATTTTGTTGAACCTTAGGAAGTAACCATGTTGGCCAACTTAAAGATTTTTGTTTTCCTAAAAATAAAAATTTTTCTTTTATAACTTTTGTTTTGATTGGAGCATTTAATTCTTTCCAATTAGGTATCAGTTCATCTAAAGCACGTGTTTCAAACACGTTCCCCGACAAAATATGTGCACCTATTTCAGATGCTTTTTCTAAAAGGCAGACATTAATATCTGGATTTAACTGCTTTAATTTAATTGCAGTTGAAAGTCCTGATGGTCCGCCACCTACGATGACAACATCGTATTCCATCACTTCTCTGGACATAATGATAATTTCTTACAGTATTTGCTATTTTTGTATAGTGTTTAATTTGTTCAATTCTGACAAAAACTGAGGAAGCGCCTCAAAAAGATCTGCTTCTAATCCATAATCTGCGACACTAAAAATTGGAGCTTCACCGTCTTTATTTATTGCTACAATAACTTTACTTTCTTTCATTCCTGCTAAGTGCTGTATTGCACCCGAAATTCCAACTGCAATATATAAATCTGGAACTACAACTTTACCCGTTTGTCCTACTTGATGATCATTCGTAATATAACCAGCATCAACTGCCGCTCTTGATGCTCCAATTGCTGCATTAAGTTTGTCTGCAATATCGCTGATTAATTTGAAATTTTCACCATTTTGCATTCCTCTACCACCAGAAATAACTATTCTAGCCGTTCCAAGTTCTGGTCTGTCTGACTTAACCTCTTCTTTCTTTAGAAATTTAGTAGATGAACTAGCTTCTGCTGGATCAGATTTTATAATTTCAGCAGATCCACCACTCTTATCAGCAGGATCAAACGACGTCGGTCTAATAGTAACACATTTTTTCTTGTCATTACTTTTAACTGTAGCAAAAGCATTTCCTGCATAAATTGGTCTTAAAAAAGTATCTTCAGAAATAACTTTAATTATATCGCTTACTTGAGAAGTATCTAGTAACGCTGCAATTCTTGGCATTAAATTTTTGCCAAATGTATTTGCTGAGCTTACAATATGTGAATAATTTTCTGCATGCTTGATTATTGCTGATGTATAATTTTCAGCAATGTAATTTTTATAAATCTCATTATCAACGTGCATAACTTTTTTTACATTTGGAACTTCAGATAATGATTTTGCAACATCATCAGCTTGATGACCTAAAACCAAAACATGAAGATCTTCGTTTATTTGAGAAGCAGCTGTAATAGCATTATACGTAAATGGTCTAACTTCTTTATTATTATGTTCTGCAATTAATAATACTGACATTTAAATTACTTTAGCCTCATTTTTTAATTTTTGCACCAATTCTTCAACACTAGCGACTTTTATTCCAGCTTTTCTTTTTGGTGGTTCTTCAACTTTAATTTGTTCGATTCTAGGATTAATATCAACTCCTAAATCTGAAGCATTTATCTGTTCTATTGGTTTTTTTTTAGCTTTCATTATATTTGGAAGTGAAGCATATCTAGGTTCATTTAATCTTAAATCACATGTAACAATTGCTGGAACATTTACTTCAATAGTTTCTAAACCTTCATCAATTTCACGAGTTACCTCTAATGCATTATTTTTAACTTCGATTTTTGATGCAAAAGTTGCTTGCGGCCAATTTAATAAAGCTGCAAGCATCTGACCAGTTTGATTACAGTCATCATCAATTGCTTGTTTGCCCATAAAAACTAAATCTGGATTTTCTTTTTCTACAATTTTTTTTAAAATTTTTGAAACTGCTAATGGCTCAATTACATTATCGACTTTGACATGTATGCCTCTATCTGCTCCAACGGCAAGTGCTTTTCTAACAGTTTCTTGTGCTTTTTCTTCACCGATTGTAATTGCAACTATTTCTTTAGCTTTGCCAGCTTCTTTAATTTTTACTGCCTCTTCAATTGCATTATCATCTGGTGGATTTGTTGACATTTTAACGTTATCAGTAACAACACCTGAGCCATCTTCTTTAACTCTTATTTGAACGTTGTAATCAATAACTCTTTTAACTGCGACTAATATTTTCATTAAGCTCTTAATAAATTGTTTTCTGGATCGTAAGGACTTTCATCTAAAATTGTTGCATCGTATTTCTCACCTAATATTTCAATTTTAAGTTTTTGTCCAACATTTGCTAATTCTGGTTTAACCATTCCTAATGCTAATGATTTTCCAATTCTAAAACCAAAATCTCCTCCTGTAGCTCTTCCTATAACACTTCCATTTTCATAAATGGGATTGTTGCCTAATACATCAGCATCTTTTGGATTATGAACCTCTAAGGTAACAAGCTTGTTATCAAAACCTTTTTCTCTCCATTTGTTCAATGCATCAAGTCCAATAAAACTTCCTTTATTAGGGTGTATAAATCTATCAAGACCGCTTTCGTAAGGTGAGTATTCTATTGATAGTTCTGTCCCAACCAATTTATACGATTTTTCTACTCTCAAACTATTCATTGCTCTAATACCATATGGCTTTAGTCCAAGATCTTGTCCTGCTTCCATAAGTTTATCAAAAATGTGATTTTGATATTCAATTGGATGATGAAGTTCCCATCCTAACTCACCAACAAAATTAACTCTCATAGCATTTACTGGTGCGTAACCTACATCAACCATTTTTGCACTTAGCCATTTAAAGTTTTCATTTGAAAAATCATCTTTTGAAACTCTTTGCATTAACTCTCTTGCCTTTGGACCTGAAACAACCAAAACCCCATTACTATTAGTTAAATTTTCAAACTGCACCGAGCCATCTGAAGGCATCCATTTTAAAATCCAATCATGATCTAATCTTTGAAAAGCTCCTGCTGATACTAGATAAAAGCTATCATTTGACTCTCTCATAATAGTAAATTCAGAATGAACTCCACCTTTAGTATTTAAAGCGTGACATAAATTAATTCTTCCAACTTTTTTTGGTAATTTGTTTGCAACTAAATTATCTAAAAATTCCTCAGCACCAGGTCCTTTAATTCTACATTTTGCAAATGCAGTCATATCTAAAAGACCAACATTTTCTTTTACGTTTTTGCATTCTTTTTCCATTGCATTGAACCATTTTGATCTTCTAAATGACCAATCATCTTTTTGCTCCATTCCATCAGTTGCAAAAAAGTTAGGTCGTTCCCATCCAAATTTTTGACCAAACACTGCTCCTAAATTTTTCATTCTGTCATAACATGGTGCTGTTCTTAATGGTCTTGCTGCTGGTCTTTCTTCATCAGGAAAGTGAGTTATAAAAACGTGACTGTAGGCTTCTTCATTTTTAGCTTTTAAATATGATTTAGAGCAATAATCTCCATACCTTCTTGGTTCAACACCAAGCATATCAATTGTGGGTTCACCATCTACGATCCATTCAGCAAGTTGCCATCCTGCTCCACCTGCTGCAGTGATACCAAAACTATGACCTTCATTTATCCAAAAATTTTTTAATCCCCAAGCTGGACCAACAATTGGGTTACCATCTGGAGTATAACAAATTGCACCATTATAAACTTTCTTAACTCCTACTTCTCCAAATGCAGGTACTCTATGAATTGCGCCTTCAATGTGTGGAGCCAATCTGTCCAAATCTTCCTGAAATAATTCATATTCAGAATCTTTTGATGGTCCATCTACATAACAAGCTGGTGCACCATCTTCATATGGTCCTAAAATTAATCCACCTGCTTCTTCTCTCATATACCATCTACTATCACTATCTCTTAAAACTCCCATCTCTGGTAATCCATCTTTTTTTCTTTTTTGAATTTCTGGATGAGGTTCAGTAACAATGTATTGATGTTCTACTGGAATAACTGGAATATCTAATCCAACCATCTTTCCAGTTTGTCTTGCAAAATTTCCTGAACAAGAAATAATATGTTCACATTCTATGGACCCTTTATCTGTTTCAACAACCCAGCCATCTTTAGTTTGTTTCATTCCAATAACATTAGTATTTCTATAAATTTCTGCTCCTCTATTTCTTGCACCTGTTGCAAGTGCTTGAGTTAAATCTGCTGGTTGAATATATCCATCTTCAGGGTGTTGTATTGCACCAACTAAATCTGAGGTATTACATAATGGCCATATTTCCTTAACTTGATCTGGAGTTAAAAATTTTACATCAACACCTATTGTTTGAGCAACACCAGCGTATTGAAAGTATTCATCCATTCTATCTTTAGTGCTTGCTAATCTAATATTAGATACAACGCTGAAACCTACATTCTTGCCTGTCTCTTCTTCTAACGTTTTATATAAATTGACTGCATACTTATGAAGTTGTCCTACAGAATAACTCATATTAAATAGTGGTAATAAGCCTGCTGCATGCCAAGTTGAGCCTGATGTTAGTTCTTTTCTTTCAATTAAAACAACATCTGACCAACCTTTTTTTGCTAAGTGATAGATTGCACTAACTCCTACTACACCACCACCTACTACAACAACTTTTGCTTTGGATTTCATTATCAGATTCCTACTAAATTTTAATTACTAACGAAACAAAATTCTATTATTCATCATCTGCGTCACGCCAGCCCATTCTGAACATTAAATAAGCGGCAACTATAACGGAAATTGTACCTACTACCATGCCAATATTAATCCCAACTTCACTTCCCCAAAAATACCATCCAAGTTGAGTGGATGAGATTGTTGGAAAGCATAAAATAAACATTAGTATTGCGTACCTAATATACATTGGAGGTTTTTTCATTATATTGATGATCCCATCGGTATTGGTTGTGAAACTGCTGTTGTTAACCAGCAATCTAAAAGATTGCCCTCTTTATTATTCTTTTCAACTTTCCATTTAAATTTAAAATATTGTTTATCCTTATCCAAAACAATAACTTCATAAGTTGCCATGGTACTTGATTTGTAAATTTCAGTTACTGTATTTTCTTTGTGATCAATTAACATTGAGTATGAGGCCCCCTTTAACATTCTTTTAAATCTATCTAAGGGACCTGTCATCCTCTGATTATTGGGATGTGCAAATTCCCATGTTTGCTCAATCCCTCTGTCTTTATATGGACTGTCATTTTTCATTAACGCATTTAATTGAATCACAACAACTTGTTTCGGATCTATATTCACACTCGGTTTTAAAACATCGGCAAATGAAGAGTTAAAATAAAAAAATGTAATTAAAAAAAATAAAATTTTGAATTTCATAATTTAAACTTATCTTAAATTTAAAATGAAATAAAAGGTCTTAATATCACACTTAATAATTTGATATTATATAGTTTTGAATAATCTATCGTATTCGTTTTTAATACATTTATTAGAAATATAATAAATTTTATTTTGAGAGACTAATTTAGCTGCATTTTCGTTATGAATTCCTAATTGCAACCATAATACATTTGCACCAATTTCTATTGTTTGTTTTGCTATTTCTTCAGCCTCTTCACTGGGTCTAAAAACATTAACAATTCCAACATGATCTTTTATATCAGTTAGTTTTTTATAAACTGGTTCACCATGTATAATTTTATTATCTGTTACTGGATTTACAGGAAAAACTTTGTAACCAGTATTTCTTAAATATTTCATTATTATATTGGAAGTTTTTTTTGAGTCTGGGCTTGCTCCAACAATGGCTATTGTCCGATAACTTAAATAAAGTTCTTTTATCTTTTCATCTACAAGTGTTGTGTCCATAATTTAATTTAAATTTTTAGATCTAGTCGCGGTTTCCAAAATGGTCTGAAGAGTTCAATTTTTGGACATCTATTCATAACTACTTTTAAACCTGCATCTTCAGCAATTTTTGCTGCATCATGATTAATTACACCGATTTGTCCCCATAATACTTTTGCTCCAATTGATATTGCCTCTTCAGCAATTCCATAAAGATCCTCAGATTTTCTAAATACTTCAACCATATCAACAGGTCTATCGATAGCAGATAAATTTGGATAAACTTTCAAATTTCTAATTTCCTTTATACCTGGCTTAGGGTTTACAGGTATCATGTCATAACCAGTTTCATGCAAAACTCTTAGCACACCATAACTAAATTTAGTTTTATCTGGGCTAGCACCAACCATTGCAATTGTCTTAACTGAGCTTAAAATATCTTTTAAATATTCAGCGCTATAAGGTTCGTTGTGGTTCATCTTTATTTTTTTTCTTCCTTTTTACTTGCGATATCTGCTTTTAATTCGTGAGGTTCTAAAGGATCTAGGAAAGGATTCCGATATAATTTATCATGACTTTCAACTCCTATTTCAATTGTGCAATCTGTTTTTGCTTTAGCAACACATAAAATAATATATCCATCATTTATTTGTCTGTTATTCAAGGCAACTTGAGAACGTTGATCCACTTCTCCATTAATTAGTTTAGCTGCACATGTAATACATCCTCCATATTGACATCCATAAGGAAGATCAACCCCTTGATCTCTTAATTCATTTAATAAAGGTTTTTTTCCACTTACTTCAAATGCAGTATTGTTTCTGTTAGAGATTATAATCTTTGTCATAGCCAGATGTCGCTTGTGCAATCTCCACCTGGATATCTACTTTCATGGCACCTACTAGGTCCATTTGGTTCTTTGCCAAAATCAACAATAAAATCTTTATTAATTTTCATCCCACCATTTTCAATATCACAATCAATCATAATCATTGCTCCACCCTGTTTTCTTATTTCAGGATAAAATTGATTATCCCAAGTAGAAAATAATGATGTTGTTACATACATCCTTTTACCATCTAAAGATAATTGATACATTTGAGGTCCACCAGCAATTTTAACACCATTTACTTCTGGAGCCTTTCCTAACAATCCACCCATCCAAACTTGACCAGTTAATTTAGGTTTGTGCGGATCTGAAATATCGTATTGCCTCATATCTCCATGAAGCCAATTATTTATATAGAGATATTTATCATCCATTGAAACTAATATCGCTGACATCACTCCAGGTACTGGGATTGGCCAATCAGGATGTGGTTCATTTTCAACATCAATTATTTTTTCCCATTCCCATTTTCCCTCTTTTGATTTCCAAAAATGAATTACATTTGCACTAAGCGCTGCACCACAAAATCCATGACTACTGTCGGGGTTATGCATAAATTTTACTTCTAATGGTATTAAACCATCTTCACCTAAATACATTGTTTGTACTGGCTCTTTTTTTTTAAAATCCCAAACATGAAGTCGTCTTCCATATTTTAAATGACCAACTTCCTCTAAATCAAACCCAGGCATAAAAGTATTAGGAGCAGCCCATTCAGAACTAACCATCACATTATGTCTTGGCTGATACCAGAAGTCATAACTAAAAGGTATGTCTCCCATTGAATTTTCCCATCTACCTACAATTTCAAAATCTTTATTTAAATGTAAATATCCTCCAGGAGCTTCACCTCGAGCATCTCCTAGAAAAGAAATTATAATTTCAGAACCTAAACAGTGAACTGTATGTGGTCCTGATAAATTAGCTTTTTTCTTAATTTCAGATCCATCCACCACTTTATGTATTTTTGGAGCTCTAGGATCAGATGCAGTATCAACAACATAGATATTATTTGATCTAACACCTGGAACTAACAAATATTTTCTGCTCATTTTTGAGTCGCCATGACAAGAAGAGCATGCATTCCATCCCATGTGATGCAATTCATCTCCAATACCTGGCATTTCAAGTCTATGAATTACTTTAGAATAAGTAGGGCTTTGAGGATCAACATCGACTGTTGCTAAATAGTCTGGTTTTTGAATTCCAGTCCCAGTGTAAATAGCTATAGTATATAAAAGCTTTTCTTTTGGTGCTTTTATTGCTTCTGCAGGACTAGCATATCCAGGACCACAACATCCATCCATGATTGATTTCCTCCTTTGATTACAACTTAATCTTTTTTTTAAGTGACTTCAACTTAATGGTTATTTGTTTCTCCAACTTGGATTTCTTTTTTCGATAAATGCACTTATACCCTCTTTGGCATCATAAGATGACATATTAAGTGTCATCATCTTGCTAGTATAATCATAAGCTTTGTTAAGAGGCATTTCGAGTTGTTTGTAAAAACCTTTTTTACCTATTTTGATAGTTAAATTTGATTTTGAGGATATTTTTTTTGCTATATCTAAAACTTTTTTATCTAAAGTTTTTGGACTGTAATGATCATTAATCAAACCTATATCCTTTGCATATTTTGCACTAATTGGATCACCAGTAAGCAGCATTTCCATCATTCTTTTTCTGCTAATTTTTCGACTGACGGCTACCATTGGTGTACTACAAAATAATCCAATTTTTACTCCAGGTGTAGCAAATGTTGCAGAGTTAGTACTATATGCAAGATCACAACTTGCTGCTAATTGACATCCAGCTGCATAAGCTGCTCCATGAACTTTAGCAATAACTGGTTTGTTTCCTTCAACAATTTGCATCATAAGTTTCGAACAAAGCTTAAACAGTTTTAGATGATTAGATCTATTTTTTATACCTCTTACCTCTTTTAAATTATGACCAGCACTAAATCCCTTTCCAGCTCCTTCTAAAATAATAACTCTAGTTTCTTTATCATTATCTAATTTTTTAAATGCCTTTAATAAAGATGAAAGAGTGTTGTAGGATAAGGAATTATAAGTTTTTGGATCATTCATTAAAACTCTCTTAACTCCTTGTGAAACTT
>CACAJQ010000012.1:0-28369 GCA_902532805.1 uncultured Pelagibacteraceae bacterium | reverse complement strand
TTTTTAATTCTTTTTTAGTTGCAGAATCAAGCTTTGCAACTCTTACAGCTTTCATTTTCTTATTAAATTTCTTTAATTGATTTTTTGTAATTTTTTTAGCTTGGCTAGGTGCTTTACCTTTTTGCATTGTAGAAATACTGTATGGATTATTTAATAAAGTAGATCCTTTATTGTTAGCAACTAAAACTGCACCTGGTCTCAAGCCTAATGTGTTATCTTTACCAGGTCCAATTAATAACGTTTGTGTCTTTTTTTTATCAACTATTGTTTGAAACTCAGTTCCTCTAGATCCTAGTGTGCCTTCTGGTACGTTTACAGTTAAGTTATCAGGATTTTTTTTACTTATTAAACCTGAAATTACTTTCAAACTCCCCTTTTTTACATTTGCAACTATTGCTCCATCATTTTGTTTTGGATCATAGATAAAAGTATCCATTACAACTTCAGAGTCGGCTCCAATTGTAAATGTTGATTGGTCTAGTAATAATATTTGAGCACCAGAACTAGCTGAAGAAATTATCATTTCGTCTAAATAAATTTTATCTCCAGTTTTTAAATCTCTATTTTCTGCTTTAACTGAACCTGAAACAGCTCCAACAACACCAATCATTTGCTTTTGTTCATTTGATTGTGCTGATAAAATAATAAAACTGAACGTCAATAGTGCTGCTGCAAAAATTTTCAATAATTTTTTCATATTTAAAATAAATATTATTAGTTTTTTATTTTATTTAAAGAAAATTCAATAATAATTTTTTTTAAATATTATTAAGAAACTAATAAAGGCTTATGGATTTTGAAAAAGTTAGCGAGAAAGAGTCAGTTATATAATCGTAATTCATAATATTTGCTTCGGAAATTAATTTTTCATATGAAAAATTTACAAATAAACTTCTGTTAGGATCTAGATTAGGAAAGAAATCACCAATTGACTTTGAAATTGTAATATCAAATGTATTTGTATAATCAGATCTGATAGTTTTAGAGTTAATACTTGCATCAGCTTTTTTGTAATCATTAAAGCTAATGCTGTCTGCAAATGAAATGAATGCCCATTGTAGTGCTAGATTAAATCTTAAGCTTAAATCATAAGTTTCATAATCGTTTCCATCATCAACCTTAGCATCAGAGTCGCTATAACCCAATCCAATTGATGTAGAAACAATATCATTAAAATATGTATCTAAACCTACAGAATAACTATGGGTTGTCGAATTTTTTTGATTTGCTGTAAGATCAGAATTATTATTATTATTCTTTGAGTCGATAAAAGAATATCCATAATTTAATGTGTGTTTATCACCTAAAGATGTGTTACCACCAAAGCCATACATATTTGAAAAACTATCAGCATCGTCTTGATAATCGGTTTTACTTAAAATTAAGTAGGGACTTATATTATGACCTGCAATTTTTGTATCATAGGCAGTCGTAAAATTGTAAGTCTCAAAATCATCATCTGTCTCGCTATATTGTTCTGAATCACCATGTGAGAGATTAAATATAAGTGATGACTCCTCGCCAATATCTCTAGAAACAGATATACCAATGTCACCACTTAGAGTTCTATCATATTTTGCTTTATTAAATCCAACAATTGTATCAGAGTCATTCTGTAGTCTTGTTTTTGAAACACTATTTACATTATCGGTATACAAACCACCACCAGATAAATCTAAATTAATTGACCATAACTTATCTAAATTTCTTTCACTAATTTCTGCCTCTAGTTCTAAAACTGTCTCTAAATCATCAGGTGATAAATTATTCAATAACTTGATATCATTAATTAATGTAGTTGCTTGTTGAGGTGAGTCAATTTGGACTAAGATTGACAAAAGATAGAGTTTAATCTCAATATTTTCTGGATAAATAATATTTAGTCTTTCTAAAGTTGAAATTGTTTGTTTGTAATTTCCATTTTTACTTTCTTGTTTTGCATACTTTAAATTTAATTTTAAATCGCCTGGATTATCCAAAATTTGCTGATATGTAATAATTTCCTCAGAGGCATTTAATTTTGAGGTAAAAAGTAGAATTAAAAAAAAGAAAAATTTGAATTTACTAAAGCTTTCCATCCTCCCTCATTTTTGCTCTAATTTTTGTTGCAGAAATTTTTTGAATTTCCTCAGATAAGACAATTTCTTCTATTTTATACCCAACACCTCTCCCATAACAAATATTTGTGATGTTTGGTACTAACATAATTTTAAATCTCCCTTTAAATTCTGGATTAAGCCTATCTTCAATATTTTTTTTTACAGTTTCAAAATCAAATGGGTTATCATCAACACCTTGTACATCTCTAATTTGAATACATACTTGTCCTGTTTTTTTTATAATTTCCTTAAATAGAGTATAGTGACCATCATGAAACGGTTGCCATCTTCCTAACATTTGAGCTGTTGGTTTTTTATTATCCCATTGATACGTCATTTTTTTATCTCCTTTAAAATCTTTGGTGCCCAAGACTTAGCATCTTGTGTGGTAACATGAAAATCATATTTTTCTGGCTTAACAAACATTTGATTTGTATCTTCAAACCTACCCTTTTTTATTGTATCTACCCAGATTATATAATCAGCAGGAAATAAGCTTCTTGCCTTTGGAGTTGGACAAATAAAATCTGCAACAACAACGTTTCCTTCCTCTTTTAATTTTAAAGCAAAATCAGCCATTCTGTTAGCTTGTCTAGATCTGCCCTCTTCTGAAAAATCCCAATCGTTTGCAGCTTTTCTTACTTCATCTGCATTTAACCTTTTGGCATTTAATAATGGAGCTAGTTCGTTGGCCAAAGTTGTTTTTCCAGCACCTGGAAGTCCCATAATTAAAACAATTTTCATTTTTTTTTAGTTTAAATTAAATTACCAGCAACCCACTTATGAAAGTGATGTGTTGGATTGTCCATCTTAGGAGAAAAATTACCACCATTATAAGCTGGAGAGTTTCTGCCTATTTGCATACTTTGAATTATATCTACATCTTCTTTTTGAATGTCTTCCCATTGTTTGTGATTTTTTTGTCTTAAAGTTTTATACTTTGTTGAAGTTGCCGCCTCATCTCCTACATAATAAATTTCCATATGTTCTATTGTAAATTCATGATTGATTGGCTCTAACCAATAAGCATAATAATGATCTTTGTGAATTCCTAACATTACATTTGGAAATAGTGCTACATACTCAGCTATATTTTCTTTATCTTTTGGCCAGTTAGGAAAACAAGGAAACTTTTCTTTTCCTTCAAACCTTGGATTGTAAACAACTGTTCCTTGTCCAGCGAAACGATTTGGCAGTCCTTGAATATGATAGTGATCTTCTAATTTTGAATAAGAATTTAATCCAGGATGAACCCAAGGCAAATGATAGCTCTCACAATAATTTTCAATTGCAAATTTCCAATTACATTTTGCATCTAATTTAAAATAACCATAATCATTTGCATGATAAATTAATTCTCTATCTTTTAAGGGCCAAAATTTTTCCCATCTTTGACTTAAAGGACTAATGTAATCCTCAAACGAAATTTCATTGTTGTTAATATTAATCATAATCAAATCCAGCCAAATATATGATCTTATCTCTTTTAAATTACTTTTTGATTTATCAAATTCAGGTGTTTGATGAATATTCATGCCTCCTATGTGAGGTGTAGCAACTAATTTTCCTTCTAAGTCATATGACCATGAATGATATGAGCACCTCATAACATTTCTAATTTTGCCAGCTTCTTTAACTAATTTAACTCCTCTATGACTACAAATATTATGAAAAACTTTTATTTCTTTATTTTTTGTTCTAACAATAAGTAAGGGTATTCCGAGTAAATCAATTGGTTTCACATCACCTTCATTTGGAATAGAACTTCCAACTCCAATTACGATCCACTTATCTTCAAATAATTTTTTTCTTTCAATTAAAGTATATTCTTTACTGAGATAACATTCATTTGGTAAACCATGAGCTTCACTAATTGGTTTTGATACAATATCTAACTTTTGTTTATCTATAATATTGTAAATTTCTGACATGGCTTACTTTATCACTTGATATAACCCTAACCAAGCATTTACATCTTTACTTGCAATGTAATCTGATTTAAAAAATTTTATTTCTTTCCATTTATTTTGCTGTTTAAGTTGTTCAATTTTTTTATCAAAACCATATTCTTCATGTATTCCCTCATTAATAGTAAAACAGATAAATCCATTATTCTTTGTAATCCTGATAAATTCTTCTAAAGCTGGTGGCTTTACATGTCCAAAAGTAAATGTTCCAACACACATAACAGAGTCAAATTCATCATCATTTTTATTTATTGGTTTATTCAAGTCTACTTGTTCAAGCTCATCATAAAGATCATTCGGTACCAATTCTAATAACTTTTTCGAAAGATCTGCCCCATGAAAATTTTTAAAACCATGTTTTTTTAATTCAACACCCACTAGTCCAGTACCACAACCAGCATCATAAATTTTTGCATCTTTATTTTTCTGAAATTCTGAAAATACTTTTGTTGTTTCTTTTGGTCCTGTGTAATTCCAATCGACCATATCCTTGTCATATTTATTACCATCTCCCCACTCATCGTAATATTTCATTACTTCATCGGTGTCTTTTAACTTATAAATGGGAATTTTGTTACCTACGTCTTTTTGAGCCATAATAAAACTTACTTCACTTTTAATAAAAAAACTCCAAAATAATTTTTTTTATCTGCAAAGTATTTTAAGACTTTAAATCCAGATTTATTAACTAATTTAACAAATTTATTTTTTGAGTATTTATGAGAATTTTCAGTATGAATACTTTCGTCTTTAACAAAATTAATATTCTTTTTATTAATTTTTAATGTGAAATTTTTTTTCGAAATAAGATGCATTTCAATTCTATTTTTCTTTAAATTGTAGAATGCTTTATGATCAAAATTTTTAGTTTGAAAATTTGAATTACAAATTTTGTTTACTACATTTAATATATTTTTATTAAATTTTGCTGTAACTCCCGATTTATCATTGTAAGCATTTTCAAGAGTTTTCTTATTTTTGATCAAATCAACCCCAATTACTAAATAAGAATTTTTGCCTATAATTTTTGAAAAATTTTTTAATATTTTTTTTGCATTTTTGGGTAAATAATTTCCTATAGTCGATCCTGGAAAAAAACTGACTATTTTTTTTTTATTTTTTAAAATTTTATTTAATCTGTTTGTCTGACTAAAATCTGCACATATTGCTGTTACTTTTAAATGTGAGAATTTTTTTGCAATTATTGATGCATTTTCAAACAAATATTCCTTGCTAATATCTATAGGAATGTATTCTTTAGGTTCACTTAATGATTTTATAAATTTATTTATTTTTTTATTTGAACCACTACCAAATTCTACAATTGTTGAATTAATTGGTAATTTCTTTCTTATCTCTTTTTGTAAGTTACCTAGTATTTCTAACTCTTTATTTGTTGGGTAATATTCTTTAAGGTTTGTAATTTTATTAAATAACTTCGAACCTTTTTCATCATAAAAATATTTAGGTAATAAATATTTTTGTTTTTTATTTAATAATCCTTGTAAGATTAATTTTTTATCATCTTGAATTTGATTGTTTATGTTTATTAATTTTAAATTAGTCACTAGATGTCGTCAGCTAGTCTGACACCACAAAACTGCCAAGTATCACTTGGGTAAAAGAAATTTCTATAAGATGCTCTGACATGATTAATAGACGTAGAATGTGAGCCGCCTTTTAAGACAAACTGATTACACATGAACTTATTATTATATTCTCCAAGATTTCCTTCATAAGGTTTATATTTTTTGTATGGTGTGTAATTACTACTTGTCCAAGCCCATAAATTTCCATAAATATCGTCTGCTTTTTCTTCTACTTCATGAAAAATTTTATTTTCTAAAAAATTACCTTTTTTCTCAGATTGTTTTAAAAAATACTCTAGTTCAAATTCAGTTGGTAATCTTTTGTTTTTGTATCTTGCAAATGCATCTGCTTCATAGAAACTTATATGAGAAACTGGCTTTTCATTATCAATTTTTTTTACACCGTTTAATGTAAAATAATAATTACTATCTATCCAATACATTGGTTTTTCTAAGTTGTTATTATTTACAAAATCCCATCCATCAGATAACCAATACTCATGATTTTTATATCCTCCATCATTAATAAATTCTTTCCACTCTCCATTAGTAACAAATGAATATATTTTAAAAGGATCTAACTGCGTTTCAGATACTGGTAATTCGTTATCGTAACAAAAAATATCCTCGTTGTTTCCATATTTAAATTTTTTACTAGTTTCTAATGTCAATTCATTTTCTTCTTTAGCAGTTGGTTTGTCATCGTTAGAATTATAAGTCGGCATCAATGGATTGTTGTAAAAAATATTTTTAATATCCATTAACATTAATTCTTGATGTTGTTGTTCGTGATTTGAACCTAGTTCAACTAAAAATGATGTCCTGTTATTTTTTGCCCTTTTTAAAAAATCAATAATATTTTCAGTTACATAATGTCTATATTTTACAACATCTTTTAAGATGGGTCTATTTAGTGAACCTCTCTTATTTCGAGGATTGTACTCACCTACAGAATTATAATATGAATTAAATATGTAATTATAATCTTTGTTAAAAGGTTTGTAACTTTCATCCAATTCTGACAATATGAATTTTTCGAAGAACCATGTGGTGTGACCAAGATGCCACTTAAGTGGGCTAACATTTTTGCTGGGTTGTATGACCATATCCTCGGCCTCTAAATTCTCGCACAGGGATAGAGTTTGTTGTCTTGTTTTGGAGAATAATTCTGTAATTTGAGATAATTTATTTTCCATAACTAAACTTAATTAAATTTTCAGATCATGACAATGGGTTACAATGTGTTCAGCTGTTTAATATTTTTATAGACACGGAATATAAAATAATTAAGAATTTACTTATGAATTTTTCTTTAGAAATAGGTCCTAAAACTGATCTAAGCACGTTGCCAAAGGTAAAAGATGTTTACGTTACAATGCTACCTGGAGGTGATTATAAAGAGACCGCTCAACAGTCTGGAGAGTTAGTTAAAGAGGGATTTAATCCAGTTCCTCACTTCCCTGCAAGGTCAATAAATGATGAAAATCAACTGAAAGATTATGTTTCTAGATGTAAAGATTTTGGTGTTAAGCAGGTCTTGGTGATAGGTGGAAGTCGTGACCCGATCGGAAAATTTGATAGCTCATATCAAATGTTAGAGACTGGGTTTTTTGATGGTATCAAGATTGGAATTGCTGGACATCCCGAGGGGAGTCCTGATATATCCGACTCTGATTTAGAAAAAGCTATGATAGATAAAAAGCCTTATGCTGATTATATAGTTACACAGTGGCTAATGGATACTCAGCCTATTATAGATTTTATCTCAAAACAAACAATACCAGTTCATGTTGGAATAACTGGGCCAATGAAAATATCTAGCTTAATTAAATTCGCTAATATTGTAGGGGCAAAAAATTCCATTAACTTTCTTAAATCTAATTTTAGTAAGGCGTTAGATTTATTGAAACCTAAAGACCCTAATGATTTAATTGGGAAAGTTAAATCGCATACTGATTATTTCCACATTTATACATTCGGCGGCTTGAAGGAAACTAACAAGTGGTTGAAGGAGAATAACTATGTCTAATGAATTTGACTATAGTAAACTAAGACATACAACATCAGTAGATCAGTCTGATAGAAAAGTACCATACAATTTAAGACAAAGCGGACCTACTAAAGTTGAGATGCTAATATCAACAAGAGTAAGGAAGTCTCCATACTGGCATTTATCAATGAAAGCTGGGTGTTGGAGAGCAACTGTATATAACAGAATTTATCATCCAAGAGGTTATGTTAAACCAGAAGATGGTGGTGCAATGGTTGAGTATGAGGCAATTAAAAACCATGTAACAATGTGGAATGTTGCAGTTGAAAGACAAATACAAGTTAAAGGACCAGATGCAGAAAAATTTGTTGATTATGTAATTACAAGAGATGCTACAAAAATTTCTCCAATGAGAGGAAGGTATGTAATTTTGTGTAATGCATACGGAGGAGTATTAAATGATCCTATTCTTTTAAGAATATCTAAAGATGAATTTTGGTTTAGTTTGTCAGATAGTGATATTGGATTGTATCTTCAAGGAGTAAATGCGGATGAAAGGTTTAATGTTCAAATTAATGAAATAGATGCTTGTCCTGTGCAAATTCAAGGTCCTAAAGCAAAAGCTTTAATGAAAGATCTTTGTGGAAGTGAAGTTGACATAGACAACATGCCTTTTTACGGTTTGGCGTCAGCAAAAGTTGGTGGAAGAAGTTGTATAATTTCTCAAACAGGTTTTTCGGGCGAGTCTGGATTTGAAATATATTTAAGAGAAGCAACTTTGTATGCCGAAGATATGTGGAATGCTGTTCTTGAAGCAGGTAAAAAACATAACTTAATGGTAATTGCTCCTGCACATCATAGAAGAATTCAAGCTGGAATTCTTTCATGGGGACAAGATATGGATCATGAACATAATCCATTTCAATGTAATCTTGGATATCAAGTTTCTTTATCTGGTAAAGGTGAATGGAACAAAAAAGCAGATTATGTTGGCAAAAAAGCTCTTGAGAAAATGAAAGCTGATTTAAAAGCAGGTCATAAACCTTACAAACTTCAATTAGTTGGACTTGAATTAGGAGGAAAACCTATTGAAGAATATGCTCCAGATTTTTGGTTAATTTCAGAAAACGGCAGTGAGCCTGTAGGATTTATAACTTCTCCTTGGTATCACCCAGAAAAAGGGAAAAATATTGCTATGGGATACGTTCCATTTGATGGCACGCTAAATGCAAATGGTTTTCCAAGAGGTAAGGTTGGATCAAAATTTAAAGTCCATCTACCAGAAAAATATTCTGATAAACCTGGAGAACCGGTTGATGCTGTTGTAGTTGATATTCCATTTACAGAATCTTACAACGCAAATACAAGAGAAGTAGTCAATAAGTGATAAAAATTTTTTTAGGGGGAATTTAATTCCCCCTAAATATGACGAAAACCTTTTTCATAGTTGTTTGCATTATAATCGCTATTGCACTAATAATATTCCCATTAATCGTTTCATATAAAGCGCAAAAAAAAAATAAAGATAATTAATGTTTGCTCAGTTTTTAGATATTGTTTTTAAATCGTTAAAGCTTGATAAAACTCTTTATAGAACTCCAAGATATTATGGAGAAGCTGGAATTTATTTTGCAATTCTAATTATGATTTTAGATGGGGTTGCGGGTGCTATTGCAGCTAACACGATTGTAAAAACATCAGTTGGTATATCTGGTTTAACAGCATTATTAACATGGCTGGTGTGGGCAATTTTTATATTTGTAATTGGAGTTAAAATTTTTCCTGATAAAGATAGAAAAATTCCATTTAAAAGAGTTCTTATAGCTGTTGGGTACGCACACGCTCCAGGCCTGATAAGATTTTTTGCAGTTACACCAGAACTGGTTCTTTTAATTATTTTTCTAACTCAATTTTGGATTTTTGCTTCATTAATCATTGCAACACGACATATTTTAAATTTAAAATCAAATTTAAAAGCATTTGGAATTGTATTTTTGTCTTTTTTAATTATTTCTTTTTTGACAATTTCTTTCGTAATGACAAAAATTAATTCATTACCTATAAGTACAAATATTTAAAGCGGAAATAAAGTTTTTGATGTTCTGCAGGAGTTGCAAAGTTTATATCCTGTGAGTATTAAATTTTGAGTTACTGTCTGATCTTTTTTTTCACATTCATCACAAATATCGTTTAATTCATTATTATCTGATTTGTCTGATTTATATTCAAAGTTATCAGTCATTATCTGTTAATCCTGCTCCTGCAGTTTTTTGTTTTAACTCATCAGTTTCTTCAACAAATGTGTTTTCTGATAATTTTGTTAATTCTTTCCAATCTTCTTCAGAAAAATTATTCTTATTTTCTAAGAATTGAATTTTAATTACATCAGCTTTTTCTACAATCTCACTACTTAAGTAATTCGAATAAATTGATTGATTGAAATTTAATAAAAATTCTTTTTTATCTATCTTTAAAAAAATTCTCTTTCCTGTTATTTCTGAAGATCTGCTGATAAACGGCAAAAATATCAATGGGTAAGCCATTTTTTCAATTTCTATATCATTTAGTTCTTGGAGAGAGATAGATTGATCAAAAAAACTTAATCCAAGTTTAATTGGACAGTAAAAGTTTTGAGGTCTGTTGCTTTTGTTAAAAGATTGGCAATTTTCAAACTTCTCATTATTAAAAATCTTAAAATATTGGTTTATGTTTTTTATTCCTGGTAAACCAAATAACTCGAGTTGCTTAATGTTCTTTCCTATTTCTTCTGCAACTCCCCAGGAGAAACCTTTCGCTTTTGTTGAACGTTTAACAATCGTGTCAATTTCACTATAACTTCTCATTAATTACTTTAGTTATATATCCAATATTGATTAAATGAATTAAGTTCATTTGGTAATGGAGCTCCTTGAAACATACAAATCCTTAACCATTTGTCAGATCTTGGATCAAACTTTACCGCCCCAAAAAAAGAAAGTTTAAGTCTTAACATATCAATAGGAACTAATTTTGAGCCAATAGTGTTATCTTGAATTTCAGAATATGGATATTTCTCTGTTATAAACACTCTTCTTACAATATGTCTTAAATCATTGTTCTGTATTAGAAAATTGCCAATCTTTAAGCTGTTTTTTAATGTAAAAATAGTTTCATAAAGTTTTTTTATATCTCTAGCAATAGCTGTAGGCTGCTCAAGTTCTGCACCATTATCTTCAAACCGATTTCCAATTCTAGGCTCTTCTTTATTTTTTGATATGAACCAAAATTTTTTATTATTTTCATTTTTTGAAAAATCAATTTTTAAAATATCTGAATAATTTTTCTCAATTATTTCTCTTAGGTCATTTACAGTTCTGTCTACAGGTATATTAAAACTACTATCCTCATCTGAACTCATTTGAGAAATTAAAGGATCAGTTATTTCATTATATGGCTCCATCATTACAGAAACCAAATACTCAACTCCTTCTTCAGATAAATTTTCCTCTGCCCAGTTATATAATTTATCAAATATATAAAAATTTGATTTATCAATATTATCTTTCAAATAATTAATTAAATTTTGTAAATCATTAATTAAATTCTCAATTTTTTTCTTTTGATATTCGCTGTCAGTATTCCATGAAGTTACATTTTTTAAAGATTTTGTTAAACAATTGTAAAAAATTTTAAACTCTTCATCTGATACTTTTTCAATTTCTCTTATTTTTTTTAAAGCTGTCTCTTTAGCCAGAATCCAATTATTTAACAATGAAGGGTGGTTAACAATAAATGGTGCCATTCCTAATCCAGTTGAATTTCCAATTCCTAAATTTCTGCAAATATCCAAGTCTAATTCTACAGCGTCTTTAGGATTTTTATGTTTTGAAATATGATTGACTTGATCAAAAGTGAATTGTCTTACAAGATAAACCAACATCATTTCCAATCTAAAAGGACCATTTATTTCATCTCTATTTTTAATTCTAAACCTGTCTGCCAATCCAAATTTTCCTGAGCCATATACTGCGGTTGTTCTGTACAAGTATCCAACTTTTGAAAGCTCATGAGTATTAGGCTGGATACCTTTTGATAAACACTCAACCACATAATTAAATGCTCTAACTGATCTATTTGCTCTTGAGAGAGTTAGTTCTTTATAAGAAAGTCTCCCTACTTCTTGTTTAGGAACATTTTGTGAAAGTCTATCAATATCAATTTTTGAAGGAATGCCATCATACAAAGCAAATGCAGCATCCCATTTAGTTGCTATTACTCTATCAGATCTTTCCTCATCTTTAAGTTCATTGGCAAAACAAACTAGAGAATATGTTTTTTTATCTTTTGAAAATGAATAAATGGCAACTCCATACCCCCTATCATTCAAGTCGAACAAATCTCTGTTATATTTCCAATCTTTGAACTCATTTAAAAATGATCTTAGAAAAGATAATTTAGATTGATGAAACGATCCAAGTCTAGAGAGTTTCATTACAATTTTAGGATCTCTTAGTGGAACTTGCATTAATTAATTCCTTTATAAAAATTAAACCAGTTATTGCCAAGTATCTTATTTATCTCTTCTTCATTAAAACCTTTATTTTTTAGTTCTGTGTTTATGTTATTAAATCCTCTTGCATCCAAAAACCAATCTGGTTGTTTTGGAAAACCAGGTTTATCTTTACTGCCTTCACCAAAATTTTTTGATTTTGACCATGTTCCATTTCTCATCCACTCAACTACACTGTCTGGTTGGTTCAAACATAAGTCTGATCCTATACCAACATTATTAATACCCATAATTTCAACTGTTCTTGCAACCATTTCACAAAAACTTTCTATTTTACAATTCGTTCCATCTTTTAAATGGTGAGCATACAATGACAATCCTAACATTCCTCCACTATCAGATAAAACTTTTAATAATTCTGTAGATTTATTTCTTTTTGCTTCAAACCAAAAAGTCGGATTTGCATGAGTGATAGCAATTGGTTTTTGACTAATTTGAATTGCATCAAGTGTACTTTTCTCTGCTGAATGAGACATGTCAACAACGATACCTACTCTATTCATTTCTTTAATAGCCTCTTTTCCAAAATTAGTAACTCCGCTATCATTTTTTTCATAACAACCAGTGGCTAATAATGATTGGTTGTTATAAGTTAACTGCATGAATCGGCAACCTTGCGAGTGTACTTTTTCTATAAGACCTATGTCATCTTCAATTGGTGAACAATTTTGAAATCCAAAAAAAATTGCAGTTTTGTTTTCTTCTTTTGCTTTTGTAATATCGTTGTAGTTATTGCCTAGAAATATAAGATCTTTATTTTCTTCGAAATGTTTATTCCACTCTTTTATTCTTTGTTGTAATTCATCATAGTCTTCATGATAAACTAATGTTACGTGAACTGCATTCAATCCAGCTTTATTATTTATTTCAAAGATTTCTCTAGACCATTTACAATACTGAAGATTATCAATTCGATAATTCATATTTGATATACACTATTATTATTATTATGATTGTCACTAACTTAAACTGTCCTTAGCTAAAAATTGCAATTTAAAGGAAATATCTGTAAATTGATATTAGTTTCATGATATACAAAAAAAAATCACATAAAGTATCAATTGTAATGGGTAGTCAGTCTGATTACAAAACCATGAAGAATTGTGAAAAAGTTCTAAAGATTTTAAAAGTTAATTATGAGACAAATATCGTTTCTGCACACAGAACGCCTGATAGACTTTATACCTATGCAAAGAAAGCAGAAAATAATAATATTTCTATTATTATTGCTGGGGCCGGAGGATCAGCACATTTACCTGGTATGATTGCTGCTATAACTAGAATTCCTGTCATAGGTGTTCCCATTGAAAGTAAAAAGTTAAAAGGTTTAGATAGCCTACTATCAATTGCTCAAATGCCAAAAGGAATTCCTGTTGGTACAGTTGCTATTGGAGAAGATGGTGCAATCAATGCTGGTTTATATGCTGCTTCAATTATAGCTACATATGATAACAATGTAAAAAGAACACTTTTAAATTGGCGAAAAAAACAAACATCAAAAGTAAAAAAAAAACCAAAGTAATTAATGTCTAAACCTGATCTAGGAATAATAGGCGGTGGACAATTAGGAAGTCTATTAGCATCCGCAGCAAAAAAACTAAATATTAAAACGGTTATTTTATCTGACGATAAAGATGCACCTGCAATCAATTTTGCTGATGAATTTATTTATGGAGATTACCAAGACATAAATATTATCAATAACTTTTTAGAAAAAGTCGATCTTGTAACATATGAGTTTGAAAATATTCCATATGAAATATTGAAAAAAATTAATGAAATAAAGTCTGTATTACCTAGCCCTGAAATAAATAAATTAATCCAAAATAGACTAACTGAAAAAGAATTTTTAAATAAAAATAATATAACTACAACTCAGTATGTAAGTATAAATGATTTAGATGATATAAAAATAAACGATAAATTTATACCTGGTTTATTGAAAACTTGTACACTAGGTTACGATGGAAAGGGCCAATATAAAATAAATAATGCAAATGATTTAAATAATGATTTCGATTTTTCAAAAGGCTACATCTTAGAAAAGATAGTAAATTTAAAAAAAGAAATTTCAGTTGTGGTTACAAGATTTGGTCACCAAAAATATGAAATTTATGATCCAATTGAAAATTATCATGAAGACCAGATTTTAAAACACTCCAAAATTCCTGCTGATATAAGTGATGAAATTAAAAATAAAGCATTGGACTGGGCAAAAACAGTGGCTGAAGAGCTTGATTATATTGGTACTATGTGTGTTGAATTCTTTATAGATAAAAATAATAATTTATATGCTAATGAAGTTGCACCAAGAGTACATAATTCTGGACACCTAACTATAAATTCACATAATATTAGCCAATTTGAAAATCACATCAGAGCTATATGTGGACTTGAAAAATTAGAAACAAAAAAAATTTATAATGCAAAAATGCTTAATTTAATTGGTGAGGATATATTAGAATTTAAAAATAAAAAATTTAAAGAAAATGAATTTTTTTATGATTATTTAAAAAAAGAAGTTAAAGCTAAAAGAAAAATGGGACATTTAACAACTATAGAAAAATAGTTTTAAGATATAGTTTGTATTAAAGAAATATTATTGTTTGTAGGTTTATTAACTTCCTTTGAAACTTCATGAAAGTTTAATTTTGTTTTTTTACACTCTTTAAGAAAACTCGATCCTGTTAATTCAAGATTTAAATATCTATTAACATCATTTTCATTAATTATAACAGGCTGTCTATGATGTATTTCTTTAATATTTTCATCTGCATCCTCGGTTATTAAACAAAATTGATCATTGTCATAAATAGCCGCTAAATACATAAGCTTTTTATCCTCTCTTAAAAAATAATAAGGTGTTTTATTTTCTTTTTCTCTTTTCCACTCATAAAAACCATCTGCTACAGCTACACATCTATGTAGTCGAATTAATTTTTTGAAAGACACTTTTTCATCTATAGTTTCTAGTCTTGCATTTATTAAAGGTTTAAAATCTTTTTGCTTAGCCCAGCTAGGTACTACGCCCCACTTTAAATTTTCTAAAGTATTTCCATTATTATATTTTTTAATTACAGGTAATTTTTGAAATGGATGTGCATTATAATTTTCATTATCTTCAACTTGTATAGCTGACTTAACAAGTTTTTTTGTTTTTGTAACGGGGCTAGTTATTACGTATCTTCCACACATATTTAATTTTCTTGGTTTAATCTAAATTTAGATTATATGTTTTTCAAAACTATGAAATCAATAGAAAATAATTTTGATGATCCGCAAGTAAATGAGTTGCTAACTAAGCATTTTATTGAATTGAGATCAGTTTCTCCTGAGGGGAGTTCGCATGTATTAGATATACCTGGATTAAAGGTTCCAAGTATAAAATTCTGGAGTTTGTGGGAAAATAATGAATTAATTGGTTGTGGAGCTCTAAAATTATTTGATGAAACACATGGAGAATTTAAATCTATAAGAGTTTCAGATAAGTTTAGAAATAAAAAATATGGTGGAAAAATAATTTCACATCTTATTGAAAAATCTAAACAAATAGGAATTACTAAACTAAGTGTCGAAACTGGTGCAGGTGATTTTTTTGCACCCGCTAGAAAACTTTTTAAAAGTTTTGGTTTTAAAGAGTGTGGGCCTTTTGCGCACTATAAAGATGATCCTAATTCATGCTATTATTCAGTAGATATTTGAGGAGTTTAGTTTGGAAACTGATAAATCGAGACCATTTGTATTATATGTTGCCGAAATCATTTATCAAAAGATATATGAAATCAAAATTAAGAACCCTAATTTAACTAATATTCAAGCTTTTGAAATATTTATTGCATCAGATGATTATAATGAAATTAGTTCAGGAAATTTTCATGATAAATGGTTTAAAGAACTTGAGAGCAATGACTACGTAGATAAATCTACAAAAAAAAAGATTAATCAAGAAACTATAAGACTTTTACAAATACAAAAAGATACTATGATTAAACAATTAATGAAAATCCCAAAATTATATTATGCAAAAAGTCACTTTCCTTTGGAATTATCTCAAAGAGCATTTGATCATTTGTGGAGAGTTTGTGAAAGTTATGAACTTTGGTGTAAAGAAACTAAACAAAATGGATTAATATTATTAAATTTAACAGAATAATTTATGAGTAATAAAATTTTGAGATTTATAGATAGTACTTTAATAGATTTAGGAAGACAGTTTAAGTGGACCTATCTACCACCATTGATGATTTATCTTGCTGCTGGTATTTCAGGACTAACAGGTATTGTTGGAACTTTTTTTGTTAAAGACTATCTAAACTTATCTGCTGCTTTTCTTGCTGGACTGGGTTTTTGGGCTGGAATTCCATGGGCATTGAAGATGCCTTTAGGTCATCTTGTTGATCTAATCTGGAATAAAAAAAATTACATGGTTTTTGTTGGAGCATCCTTAATCTCATTAAGTTTAATTATAATGTACGGTTTAATAATTCATACTGAGTGGATGTCATCAATTCTTTCAGTAGAAACATGGTTTGTGATCAGTGTTTTACTTGCTCCGATTGGTTATGTTGTTCAAGATGTTGTGGCTGATGCTATGACTGTAGAGGCTGTTCCTTTAGTTGATGACAGTGGAAATAAATTTTCAAGAGATGAAATCAAGCTTATGCATACAACAATGCAAACTCTTGGAAGATTTGCAATAATTGGTGGAACTGTTTTAGTTGCTTTAGCTAACGTTATCCTCTTTAAAGGAGTAGACGATCTTGAACAAGCAGATAAGATAAGTTTATACGGTTCAATCTATATATATGCTTTAATTATACCAATTGTATCCGTTCTTGGAATATTTCTCGCTTCATATTTAAAAAATCAAAAGAAAAGAAAACTTATTGAACAAGGTCTTGAGGGTGATCAAGATTATGCTCCTTCAGAAAAAACTGAAATAAACTGGTGGATATTAGGTGGAAGTTTAGTTTTTGTTATTTTCACTTTAGGTATTGGATCATTCAAAGTGCCATTTGCTCAAGAAATTGTTTTTGTAGGTTCAATGGCAATTATTCTATTTTTAATGAATAAATTAGTTAAAGAACTTCCTCAGGATTTAAGACTTACTGTTGTAGGGACAGCAATAATAATTTTTATTTTTAGAGCAATGCCAGGACCTGGTCCGGGTTTATCTTGGTTTGAAATTGATGTACTTGAATTCAATGAACAATTTTTTTCTGTATTATCTCTTATAGCCTCTGTTTTAACGCTTGTTGGTATTATTTTATTAAGACCATTTATGGCAAACAACTCTATAGCTAGAATAATAGTAATTTTATCTGTTGCAGGCGCAATTTTATTTTTACCAAGTGTTGGTATGTATTATGGATTTCACAATTGGACATCATCAATTACTAATGGAGTTGTTGATGCCAAGTTTATTGCAATATTAAATACTGCACTTGAGTCACCTTTGGGACAAGTCTCAATGATACCTTTGCTCGCGTGGATTGCTAAAAATGCTCCGTCGCACTTAAAAGCAACTTTCTTTGCAGTATTCGCATCTTTTACAAATCTTGCTTTATCAGCAAGTGCTTTAGGAACTAAATATTTAAATGAAATTTATGTTATTACTAGAGAGGTAAAGGATAAGGTAACAAACGCTATTCTTACCACTGCCGATTATTCAGATCTAGGTATTTTGTTGATAACAGTAACACTAATAACTTTAATAATTCCAATTGTGTTTGTGGTTATTATTCAAAAAACTAAATTTAAAACTTCAGAATAATTTTTATTCAGCTTTATAGCCAAATTCTAAACAAGCATCAGTTATTGAATGATAAAGAGATTCACCAAAACTTCTTAAAGCGAATATTCTTACTTTTCTTGGATTTGAACTAATAAAATCAATAGTTATTGTAATTGCATGAAAAGCAGAATTAGAACATTTCCCTTCATCAAGGCCATCTAAATTTAATGGACAACCTTTTTTCAATACTTCATCTACCAAAGAACCTTCTAATTCAAGTATTGTTCTTGAATGAGATAGATCAGTTAATGCAAAATCATCATGACTTAGGTTTTCTAAAATAGATTTTTCTATTTCTTTATTCTTTGAAACGACTAACCAATTATCAGGTCCCATCCATAAAATTCTTGTATTAGGGTTTGAAGATACCAAAAGAGTCTGGGGTAAATTTAAATTATCTATTTTTATTTTATCAATACTAATTGAAGATTTTTTATATTTAACAATCTGATAAATCAAAATATCTTTGATTTCTCTAATATTTATTAGCTCATCTTTACTATCGTGATTGCCAAACAATCCATATTTATGAATATTTTCTAGTGCAGAAGCATTTTTCATGATCTAACTCTTTTTCCCTCTGGGTCAACGTAGTGAGAAGATATAACTTCTACCTCAATTGATTTATTTTTTAATGGTGATACCGCAAAAAACTTTTTGCCAATCATGTTTTTTCCATCTTTCATAATTGCTAGAGAAAATGGATTATTATTTTCTACACTCCAACAAGAAGAAGAAACGTGACCAAGTTTAGGATTAGGTAATTTTGCATTCTGATCTTGGACGATATGAGATCCTTCAGGAATACTAGACTTTCTATCAATTGGAATAAGTCCAACAATTTTTTGTCTGCTTTCAAGGTTAAATGCTTCTCTTCCTAAAGAATTTTTGCCAATAAAATCTTTTTTCTTTGAAACTAATCCATTTAATGAAACATCTGATGGGATTGTTCGGCCATCTAATTCTGGTCCTGCAACGTGTCCCATTTCTATTCTTAATGTTGATAAAGCTTCAGTTCCGTAAGGCTGATTTCCAAATTCTTTTCCTACTTCGATCATTTTCTCCCACATGAACATGCCATGATCTGATTTGACATTAATCTCATATGCAAGCTCACCAGAAAATGAAATTCTAAAAATTCTTGATGGAACACCAAAAAATTCTGCTTCTTTATAGCCCATAAAAGGCAATGCATCATTTGAAACATCTAAGTCTGGATATAATTTTGATAACATGTCTCTAGATTTAGGTCCAGCAATTGCAGCCCCTGCCCATTGCTCAGTTGTAGAGACAACATTTACATTTAATTCTGGCCAAACAATTTGAAGATAATATTCTAAGTGAGACAAAACATTTGCAGCTTGTGCAGTTGTTGTTGTCATATGATAATGATTTTCTGAAATTCTTGTTGTTGTTCCATCGTCCATGACAATTCCATCTTCTCTAAGCATTAATCCATATCTTGCTTTTCCAACAGGTAATTTCATCCAAGCATTTGTATAAACTCTATTTAAAAATTCTGCTGCGTCTGGACCTTTGATATCAATTTTTCCTAATGTTGTTACATCACAGATACCAACGTTCTCTCTAACATTCTTTGCCTCTCTCTTTGAAGCTTCAAATAAAGTTTCATTTCCTTGTTTGTAATATCGAGGTCTCTTCCAGGCACCTGCATCGACAAAAACAGCATTATTTTTCTCATGCCATTCATGCATTGGGGTTTTTCTAGTCGGCATATATTCCATACCTACTTCACGACCAACTATTGTCCCGATTGTAATTGGTGTGAAAGGTGGTCTAAATGTTGTGTGTCCCACTTCAGGAACTATTTTATTTTCTATATTAGATACCAACTGAAGACCATTTAAATTACTTGTACGGCCTTGATCTGTTGCCATTCCAAGAGTTGTGTATCTTTTGACGTGCTCTATTGATCTGTAACCTTCTCTTAGTGCGATTTCTATATCAGAAACAGATACATCATTTTGAAAATCAACAAATCTTTTTGGATTTTCATTTTTAGGTAATGGCATACACCAAAATTTATCATGAGCACCATATTTTTTTTCATTTACATTTGGAATTGCAATTTCTGTTTTAGTATCTGTAATTTTAGCAGAAAGATTTGAACCATTTTCAAAACCATTTTTTAAACTTTCTTCTAAAGTAAAGGATCCATTTGCTGCGCCAACTGAGGTCTCATGTTGTTTTTTCTTATCTGGAATAAATGCATCAATTTTTTCTTCGTACTTAAGTTTATTTCCTGATTGTGATGCTAAATGTACAGATGGTGTCCAAAATCCAGACACACAAATACAATCACAATCTACAGTTTCTATTTTTTCAAAAGAATTTTTATCTTTATTAAGTTTGCCAATTTTTGCAGATTTAACTTTCTTGTACCCATTAGCAACAATAACACCGTGAGAAAATCTTATATCAATTCCTTTTGATTTAGCTTCATCGATTAATTCTGAAGAATGTTCTTCTCTTGTATCTAATATAATTGGTTCAACATTATTTTTTTTGAACTCTAATGCTGTTTCATATGCGCTATCGTTATTAGTAAATATTAAAGGTTTCTTTCCTACTAAAACTCCGTAGACTTTCATATATTCTTTTGCAGCTGCTGATAAAAAAATTCCTGGAGTATCATTGTTGCCAAATACAATTGGTCTTTCAATTGAACCCGTTGATAAAATTGTTTCTTTGGCTCTAATATACCAAAGTCTTTGTCTTGGAATGAACTTTGATTTTTTCTCTAAATGATCACTAACTCTTTCAAACATAACTAGCATGTTATGATCATAGTAACCAAAAACTTGAGATCTATTTTTTACAGTTACATTAGGCATAGATTTTAATTCACTAATTATTTTTTCCGCCCAATCTTTTCCTGATAAATTATCGATGCTTACATCGTCGGTCAAAAGTGTTCCTCCAAATCTTGGTTTATCCTCAGCTAAAATTACTTTTGCTCCATTTTTTGCAGCAGCATAAGCACTTGCTAATCCAGAGGGTCCAGATCCAGTAACCAACAAATCGCAATACTCAAATTTATGTTCGTATCTTTCTTTATCTTTTTCTATCGAAGCAACCCCTAAACCTGCAGCTTTTCTTATGAAAGGTTCGTAAATTTTATACCAGAAACTTTTAGGCCACATAAATGTTTTGTAATAAAACCCAGCAGGGAAAAACATTTTTAAAAAATTATTAATTGCACCAATATCAAAATTAACTGATGGCCAACAATTCTGGCTAGTAGCTGATAAACCTTCAACGAGTTCCATTTCTGTTGCGTTAACATTTGGCTCTGAATGACCATTGAATTCTACTTGAAGTTTTGCATTTGGCTCCTCTACTCCTGCACCAAAAAAACCTCTCGGTCTATGATATTTAAAACTTCTACCAACTAGGTGTATTCCATTTGCTATTAAAGCGGATGCAATTGTATCACCTTCATATCCAAATAATTTTTTACCATTAAAAGTAAAAGATATTTTTTTGTTTCGATTAATTAATCCCTCTTTATTTAATCTAAATGGTTGGCTCATCTTATTTCTTCTGTGACTTTTGCTGTTTGGAAAATTTCATGTGTAGCGGTGTCTCTTTGCACCTTAATCCATTGTCTACATCCAGCTATATGTTGCCATAACTCTATATGTTTCCCTCTTGGACTTTTTCTCATATAAACAAAATTATCCCAATCCTCGCTTGATACTTCTTCATTTATATTAGGTCTTTTTACAGTTGCATCACCTCCATATGAAAATTCTTTTTGTGCTCTTAAACCGCAATAAGGACATTTGATATATAACATTTTTTAACCAATCCAGGTTTTAGTTCCTAAACCTTTTTCATCTAAAAGATGACCTGTAGAAAATCTATTTAATCTTAATTCTGAATTTAATTCATGAACTTGGTCTTGCGCAATTGTATGAGCAAAAGTCCAACCTGAAACAGGAGTTGATTTAAAACCTCCATAACACCATCCGCAGTTTAAATATAAACCTTCAATATGAGTTTTATCAATTATTGGGGAACCATCCATAGACATATCCATGATCCCTCCCCATGTCCTTAACATTTTTAATCTACTTAAAAATGGAAACAAAGCTAAGCCACCTGTCAATACATGTTGTATAGTTGGTAAGTTACCTCTTTGAGCATAACTATTATATCCATCAAGATCACCACCCATTACCATCTCACCTTTATCTGATTGACTTATATAAAAGTGGCCTGCACCAAAAGTTACTACTCCGTCTAATAATGGTTTTACAGGTTCTGAAACACAAGCTTGCAGTACATGTGTTTCTATTGGCAGCGTCATATTTAATTTTTCAGCTAATATATTTGTGCTACCTGCAACACATAATCCAACTTTTTTTGCTTTAATATCTCCTCTTGAAGTTCTAATACCTTTTATCTTTCCATTAACAACATCAAAACCAGTGACCTCACAATGCTGTATTATATCTACTCCCATATCATCTGCTTGACGTGCATAACCCCAAGCAACAGCATCATGTCTTGCGGTACCGGCGCTTGGTTGCATTAAGCCTCCAAAAATTGGGAAACGTACTTCATCGCTAAAGTCAGCCATTGGAATTAATTTTTTAACTTCGTCTCTATCCAATAATTTTGCATCTATTCCATTTAATCTCATAGAGTTTCCTCTACGAGCATATGCGTTCATTTGAGCATCTGAGTGGGCTAAGTTTATTATTCCTCTTGGAGAAAACATCACATTAAAGTTCAGTTCTTGACTTAAGTTTCTCCATAAATCCATTCCAAATTCATTAAATCTTGCATTAGCATCGTACATAAAATTTGATCTTATGATCGTTGTATTTCGACCAACATTTCCACCACCAATCCAGCCTTTCTCAATGATAGCTACATTTCTAATATTATGTTCTTTTGCTAAATAATATGCAGTAGCAAGACCGTGTCCTCCGCCTCCAATGATGACTACATCATATTCACTTTTTGGAGTTGGATCTTTCCAAGCAACTTCCCAATTTTGGTGATTGGAGAAAGCGTTTTTGATTAGACTAAATACTGAATATTTCTGCATCCGTAAGTTTTATAAAATTAAATATAAGTTTTTGCTAATTTTTTTTATATATATTTTTTAGATGTTTAAATACGTGACAAAAAAGGATAGTAATTCTGCTCATTAATAAGTAATTAGATTTATGTCAAAATCAGATATCCAAATTGCACGAGAAGCAAAAATGAAACCCATAAATGAGATTTTGGGTAAAATTAATGTTCCAGACGAACCAAGTGCTTTTAGCCCTATGGGACGTCATATTGCTAAAATAAATTTAGAATATTTGGATAGTTTAAAAGATAAACAAAATGGAAAATTAATTTTAGTTACTGCTATTACACCAACTCCTGCAGGTGAGGGAAAAACCACTACGTCAGTTGGTTTAAATGATGGATTAAATAAAATTGGTAAAAATTCTATAGTGTGTTTACGTGAACCTAGTTTAGGTCCTTCGTTTGGAATGAAAGGTGGAGCAGCAGGTGGAGGATATGCTCAAGTTGTTCCAATGGAACAAATCAATTTACATTTTACTGGAGACTTCCATGCAATTACATCTGCTCACAATTTATTGTCAGCGTTGATTGATAATCATATTTATTGGGGAAATAAATTAAACATAGATGTAAGAAGAGTAGTCTGGAGAAGAGTAATGGATATGAATGATAGATCTTTAAGATCTATCAATATTAATTTAGGTGGAGTAGCTAATGGTTTTCCAAGAGAAGATGGTTTTGATATTACAGTAGCATCTGAGATAATGGCTATCTTTTGTTTAGCAAATGATCTTGAAGATTTGGAAAAGAGAATCGGTAATATTACTGTCGCTTATACTAGAGATAGAAAGCCTATTTTTGCAAAAGACTTAAATGCCCACGGACCAATGACTGTTTTGTTAAAAGAAGCAATCAGGCCTAACGTAACTCAAACGTTAGAAAATAATCCAGCAATTATTCATGGTGGTCCTTTTGCAAACATTGCGCACGGTTGTAACTCTGTAATAGCAACTAAAGCAGGTTTAAAACTAGCTGATTATGTTGTAACTGAAGCTGGATTTGGAGCAGACCTAGGAGCAGAAAAATTTTTAGATATTAAATGTAGAAAATCAAATTTAAAACCTGAGTGTGTAATTATTGTTGCAACAATCAGAGCATTAAAAATGCACGGCGGTGTAGCTAAAGATGATTTAAAAAATGAAAATGTAGAAGCGTTAAAAAAAGGTTTAGTAAATTTAGAAAGACATATTGAAAACGTAAAAAAATTTGGTTTACCGGTAGCGGTTGCTGTTAATCATTTTGTTGCTGATACAGATAATGAGGTAAAAGAGTTAATAAATGCTTGTGATAATATGGGAGTAAAAGCTACTTTATGCACTCATTGGTCAAATGGTGGCGAAGGGACAAAAGAACTTGCTTCACATGTTGTAGATTTAATTGATCAAAAACAAGCAAATTTTAAATTTTTATATGATGAAAAAACACCTTTGTTAAAGAAAGTTGAAACTGTTGCAAAAGAAATATATCGAGCAAACGAAGTTGTTGCTGACAGTAAAATAAAAGATCAATTAAAATCTTTTGAAGAAGCGGGTTATGGAAATTTACCTATATGCGTAGCAAAAACACAATATAGTTTTTCTACTGATCCAAACGCAAAAGGTGCTCCAACAGGCCATTCATTACCAATTAGAGAAGTAAGATTATCTTCAGGTGCAGAGTTTATTGTTGTTATATGTGGAGCCATCATGACTATGCCTGGACTTCCAAGAGTTCCTGCGGCAGACTCTATCAAGCTAAATGAAAAAGGTGAAATAGAAGGCTTGTTCTAATTTAAATTATTTAGCCAATTTTCTAATTCTCTCATCCTTGCATCTTTATTTGAAATTTTATTTTCATCTTCTATAATTTTTACGTGAGAGTCTATTTCCATTTGGTCAATAAATGCTTTTTTTTCTAAAAGTCGATCTCTCCTAAAATGAATTAAGCTTATCATTTTGGCATAAGTTATTTCTGGGTGATATTGTATTCCCCATACATTCGTTGAACCAACATTAAAATTTATACCCATGACTTTATTTATTGGATTTGATGAAAGTAATGTAGAGCCCTCAGGTAATTTTACAACTTCATCAAAATTAAATGCAGGGGTATTAAATTTTTTATTTTTATTTTTATAAAGCGGATGTTTAAGACCATTTTCGTTTATTTCTATGTCGTGAGCTATTCCCCTGTGAGCGCCATTAGGGCATTTCTTTACTTCACCACCAGCAACGGTCACAGCAACTTGCATTCCCCAACATATTGCGAATATATTTTTTATATTCTTTTGACATTCCCTCATAAAGTTTATTTGTCTTCTTATTTCTGGAGTATCATTGTAAATATTTAAACTACTACCACCCCATATCATTCCATGATATTTAGTTAAATCTTTAGCTACTTCACTAATATTTTCATCTGATGAAGGATTAACAACATCAATATCTAATTGATCTGTAAAATAACTAATACTGTCTTTTAAACTTTCAGTATGAGTTTTAATTCCGCCATCAGTAAAGCTTTGATTTTCTTCTCTAAGGTTACCTTCAACTATCAGGATTCTTTTCATTAAAATAATTTACCTGAAATACTATGTTCATAAAGTGCTTTCATGTCATCCTTACTCATTGTTCTTGGATTGGTAGAAGTTGAAGGATCTTCTAATGCCATAACTGATAACTGCTCTAAATTTATTTTATTTACATCAATAATTTCTGATAATTTATGCGGTATATTTAATTCTTTTCTTAGTTCTAAAATCCACTTTAAAAAACTATCAAAACTTTTATCGAGTTTGAGATAATCACATATAGAAATTATCCTTTTTTCAATCATATCTTTGTTAAAAGTTAATACATAAGGCATGAAGATAGCATTTGATAAACCGTGGTGAACATTAAATTGTGCATTAATAGGGTGGCTTAAAGAATGAATAGCACCAAGCCCTTTTTGAAAAGCGGTAGAACCCATACTAGCTGAAGCTAATAATTCTGCTCTGGCATTTAAATCTTTACCGTTCTTAACTGCTTTAATTAATGAGTTTTTAATTAACTTCATTCCCTCAATCGCAATTCCATCAGCCATCGGGTGGAATCCTGGTGCACAAAAAGCTTCTAAATTGTGTGCCAAAGCATCCATACCTGTCGCTGCAGTCAATCTTGGAGAAAGATCTAAAGTTAAATTAGGATCTAAAATTACAATTGAAGGTAAAAATTTCGGGTGGAAAATAATTTTTTTTATACCTGTTTGTTTATTGATTATAGCTGATGCTCTTCCAGTTTCTGATCCTGTCCCTGCTGTAGTGGGTACAGCAATGATAGGTGCAATGTTAGTCTCATCTGCTCTTTTCCAATAATCACCTATATCTTCAAAATCCCATATTGGTCTAGACTGTCCTGACATAAAAGCAATAGCTTTACCTACATCAAGACCGCTGCCACCACCAAATGCAATAACTCCATCACAACCTAATTTTTTAAACTCTCCCACTCCTTCTTCCACATTCTCGCCTACAGGATTACCTGAAAAATTTGAAAAAACTTGAAGATGATTAAAGGTTTTTTTTAAATCTAAAATAATATCTTGAACCATTTTTAGATTAATTAAATCCTTATCTGTGACAAATAATGGTTTATCGATTTTTAGATTTTTACATGCTAGACCTAAATCTTGAATTCTGTTCTCTCCAACCCAAATTGTAGTAGGATAATTCCAATTAGTTTTCATATTAAAATAATATTTAATTTTTCTATTTTTCTTAGTACAATATATTTATAATTTTAATTGTAGAGGAAAAATTATCATGACTAAAGTCGCTATTATCGGTGCTGGACCTTGTGGGTTATCAATACTCAGGGCTTTTGAACATGCCGAGAAAAAAGGAGACAAAATACCTGAAATAGTTTGCTTCGAAAAACAAAGTGATTGGGGAGGTCTTTGGAATTATAGCTGGAGAACAGGATCTGACCAATATGGAGATCCAGTTCATAATAGTATGTATAGATATCTTTGGTCAAACGGACCTAAAGAGTGTCTTGAATTTGCAGATTATTCTTTTGATGAACATTTTGGTAAGCCAATTCCATCTTTCCCACCTAGAGAAGTACTTTATAATTATATCACGAGTAGAGTAAGTAAAGGAAATTTAAGAAATAAAATTAAATTTAATACAAGAGTAGTTAACACAGTTTTTAAATCAGATAAATTTGAAGTTAGCTATCAAGATAAAGAAAATGATAAAATTTTAACTGATCATTTTGATTACGTTGTAGTGTCCACTGGTCATTTTTCAGTTCCTTTTATACCCGAATATAAAGGTATGAGTTCATTTCCTGGAAGAATAATGCACTCACATGATTTTAGAGATGCAGAAGAATTTAGAGGAAAAAATATTATAGTTTTAGGAAGCAGTTATTCCGCTGAGGATATTGCGCTTCAATGCAATAAATATGGAGCAAAAAGTGTAACAATTGGCTACAGGCATAATCCTATGGGTTTTAAATGGCCTGAAGGAATGAAGGAAGTATTCTATTTAGATAGATTAGAGGGAAAAAAAGCAATTTTTAAAGATGGCACCGAACAGGATGCAGATGTAATAATACTTTGTACTGGTTACCTACACCATTTTCCTTTCTTGGAAGAAAATTTAAAACTTAAAACTAGAAACAGACTCTATCCTCCAAAATTATACAAAGGTGTTGTTTGGCAGGATAATCACAAACTTTTATATCTAGGAATGCAAGATCAGTTTCATACATTCAATATGTTTGATTGCCAAGCTTGGTACGCAAGAGATGTTATAATGGGGAAAATAAATATGCCAAGTGGTGGGGATATTGAAAAAGATATTAATAAATGGGTTGCTTTAGAAGAAAAACTAGAAAATCCTGATCAGATGATTGATTTTCAGACTGAATACACAAAAGAATTACATGAGATGTCGGATTATCCAAAAATAGATTTTGAACTAATCCGAAAACATTTTAAAGAATGGGAACATCATAAAGTTGAAGATATATCAACGTATAGAAATAAATCTTTTTCATCTCCAGTTACAGGGTCAGTAGCTCCTGTTCATCATACAGCTTGGGCAAAAGCAATGGACGATTCATCTGAAACTTTTCTAAATAAAAACTAAAAATCTAATCTAGTTTTCTAGAACCAGGTCTAAATATAAAGCTGCGCTCCATGAGAAATTATTTGCACCCATAACTGATCCATCTTTATAATTATAATATTCATGAAAACCTTTTTCTTCAATTAATTCTAAGGTTTTTTTTTTGATTTCATT
>CACAJQ010000011.1:0-33110 GCA_902532805.1 uncultured Pelagibacteraceae bacterium | reverse complement strand
ATTCAAAATTTTTTCTAAATCCTGGATGTTTTGCATTTTTTATCTTTCCAGAGAACCTTTGTTCCTGATTTTCTTTTGAAGTTGCATTATCCCATATAAAAGTGCTTCAGCAGAAGGAGGGCACCCAGGAACATATACATCAACTGGTACAATACGATCACAACCTCTTACTACAGAATAAGAATAATGATAGTATCCCCCTCCATTTGCACAACTCCCCATAGAAATTACATATCTTGGTTCTGGCATCTGGTCATAAACTTTTCTTAGTGCTGGAGCCATTTTATTTGTAAGAGTTCCAGCAACAATCATAACATCTGATTGTCTAGGTGAAGCCCTTGGGGCAGCACCAAATCTTTCTAGATCATATCTTGGCATTGAAGTTTGCATCATTTCAACTGCACAGCATGCAAGACCAAAAGTCATCCAATGCAATGATCCAGTTCTAGCCCAGTTAACTAGATTATCTAATGATGTTGTTATAAAACCATTATCACTAAAATCTTGTGCTAATTGTTTAAATTCTTCTGGAATATTTTTTTTTCTTTCCTCTAAATTCATTTTATTCCCAATCTAATGCTCCTTTTTTCCATTCATAAATAAACCCAATAGTAAGAATAAATAAGAAGATCATCATTGAAGTAAATCCAAAAATTCCAATTTTGCCCAAAGATATTGCCCAAGGAAATAGAAAAGCGATCTCTAAATCAAAAATAATAAATAATATTGCAACAAGATAAAATCTAACATCAAATTCCATTCTAGAGTCATTAAATGGTTCAAATCCACACTCATAAGCTGATAATTTTTCTGGGTCAGGGTTTTTTGGAGATGCTAAATAATTGACCGCAACAAATGCTACACTCAATACAAGTGCAACTAGTAAAAATACAATTATTGGCAAATAATCTTTTAAAAATTCCGCAAGCATGATGAGTCTATATAGCACCTTTTATATCAACTAAAAGAGCAGATAGGTCACATTTTAAGGCTCTATTTTATTCATTTATTTGATGGCGGGAGTGAAGGGACTCGAACCCTCGACCTATCGCGTGACAGGCGATCGCTCTAACCAACTGAGCTACACCCCCGTGTTCTGGTGGGCAGTAAAGGACTCGAACCTTTGACCCCCTCGGTGTAAACGAGATGCTCTACCAACTGAGCTAACCGCCCAAAACATGGTACTATTACATCAAGCTTATTATAATGTAAATTGTTTATTACTGAATACTAGCCTGGGATTTGTCGTCTTTTTTAGTTTCTGTTAATTTATCTACTTCAGTCCATTCAGTAGGTTTCAATTCTTTAGTTAAAGCTATTTTAATTACTTCATCAGCAGTTTCTACTGGAACTATTTCAATATCAGCCCTCACTTTTTTTGGTACATCAACCAAATCTTTTTCATTCTCTTTAGGTATCAAAACTTTTTTAACGCCAGCTCTATGAGCTGCTAATAGTTTTTCTTTAAGCCCACCAATTGGTAAAACTTGACCTGTAATTGTTACCTCTCCAGTCATAGCAATTTCTCTCTTAACTGGAACTTTCGTAATTGAAGACACTATTGATGTAACCATAGCTATACCTGCTGAAGGACCATCTTTTGGTGTTGCACCTTCTGGAACATGTATATGAAAATCTTTTTTTTCAAATAGTGGTGGTGTTACACCAAATTCTAAACATTTTGATCTTACATAAGATTTTGCAGCTTTTACAGACTCTTGCATGACATCGCCTAATTTACCAGTAATTTGCATTCTGCCTTTACCAGGCATATTTACTGTTTCAACTTTTAATATCTCCCCTCCAAACTCCGTCCAAGCTAAACCTATAACTATTCCAATTTTATCTTTTGTCTCTAGTTCACCAAATTTAAATTTCTTAATTCCAAGAAAGTCAGGTATGTTTTTTTCATTAACCTCTACACTTTTTTCTTCATTATTTACAACTTTTTTAACAACTTTTCTCGTTACTTTTGATATTTCTCTCTCTAAATTTCTTACACCACTTTCTCTTGTATAACTTCTTATAATCTCTTTTATTGTATCGTCAGCTAACTTCATTTCACCCTCTTTAACACCGTTGTCTTTAATTTGTTTTGGAAGCAAATATTTGTTCGCAATATTAATCTTTTCATCTTCTGTATATCCTGGAATTCTTATGACCTCCATTCTATCTAAAAGTGGGGGAAGAATATTTAGTGTGTTTGCTGTTGTTACAAACATTACATCTGACAAATCATAATCAACTTCAAGGTAATGATCGTTAAATGTGGTATTCTGCTCTGGATCTAAAGCCTCCAATAAGGCTGATGATGGATCACCTCTATAATCATTTCCAACTTTATCAATCTCATCTAATAAAAATAAAGGATTTTTAGTACCTGCTTTTTTCATCATCTGAATAATTTTTCCAGGAAGTGAACCAATATAAGTTCTTCTGTGACCTCTTACTTCCGCTTCATCTCTCACTCCACCTAATGACATTCTTACAAATTGTCTGTTAGTTGCCTTAGCTATTGATTTACCTAATGAAGTTTTACCTACACCTGGAGGACCCACTAAACAAAGTATAGGACCTTTAATTTTATCCATTCTTTTCTGAACTGCTAAAAATTCAATTATTCTCTCTTTGACTTTTTCTAATCCGAAATGATCTTCCTCTAAAATTTTTAAAGCTTTATTCAAATCAATATCCACTTTATCTTTTTTAAACCAAGGCAAATCTATCATCCAATCTAGATAGTTTCTTACAACAGTAGCCTCAGCAGACATTGGACTCATATTTTTTAATTTTTTTAATTCGGACATGCATTTCTTCTCAACTTCTTTTGGCATTTTTGCCTTCAAAATTGATTTTTTTAAACTTGTGGTCTCATCCTTACCATCTTCAATTTCACCTAATTCTTTTTGAATAGCTTTTAACTGTTCATTTAAATAATACTCTCTTTGAGTTTTCTCCATTTGGGTTTTAACTCTCCCTCTAATTCTCTTCTCCACACCTATGATACTTGCCTCATTTTCCATTATTTTAATGACGCTATTTAATCTCTTCTTAACATCTAAAGTTTCAAAAATTTGCTGTTTCTCTGAAATGCTAGCATTGATATGTGAAATAATATTATCTGCAATTTTTGATGGATCTTTTAATTGTTTAATATTGTTAATTGTTTCGGAAGATATTTTTTTATTTACTGTAGTAAGCTTTTCTAATCTTTTTATAGCAGTTAAACTTAATGGCAGTAGATCATCATCTTTTGATATAATATCTTTTTGATACTCGAATGAACATTTGATAAACTTTTCGTCATCTTTAAAATCAACTATTTTAACTCTTTTGGTTCCTTCAACTAATACTTTAACCGTTCCATCTGGAAGTTTAAGAAGTTGTAAAATGTTACTTTCACATCCGTAAGTGAATACATCATTTTTTTTTGGGTCATCGACTTCAGAATTTTTTTGTGTGACGAGAACAATCTTTTTATCACCTTTCATTACTTCATTTAAAGCAGTGATAGACTTATCTCTTCCAACAAATAAAGGTATAACCATACTTGGGAAGACAACTATGTCTCTTAATGGCAATAATGGTAATGTCACTTTTATATCCATCAGAGAAATATGGATATTATATTTTATAATGCAATAGGAAATTATGGTTTATTAACGTGAAATTATGCTGCTGAAGTCTTATCAGTTTTAGTTTTGTTCTTCGAATGAACAATAACAGGCGCTGATACACCTTTCGCCGCACCAGAATCAATTATAACTTCTTCAATGTTATCTTGACTTGGTAGGTCAAACATAGTTTTTAATAATATATTTTCAAGAATCGATCTAAGTCCTCTTGCTCCAGTTTTTTTAGATATAGCCTTGTTAGCAATGTCTTTTACTGATTGATCTTTAAAAGTAAGTTTTACTCCCTCTAATTTAAATAGCTCTTGGTATTGTTTTATTAAAGAATTTTTTGGCTCAATTAAAATTTTAACTAAAGATTTTTCATCAAGATCATCTAAAGTAGCTGTTATTGGAAGTCTTCCTACAAATTCTGGTATCAATCCATATTTTAGTAAATCTTCTGGCTCAAGATTTTTCATCCACTCACCTACTTTTTTATCCTCTAAACTTTTAACCTCAGCACCAAAACCAATAGATGAACCTTTGTCTCTTTGAGAAATTATTTTATCTAAACCTGCAAACGCTCCACCACATATAAATAAAATATTAGTAGTATCTACTTGTAAAAATTCTTGTTGTGGATGTTTTCTTCCACCTTGAGGAGGTACACTAGCAACTGTTCCTTCCATTATTTTTAATAAAGCTTGTTGTACACCTTCACCCGAAACATCTCTTGTAATTGATGGGTTTTCTGATTTTCTGCTGATTTTATCTACCTCATCAATATAAACTATTCCTCTTTGTGCTTTTTCAACATTATAATCTGCTGCTTGTAAAAGTTTTAATATAATATTTTCAACATCTTCACCAACATATCCAGCTTCTGTTAATGTAGTTGCATCTGCCATTGTAAATGGCACGTCTAAAATTCTTGCTAATGTTTGAGCAAGTAATGTTTTTCCACATCCTGTTGGTCCCAATAATAAAATATTTGATTTTGAAAGCTCTACGTTTTTGCTTGTTTTATTTTCGTAGTTAAGTCTTTTATAATGATTATGAACTGCAACTGATAAAACTTTTTTTGCATGATCTTGTCCAATTACATAATCATCTAGAACTGCACAAATTTCTTTTGGTGATGGCAATCCATCTTGATGTTTTACAAATGTGTCTTTGCTCTCTTCTTTGATAATGTCCATGCATAACTCAACACACTCATCACAAATAAAAACTGTTGGTCCAGCAATTAATTTTCTGACTTCGTGTTGACTCTTTCCGCAGAAAGAACAGTAAAGAATATTTTTATTATTATTGCTCATAGTTTTTTATAACGAATCAATTTGAATACTTTATTACAAAGATTACTTCTTAATCAAGTATAGGTTGTGAATAAACTATATATTGTTGTTTAGTCTCTTTTTTCTACTACTTTATCGATCAAACCAAAATCTTTGGCGTTATCTGGAGTCATAAAGTTGTCTCTCTCCAAAGCTTCTTTAATTTGATCAACAGACTTACCAGTATGCTTAGAATAAATTTCATTCAATCTTTTTTTCAAAGACATCACCTCATTAGCATGAATTTCTATATCAGTCGCTTGACCTTGAAAACCTGCAGATGGTTGGTGAACCATTATTCTTGAATTTGGTAATGATAATCTTTTTCCTTTTGATCCTGCAGCTAACAAAAATGATCCCATGCTTGCAGCTTGTCCAATACACAATGTACTAACTTCAGGTTTGATATATTGCATCGTGTCATAAATCCCTAAACCTGCAGTAACTAATCCACCTGGACTATTTATGTATAAAGAAATTTCTTTTTTCGGATCTTCAGACTCTAAAAATAATAATTGAGCAGTAACTAAAGATGCAACCGCATCATTAATTGGTCCAACTACGAAAACTATTCTCTCTTTTAATAATCTTGAATAAATATCATAGGCTCTTTCACCACGGCTTGATTGCTCAACAACCATTGGGATTAAAGTACTTAGATGTTCTGGAATTTTTGTTGTCATAAGTGATTCGATTTACTTATACAACTTGTGATTACTTTTTGCTAACTTTTTTTATTGATTTAGTTTTTTTTGCTACTTTTTTTGGAGCTTTATTTGGTTTAGCTGTTTTCTTTTCTTTTTTATCTTCTGACTTAACTTCTTTTTTCTCTTTTACTTTATCATCTGAATCTTGAGATAGTTTTGCTAATTTCTCTTGCTCTTTTAGATTTTTTTCATTCTCTTCTTTTAATATTTTTTCAGCTTCTTCTTTACTGATTTCCTTTTTATTTACTTTTGCAATTTTTTTAAGTTCACCTATTATTTTTTCTTCATAAATTGATCCTCTTAGACTCTCAATTGCTCCTGGATTTTTCTCATAATACTCTTTGACCATCTTTTCCTGTCCAGGCATCATTCTGAATTGTTTTTGTATTTCTGCATTTAACTCTTCTTGAGAAACTTTAATTTTATTTTTTTCACCAAATGCATTTAGAATTAGACCAGTTTTAATTCTTTTTTTTGCTTGTTCCTCAAAGTATTTCATATTTTTTTTCTTCTCTTCTTCCTTCATACCTTGGGCTAATATATTTACTTCTTGTTCAATTAGATTTGCTGGTAACTGATCGAGTTTTTGTTTTTCAATTTGTTCAAGAATTTGTTTTTTTGAAATCATTTCTAATGAATTTTTAAATTCATCATTGATTTGTTTAGATATTAATTCTTTTAAATTATTTAAGTCTTTTGCTCCTAAGTTTTTTGCAAAGTTATCATCAATTTTTGTTTCTTCTGGTTTTTTTACAGCTGTAATTTTACATTCAAACACTGAAGATTTGTTAGCTACTTCTTTTTCTGGAAAGTTTTCTGGTAGCTTAACTTCTACTTTTTTATCTTGTTTGTTTTTGACACCTTCTAATTGCTTATCAAAACCTTTAATAAATAAATCTTTTCCAAGTTCTAATTGAGTATTTTTTCCTTCATTTCCTTTAAAATCTTTTCCATCAACTGTTGCCTTATAATCAAAAACAACCAAATCACCTACTTTAGCTGCATAACTTTCTTCAGCATCTTTAAAGTTTTTTTGAGTTTTTGCTATTTGATCAATTCTTTTATCTGTTTCTTTTGGATCAATCTTAACCACATATTCATCGACTTTAAGATCTTTTAAAGAACCAACTTCCACATTTGGCAATTCTGTTACAGAAATTGTATATTCAAGATCTTTTCCTTCACCAAATGACTTTAAATCAATTTTAGGCTGACCTGCTGGTTTAATTTTATTATCCTCAAGAGCTTTAGTAGTAGTATCTTTCAATACTTTATCTATCACTTCTCCATAGACTGCTTTTCCAAATTGTCTTTTTAAAATTTCTGTAGGAACTTTACCTGGTCTAAATCCTTTTAAAACGACATCTTTTTTAATCTCTTCGTATTTTTCTTCGAGATATCCAGATATAGTTTTTTTATCGATAAAAACCTTTATATTTTTTTCTAAACCTTTTTTATTTTCTACTGTTACTTTCATAAAATATGGTAGGCGAGAAAGGACTCGAACCTTCACAGTTTGCACTATTGGTTCCTAAGACCAACGCGTCTACCAATTCCGCCACTCGCCCAAATTATTGGTGCTTTATATATGATTGTTTATAATTGTCCAATTAGAATAATAGTGTAAAACATTAGCTTAATTGATATGAGCAAAACAAATATTGCAATTGTTATTTATCTCGTCGGTCTTGCATTAGGTGCAATCTTTTTAGATATATGGAGTGCTGAAACTAGTCCAAAAGCTTTGTTAGGAATTGCATGGACAACTTTATTTGCGATCGCTTTATTCTTTGCTGAAAAAGAAAAAGAAGAAAAAAAAGATTAATTTTTCTTTATTAATTCACTTATAAAAAGTTCACCATCACCATCATCAACAGCTTTTTTATAAAATGATTTTGATAAATCAGATAATTTTTCCGCGTTATCCATACCTTTTAATAAGTCTGTTATATACGTTAAATCTTTTAGTGTATTAGTTGCTGTAAACTTAAAACCTGTGTAATCATCTTCTAAAACCTTATCAAAAATCCTTTTTAAAGCATTAGAATTACCCGAGCCTAATTGGGCTACCTTATAAAGTTTATCTAAATCTATATCTAATTTTTTTGCAGCTTTTATTAATTCAATTACATAAGTTGCTGTTCCTAAAGATAGAAAATTATTTAATAATTTTGTTTTCGCACCATTTCCAATCCCTCCAAAATGATAATAATTTTTACAAAAACATTTTAAAAGTTCTTCTGATCTTTTTAAATTTTCCTCAGATCCACCAACAATTCCACCCAATATTCCTTCTTCTGCTTGAACAGGACCTCCCATTACTGGGCACTCTAAATAAGGAATATTTTTTGCATTTAATATTTGCTCCATTTCAACAGATCCATTTTGATTATGAGTGGTAATATCTATTACAATCGTTTTATCAGTTAATAATGATACTATTTTTTTTCCAATTTCATGAGCAATAGGAGAATTCGTTACGCATAAAAACAAAGCATCTAATCCGCTTTTGCAAAGTTCTTCATAAGATTTAACTTCTTTTGCACCTTCTTTGACTATTCTATCAATTGGCTTTCTGTTCTTATTAGCAATTACAAATAATTCATGATTATTTTTAAGGATGTTATTTGCGATACCAAATCCCATCCATCCAACACCTATAAATCCAACTTTCATAATTCAATATAATAATCATGTATAATTACTACATGGTTTCAATACTTCCTATAAATTTATAATCTTTATCTATAACAACAATTTCACCAGATGAAGTACCAAAATTTAACATTTCTGAAATAACTACAAAATGTGTTACTAAAATAAGATTTTTCTCACTATTCCAGTTAGATATATATTTTTTTAAACTCTTAATTTGTCCATCTTTATATTTATAAAACTTTTCTTGATAAAAAGAGTTTAAACCTTTGAAGGTTTCATAATTATTAAAGGCAAATCTAGCAGTATCTTTGCATCTACACCATTCACTAGATAAAACTTTATCAATTTGAATATTATTATCGCTAAATAATATTCCAATATTTTTTGATTGCTCTATACCTTCTTGATTTAAATTTCTTTGAGTATCACATTTTTTTAAATCAATATTATCAGGATCTCCATTTCCTGGTGCAAGTGAATGTCTTATAAATACAATTTTCCCACCCTTCTGCAGTTCGCTTATTACTAAATCATTAGCCTGTGAATAATTTGAATTAAAAATACTTAGCAAAAATAAAAGAATAAAATTTATATATTTCATAAACGACAATTAAATTTTTATCTGTATTTTTTATAATAGAGCTTTCTGAACTGATAATTTCCAACCATTTATTAAATCGTTCCTAACTTTTCGGTTTATTTTAGGCTTAAAAATTTTATCTTTTTTCCATTTCCTCTTGATTTGATATAATGATTTAAATAATCCAATTTGATATCCAGCTAGTAAAGCTACTCCTAAACCAGTTGTTTCTAATACCTTTGGTCTTTCTGTATTTATATTTATGATGTCAGATAAAAATTGCGAAAACCAGTTGTTTTTTACCATGCCTCCATCAATCTTAAGTTTAGTTGGTTTTAAACCATCTTTTTTCATTGCATTAAATAAATCATTACTTTGATAGGCAACTGACTCTAATACTGCTCTAACTAAGGTTTTCCAATCACTATTTCTTGTTAAACCTGTTATTACCCCTCTTGCATCAGGCCTCCAATAAGGTGCTCCCATTCCACTGAAGGCAGGCACAACGTATACACCCTCATTATTTTTTTTTGATTGAGCAATTGTTTCCGTATCAAAAGCATTGTTAATAAATTTTAATTTATCTCTTAACCATTGTACACCTGCACCTGCAATAAAAATAGATCCTTCAAGAGCATAAGTATTTTTTCCATTCAATCTGTAACATATTGTTGTTAATAATTTATTTTTAGAATAAATTTTTTTTGAACCAGTATTCATTATGACAAAGGCACCAGTTCCATATGTGCTTTTTACTGAACCTCTTTCAAAGCATGACTGTCCTACTGCAGCTGCTTGTTGGTCTCCTAGAACTGCTGATATTGGTATTTCACTGCCGACAATTCTCTTACTTGTTAAACCAAAATTATCAGCTGAATTTTTAACTTTTGGCAAAATATTTTCAGAAATTTTAAGTTTTTTTAAGATTTCTTTATCCCATTTATTATTATTAATGTTAAATAACATGGTCCTACAAGCATTAGTTGCTTCTGTTAAATGATGTTGCCCATTAGTAAGTTTCCAAATAAGGAAAGTATCAACAGTACCAAATAATAAATTATTTGATTTTAAAAGTTTCTTAACATTTTTTACGTTTTCTAGTATCCATTTAATTTTAGTTGCAGAAAAATATGGGTCAATAAATAATCCAGTTTTTTTTCTAAAAATTTTTTCATAATTTTTTTTCTTTAACTCTTCACAATAGTCTTGGGTTCTTCTATCTTGCCAAACAATTGCGTTGTAGACTGGTTTTCCTGTTTTCTTATTCCAAAGAATAGTTGTCTCTCTCTGGTTAGTTATTCCTATACTTAATATTTTTCCTCTTAATAGTGATGCTTTTTTTATTACTTTTTTCAACGCTTTTAGAGTTGTAAGCCAAATTTCGTTTGGATTATGCTCCACCCATCCATTTTTTGGAAAATATTGATTAAATTCAAACTGGGATGTAAATTTTATATTACCATCTAAATCAAAGAGAATTGCTCTAGTTGATGTTGTGCCTTGGTCAATAGCAACAAGAAATTTTTTCACAATTTAAGTCTATACCTAAATTTTTTTTTCTAAAAGTAAAAACTAATACAAGCTGGAAGGATTAACACTTTTAAATTCTAACATGTTCTCAAAAGTACACATTTCAGGTTTTGAAAAAGTAATTTTTGGAAATTTTTTACTAAAGTCTAAAAATAGTTTTTTATTAAATTCAATTAAATTACTTATTTCAATCTCACTAAGCTCTCTTAAGATATATGCCAAAGTAATATGAAAAGTATATCTTTGATGGTTTTCAAATTTAATTTTTAATAAGCTACTTAGTTCATCTCTACAATTTCTAAGAATTTTTTCATCCTTTTTAGAAAAAGGTTCTAAAATAATACTATAACCACCAAAAAATGTTTTTAGTTTAAGATTAAATTCTTTTGGAAAATTATAGTTTTTAATTCTTTTATTTAATTCAAAAGCTATATCTTTGTGATCCATATCAAGATCTATATCTGATGGCCAATTATTTGTATTTTTTGTATTTAAATTACAACAATCAAATAACGTCATATGAAAACTAGATTGAGGTAAATAGAAATAAGTTTTTTCTGGATTAAAATTTTTTATTTTTTTTTGAAAACTACTAATTTCATCGGATAAATTGGTATTAAGAGGAATATTACAAATTATTGTACAACCTGGAAAGGGTAAAGGATTTCCTTTGTCATCAAATTTATTTTCAGCACCTTTTAAAGTATATCCTTCAAGTTTTCCAGCTAAAAACTTTTCCTCATTACTAACTATATTTAAATCCATTAAAATAAACTAAAACCAGTTTATATTTTCTTTCTCACAAAGTTCTTTAAGCTTCAATGGATAATCTGTCATGATACCATCTACACCATACTCAACCATTTTTAACATGTCGTAATCTTTGTTTACTGTCCAAACGTTCACTGGCAAATTTTCTTGATGAGAAATATCTACTAGTTTTTTTGTAATATCTTTATGGTATGGATGCCAAGCTTTTCCGCCTTGTGATTTTATAATTTTCGGTAATTCATGATTTTCAAAAAAGGGCATGTAACTCATCCATGGAGATCTATTATAAATTGTATTTTTAATTTTAATTCCAGCCTGTTGTTGAAAAGTTAAATAAGCTCTTGAAATTTCAGGGTAAAGTTTTTTCATTTCTGTCAGTGTTCGCCAATCAAATGATGAAACAATTATTTTATTTTGTAAGGTTGACTTATTTACCTCTTGCATAACTAGTTTAACCATTTCTTCTGGAGTCGGCGTTAGATTTTCCTCATCAGGTGTAGACTTAATTTCTAAATTTATTAATAGATTTTCAGATATGTTTTTTGAGGATAAATTTAATAATTCAGAAAGTTTCGGTATCTTTTGATTTTCTAAAGTTTTTTGATTAACAAATCTTCTTCCATATCTAGATAACTTATTTAAAGATCCAACATCAAATTTTAAAAGTTCTTCATAAGTTAAATCATATATTTTTATATTTTCATCCTCTATCCAATTTCCCTCGTTATCTTTTGTAAGACTTGGATCTAATCTAAAGTCGTGAGTAATCACAGGAATAAAATCTTTTGAAATCAAAATATCAGTTTCGTATGCATTAATATTGTTTTCAAATAAGTATTTAAAACTTTCTAGAGTGTTTTCGGGAAGATCTCCTCTTGCTCCTCGGTGACCATAAATTTTTATATGATTTGGTTTGCTTAAAATCAAAATTAATTAACTCTTTTGCCAGTGCTTTTATCAAAAATATAATATTTATTGTTCTCAATATTAAGACTTAGATCAGCACCTTTTTCAATAGTTAGATTTCCCGGACACCTATAACAAAAGTCTTTTTTGTCTTTTAATTGACCATAAACAAGATTATCCGAACCAAGTTGTTCCACTAAGTCTACTTTTAAATTAATTAAACTATTTTCACTTTGACTTAAATGTTCAGGTCTTATTCCTAATTTTACTTCTCCCTCAAAGTCACTATCAATATCTTTAATTTCAAAACCTTCTGCAGATAATGTTTTATTTTTTATATTACCATCTAAAAAATTCATTTGAGGTGAGCCAATAAAACCAGCAACAAATAATGATTTTGGATTATCATATATCTCAATAGGAGTTCCAAGCTGTTCAATAATTCCATTGTTAATAACTGCTAATCTATCAGCAAGTGTCATGGCCTCTACTTGATCATGCGTAACAAATATGCTTGTTACTCCAACTTTCTGCTGAAGTTTTTTGATTTCAAGTCTCATCTGAATTCTTAATTTTGCATCTAAGTTTGAAAGAGGTTCATCAAATAAGAATATTTTAGGATTTCTAACAATTGCTCTACCCATTGCAACTCTTTGTCTTTGACCTCCGGATAACATTGAAGGTTTTCTCTGTAAATAATCTGAAATTTGTAGCAGCTTAGCTGCATCATTTACTTTTTGCTCAATTGTTTCTTTGTCAATTCCTCTGTTTTTTAGACCATAAGCCAAGTTATTATAAACATTCATATGTGGGTATAATGCATAGTTCTGAAACACCATTGCTACATCTCTTTCAGACGGATCTACCTCATTAATTAATTTTCCATCAAGATTAATATCACCCTCTGTAATATCCTCTAAGCCTGCAACCATTCTTAATAAAGTTGATTTTCCACATCCACTAGGTCCTACAAAAACCATAAACTCACCTTCATCAACACTTAATGAAGTTTCATGAACAGCCTTAGTTCCATTTGGGTAAATCTTAGTCACATTTTTTAAATCTAAAAAGCTCATTTATTTCTCCGTTTGAATTAATCCTTTTATGAACCATTTTTGTAAAAATACTACCACTAAAACTGGTGGGATCATTGACAAAATGATATACGCAAATCTTTCTGCAGTTCTTGGCAGAGCAACTCCTTCATAGCTTTCTGTGTAAATAATCTTCATTCCCATTACAACAGTCCAGTATTCTTCTGCAGTTGTCATTATTAGTGGCCATAAATATTGGCTGTATCCATATACAAACATAAAGATAAACATTGCTGCTATCATGGTTTTAGATAATGGAACCAAGAAATCTATGAAAAAACTCCAAGCATTTGCTCCGTCTAATTTTGCTGACTCCAAGAGTTCATCTGGAATTGTTTTATAAAATTGTCTGAAGAAAAATGTTGCTGTAGCTGAAGCAACTAATGGAAGGATAAGGCCTGTATATGAATTTGTTAAACCTAAATCAGATACAATTTTATAGCTTGGAAAAATCCTTACCTCCAAAGGAACAAGTAGAGTAATAAAGATTAACCAAAAAATTGGTACAGCTAATTTAAATCTATAATAAACCAAAGCATATGCTGACATTGCTGAAATAACTACCTTAAGTGTTGCAATTCCTAATGCCATTATAAAACTATTAATAAACATTTTTGCAGCAGTCACTTCTTCTGACCAACCACCTTTTTCATTTAAAACTTCGTTATAGTTTCTTGCTAGCTGATCACCTATATGAAACTTCATACCTTCGGTTAATATAGTTACAGAGTCATGCGAAGAACTTGCAAAAGATATCCAAATAGGAACTACCATTAACAAGACTCCTAGTATTAAAATAATATGAGCAATTATTTGAAGTGGTTTAATTTTCATTTATCTTGAAAAACCCCCTTAATAAAATATTTCTGCAACACAATTATAATTAAAATTGGTGGCACCATAGACATCATCACGAAAGCAAAACGATGAACAATTGAACCCGACATCATTTTTAATCCCATAACCACTGTCCAATATTGTTCTGAAGTTGTTACCAATAATGGCCATAGATACTGATTGTAGCCAAAAACAAACATAAATATTAACATCGCTACAATCATTGTTTTTGACAAAGGAATTAAAAAATCAACAAAAAATCTCCAGGTATTTGCTCCATCAAGTTTTGCGGATTCAAGTAATTCATCTGGAACGGTTTTATAAAATTGTCGAAAGAATAATGTTGCTATAGCTGATGCTGAAATAGGAACTATTAATCCAAAGTAAGAATTCACTAGATTAAGCTCAGCCATTACTGAATAAGTAGGGAAAATTCTTAACTCTAATGGTACTAAAATTGTAATAAATATAATCCAAAACAATAATGTTGCATATTTTATTCTGTAATAAACCAACGCGTAAGCAGCCATTAAAGATGTAACAACGGATAATATTGCAACTCCTGTAGCCATGATAAAACTATTAAAAAACATTTTTAATGCTGTTATCTCTTTAAAAAAACCACCCTGATATAATAAAACTCGTAAGTAATTTTCATAAAAGCTATCTCCTAAAAACATTTGGAGACCATTCATATTAATCATTGAACTCGTGTGCGTCGAGCTAGCAAAAATCATCCATACAGGAACTACCATGATTAGTATTCCAATGAGTAAAATTAAATGTGAAAAACTTGATGTGATAAATCTAGTCATTAATTATAATGTATTTTCCCTTCGATATATCTAAATTGAAAAATCGTAATTACTAATACAATCAACATCATCATTATTGATTGAGCTCCTGCACTTCCTAAATCCAGTCCTCTAAATCCATCCATGTAAGCTTTATAAACTAGAGTTCTTGTTTCACCGGAAGGAGCACCTATTGTTGTGGTATCAATAATTCCAAATGTATCAAAGAAAGCATACGTTATATTAATAATTATTAAAAAGAATGTAGTTGGCATTAATAATGGGAATGTAATTGTCCAAAATCTTCTAAAACTATTTTTACAGTCAATCATTGATGCTTCAATTACAGATTTTTGTATAGCTTGAAGTCCAGCCAAGAAGAAAATAAAATTAGCACTGATTTGCTTCCAAGAACCAGCTATGATTACGTAAATATAAGAGTCGAACACACTTTCGTACCAATTAAATCCCCACAGTTCGTGAAATAAATGATAAAGAAGACCAAACCTTTCACTAAAAAAATAATTTGCCATTACACCGACTACCGCAGGCGCAATTGCATAAGGCCAAATTAAAAGTGTTTTGTAAGTGCTTTTACCATGCATTACATTATTAGCCTGAACGGCAAGTAATAATCCAATTGAGCCTGTAATTAACGTAATAACAAAACTATAAATAATAGTAAATTTGAAAGCTATGAAATAAGCTGGATCATCAAAAATAAATAAAAAATTGTCAAACCATACAAACTTCGATCCAAATCCAAAAGCATCTTGCATTGTAAATGCATCTCTAAAGGTTTGTATGATTGGCCAATATAAAAAAATTAACAATATACCTAGCTGCGGAGCTAAGAAAAGATATTGTGAATAGCTAGATTTGAATTGGACTTTTTTCATACTTTTGTAAAAATAAATAAGGAGGGTAAATTAATACCCTCCTTATTGTTTTAATTATTCCTACAAAGTTTTAGCAAATTGCTTTAACAATTTAGCTGCACCTTTGTCCATATTCTGCAATCCTTTTTCGATTGATATTTTACCGTTTAACATTGGCTCAATATTTTCGTAAATTACTTCACGAATTTGGGGCCAGTTACCAGCTCTATATCCACCAGGAATAGTTGAACCTTCTAAGCTTAATTGTTCACCAACTGCTTTATGATATGGAGAAGCTCTATAGAAATTTATAGTTTCAGCTAACTCTATACCACCTTTAGTCACTGCAGAGTAACCAGTCATATTGTGATAATACAGATCCATTTCTGGAGAACCCATAAATTCTATAAATTTAGCAAGTCCTTTGTACTCTTCCTCAGTATGACCATTTAAGATCCAGTTAGCAGCACCACCTATAAAAGTTGGATACTCTTTTCCTTTGGTTACTGAATCCCAGTAAGGAATATGATTAACTGTAAAGTTTGGAACAACACCTTTCATTCCACCAAATGATGCAGCAGAACCAAACCAAAATGCAGCTTCACCTGCTATAAATGGTGCTTGATTGTCTCCCCACGCTCTTCCTTTATAGCCATATAAACCTTTATCATACCATTCTTTAACTTTCTTCCAATGATAGACAAATGCATCAGTTTCAGCGAATAAAGTTTTTGTAGGAACAGCATCGTAACCATTATTTCCATCTAACATTAATAAATTATGTCTAGAAAAGAAATTTTCAGTCCAAATCCATGGACTATGACTTTGAACTAAAGGAATGTATCCAGCAGCTTTGATTTTTGGAGCCATGGCCTCAAATTCTTCATAAGTTTTTGGCACAGATTCAATTCCAACCTCTTTCAAAATGTCCATGTTTGCATACATCAAACAAGTTGAACTATTGAAAGGTACACCAATCATTTTTCCATCAGAGTCGGCATAGAAATTTTTAATGCCTGGAATATAGTTGTCAGCATCTACATCAATGCCATATTTCTTAGCCATTTCTTCAAAACCGATAACAACACCATTTTTTACTTGAGCTACCATGATTGCAGCACCAGCATCATAAACCTGTGAATAGTGTGGTTGGTCGCCTGCTCTAAATGCAGCAATAGTTGCCGCCATGTTATCTTCATAACTTCCTTTTCCTGTAGGAATGACCGTATATTGATCTTGTGAAGCGTTAAATCTATTTGCAATTTCAATAATTACATCACCAAGAAAACCACTGTTTCCGTACCACCAATGAATTTCTGTTTTTGAATAACTGTGTGATGTAAAAGAGAAAGTAAATAGAATTGTTAAAACACTAAGTATTTTTTTCATATCTATCCTTCTGTTAAGTTTATTTTATTTTTTATTAATAATTTATTAATGTTAAGATATTATGAAATTGTAAATAATTGCATTTAAAAATTTTAAATTTCTAAAAGAGGTTGTATATTTTAAAACAAATCATAATTTAAATGTCTAAAATATTTGATTTATTCATAATAGGTGGCGGTATAAACGGTGCAGGTATTGCAAGAGATGCTGCAGGTAGGGGTTTATCAGTTTGTTTAGCTGACAAAGGTGAGATTGGAGGAGCAACCTCATCTTGGTCGACGAAATTAGTACATGGTGGTCTTCGTTATTTAGAAAATTATGAATTCAAACTAGTTAGAGAATCTCTGAAAGAAAGAGAAATAGTTTATAAAATTGCCAGACATATTTCCAAACCGATTCCTTTTATAATTCCTTATGCAGATAAAATTCGACCAGCCTGGTTAATTAAAATTGGTTTATTTTTGTATGATAATTTAGGTGGCAAAAGCAATATACCAAAATCAAAAACGTTTGATCTTACAAAAAAATTTTCAAATATTCTTAAGCAAAAATACAAAACTGGTTTTCAATATTTTGACATACAAATTGACGATAAAAAATTAACGAAACTAAATGCTAAAGATGCAAAAAGAAATAAAGCTAAAATACTAGTATATAACAAAGTTAAAAAAGCTGAAATTATTGGCAATGAATGGATTATTAGTCTTGAAAAAGGTGAAAAAGTAAAATCAAAAATTTTAATTAATGCATCTGGACCATGGATAAACGAAACCTTAAATAAAAATATAAAAATTAAATCTAAGAAAAAAATAAGATTAGTTAAAGGAAGTCATATTATTACAAAAAAATTGTACAAAGAAAATGTTGCATTCACATTTCAAAATACTGATAAAAGAATAATATTTGTGATACCTTATAAAGGGAAGTTTTCTTTAATTGGAACTACAGAAGTTGAGGTTAAATCACCAGAAAATAAAGGAATATCAAAAAAAGAAATTACATATTTAATTCGTTCAGTAAATAATTACTTAAAAAAACAAATCAGAACAAAGGACATTGTAGATACTTATTCAGGGATAAGACCTCTAATTGAAGATTTTAATACAGCTTCAAAAGTCACAAGAGATTATGTTTTTGATTTAAAAATTATAAAAAAATTACCTTTATTGAATATATATGGAGGAAAACTAACCACCTACAGAAAATTGTCTGAAAAAGTCCTTTTTGACCTTAGAAAGTTTTTACCTAAAACAAAAAAAGGTCCATGGACACACAAAAAGAAGCTTCTCTAAACTTAATGACCGTTAAATTTGAAAAATTAAAAAAAACAATAATTAAATGTAATAAATGCCCTAGACTTGTGAGGTTTAGAAAAAAAATATCTACGGAAAAAAGAAAACAATATATGGACCAAACTTATTGGGGAAAACCAGTTACAGGTTTTGGAGATATAAATGGAAAAATAATGATTGTTGGTCTAGCACCAGCTGCTCATGGTGGAACAAGAACAGGCAGAGTATTTACAGGCGATAAATCCTCAGATTTTTTATATAAATGTTTACACAATGTAAAAATTGCCAATCAAAGTAATTCAGATCATTTAAATGATGGATTAAAAATAAAAAATACCTTTATAACACCAGCTCTAAAGTGCGTTCCTCCAGGAGATAAACCATTAAATGAAGAGTTAAAAAATTGCTTTGGTTATTTTAAATCTGAATTTGAAATACTTAAAAATCTAAAAATTATTGTGGCTTTAGGGAAAATTGCGTTTGATACTTGTGTAAAATTTTATAGAGAAAATTTTGATTACACTGAGAGAGTAAAATTTAGTCATGGAACATATTTTAAATTACCTAACAATGTGTTGTTAATGGGGTGTTATCATCCAAGTCCAAGAAATGTAAATACTGGACGAATAAATGAAAAACAAATGACTAAACTATTTAAAAAAGTAAAAGAACTAGTTTAATTTGTTAATAAGTGCTACTGGAAGTTTTACTGGTTTTCCCAACTTATTTAGAGATACTAATTTAATCTCTGCATCACATAAGGTATCTGATTTTCTTTTAATTACTTGTGACATTGTAATTGTAGTCAAAGTATTAGATTTTATTTTTGTGAAAACGGTAATTTTATCCTCAAATTTTGCCGGTTTTTTAAAATCTACGTTACAAGTTTTTACTGCTATTAAAACATTATGTTTATCTAATAACTTTTTATTCGAATATCCCAAGGAATAAATAAGCTCAGATCTTGCTCTTTCAAAGTACTTTAAATAATTTGCGTGGTAAACTATTCCACCAAAATCAGTATCCTCATAGTATACTTTTAAATTATACTTAAATACTTTCATCAATTGATATTAATAAAATTTATTGAGAAGAAAAATAGATATTTTGATAGTAAGTAATTGATTTTTTCTTTGAATTATCTGTATCTGACATGATCGCTATACCATCTAGCTCATTAACATCTAAATTATGGAATTTCTTGAAATCTTCTTTAACGTTTGCTTTGACAGTTACCCATTCATTTAAATTTGTTTTGGTAGTAGCAAGTACATTATCTATGGACTTTTTAGTATATGGGCTTGGAAAGTTGCTTCCAACTTCTTGATTGCTTGAAAAAACATAATTTATTGCTCTATTGGATAAAGGTGTTGCTCCAGTTTTTTTAATGACGAATACTCTTCCTGCAAAGTCATGACCCTTTTTAGCTGTCTCATCTATCCCTGGTATGTCTTTCTCAATTTTCCAAGTAATATTTATGAAAGGTGTTTTATTTAGATCAATTTTAATCTCCTTACCTAGGCCAGAAGCAGCATTATCAGCAATAGCTTTAAGGTAATTACCATTTTCATCAGAGCCAACAGAATATTCAGTTTTATTATCTGCCCCTCTTACTTTTCTAACTGTCAATTCTGATAGTTCTTTCTCTGTAAACTCAAATACTTTTACTTCCTCAGAATACAAAGTAGTTTGAAACAACGCTGTAACTAAAATTAATTTAAATAAAAATCTAAACATGTCCTCTCTATATAAAAGATAAAATAATTTTCAAATTCAAAATTTTGACATTATTTAAACATGCATAATTCATTATTGTTCTCTATTTAGATGATATGAAATTAACAGTTCTTTTTGGTTTGATGATTTATTGGTCTATAATTATAACTGCACCTGTAATTTCAAAAAATTCTGAAAAAATCGGAGAAAAAAAGGTATTAATACCTCTTAAAAAACCAAGAATTTAAGGCAGAAGCACTATCTTAGGTGCCGAACAGGTTCCATCATGAATTTCTTTAAAAGCTCCCCAACCATCTTTAAGATTTCTGTACTCAATCCATTCTATCTTGCCTAGCTTGTTATTAGTTAAAATATCAATAGTTTCACCAAATTCTTTGTTTGTGTAACAGTAAGTTCCAATAAAAGTAACTTCTTGAAGGGTTGCTTTCCTAAAATTAAAAGATCCAGCAGGCTGGGTTAATCCGATATGAACTATTATTCCTCCTGGTTTTACTACACTGATTGCCTGTTGTCGTGAAACTTCGAGTCCAACAGTATCAAAAACTAAATCAAAGCTGCTCTCTTTAATATCTTTATGATCTGGCGACACTGTTTTTGCATCTACATATTTGGAGCATTCATTCAGTCTTTTTTGATTAGGATCAGAAATTGTCAGATTAGTATTTCCTTGGATCTTGGATAAAATTAATGCACACAATAGTCCAATTGCTCCACCACCCTGAACAAGCGTTCTACATTCATTTAACGGTTTTTTTGATGCTTCTACTGCTAATAATACTGCATGATATGAAACTGCTGTTGGTTCTGCAACCGCAGCCTCTTTTACATCAAGCTTTTCTGGAACCTTGAAAATATTATGATCTGGAACTGTAATAAGTTCAGCAAACGCACCTTGTCTTTCATAAGGTCTATTCATTCCTAGAAGAACTCTATCTGGACATAAATGTTCTCTTCCGGTTTTGCAGTATTCACAATTTCTACAAGTTATTAATGGGTTAAGAACTGAAATTTGATCTTTAAGCTTGCCGTTAATTATTTGACCACTAACTTCATGACCTAAAATTAATGGTGGTATCCTTCTCTCATCTTTTCCGTGGTAGGCATGCATATCTGAGCCACAGATACCTGATGCATGAACTTTAAGAATACTTTCTCCAGGTTTTTCAGAAGGTTCTTTTTCCTCCCTGAATTCCATTTCTTCAACACCAGTGTAGACAAGGGCTTTCATCATTACTTATTATTTAATAAATAATATACTAAATAAGATGCGAATGCTCCAATAATCCATCCAAAAGATTGATATTGTATTAAATTTTCATTTAGCAAAGATGATAAAGAAAAGATTGATCCAATTAAAAGAGCATACAATGCTTTGAGGTTCCAACCATTGCTATAAATATATTCTGTATGTTCTTTAGGATAAAACAGCTCTTTATGGTTAATTTGTTGTTTTTTAAACAAGTAATAATCTGCAACTAATACACCAAAAATTGGCCCGAAAGTCGTCGCTACGGCTTCAACAAATATCAAAATATTAGCTTTGCTAAAAATTGAAAGCCAAAATGTTGAAATAATTAATCCAATAATTGATATTACAATTCCTGTTTTTTTTAACGTTAAAGAGTTAGGAAAAAAATTTATCAATGTATTTTGCGAAGGAATATAATTTGCTATCAAATTAGTTGATAACGAAGATATAATTATAAATATCAAGCAAAAGAAAGTTAGAAAATTATTATTAAATTTACCAATTATATCATTTGGATTAGTAAGTAGACTTGAAGCATTTAAACCTTTGCTAGTAAGAATTATATCCGAACCTAAAGTGATTAAAACAGAGAAAAAAGAAAAGAATATTAAATTTAATATTATACTTAAATTTCCTTTGGTCATTTCCTTGTAATTCATTGAGTATCTAGAAAAGTCTCCAAAAGTTAGAAGAACTATAGCAAAATAAGCAAATAGAGTTCCTGTGATTGATATTATAGGAGCTATATTCGATTGAATTGCAAAATTGCTAAAGACTAAGCTTAGTTTTATTCCATTTAGTAGTTCGTTGTAATACTCAGATAAAATAACAATTAATAAAACAGAAAGTCCTAAATATATTGAAAGACCAGAAAAATTAATAAATGATTTTAGAAAATTCTGTCCTTTTGTAAAAAGGATGTATTGAAATATTAAAGTTAAAAATAAACAAACCCAATCAATTAAATTCAAACCAAAAAAGAACAATAAAAATATTTCATTCTGTAAGAGTTGATTGTCTAATTTAAATATTATGATCCTAGCAATGTAACCTAGTGACTTAGATATAAAGAATGTTTGTACACCAAACATGAATAAACCAACTAATCCTCTGATCATCCCTACATATCTTGCACCAGTAAAACCCATTGAAAGTCTTAGAATTGTTGGAAAACTTAATCCGCTGCTTTGAGAAATTTTTCCAATAATGTTAGCAAAAAAGAATACTAATAATCCTGCTAACAATGATCCTGTCAAAACAACAAAAAAATTCAGATCATAGAATAAATATAAAGCTGATATTAAAGAGAACCCAACAATTGTTTGAATATTAATAGCCCAAAAGTTAAAGTAATTTTTCCAACTCCAGTCTCTATTATTAGGATTTATTGAAACTAGTTCCCAATTTCTAAGTTGAAATTTTTCGCTTTTGCTCACTTAAATGATATTAATCAATTATTTACTGCTGTCCATATAAGAGAGTTGGCAACCATAGCACTATTTTTGGATAAGCTATGATTATAATTAATCCAATTATCTGTAATACCATGAACTGCATCATTCCAAGATAAATATCTTTTAAATCCCAACTTGGAACAACACCTTTTAGAAAATAAGCAGATAACGCTACGGGGGGTGAGAGCCAGGCGGTTTGCAAATTAACAGCAACAAGGATTGCAAACCAAGTTAAATTAAATCCTAATGCTTCTACTAGTGGTAAAATAATAGGAACAACTATCATAACAATAGGTACCCACTCTAATGGCCATCCTAAAAGAAAAATCATAATCATGATTATTCCTAAAATTAAATATTTATTCATCTCAAGTGATAAAAGAAAATCTGTTAAAACCATTGGAGTTCCTAATCTTGCAAACACTGCCCCAAAGAAATTAGAAGCAGCAACTAAAACCATAATTAATGCAGAAATTTCTAAAGTTTTAACTAATGCATCTTGTAATTTTTTTAATGTTAATTTTTTGTACGCTAATGAAAGCAATAATGCACCACCTGCTCCACATCCTGCAGCTTCTGTTGGAGTAGCAAATCCAAATAAAATACTACCTAATGCAGCAAATACTAATGCAGCAGGTGGAACTAATCCTAAAAAAAATTCTAGCCATAATTTTTTTAAATCTGTTGTTCTTAATTCTTCTGGTATGGGTGGACCTAATTTTGGGTTCATCATACATCTGAATGTTGTGTATGCAGCATATAAGCATGCCAATAATATTCCTGGAACAATTGCTGCTGCGAATAAATCAGTTACAGGAATTTCCATAATTGGACCCATAACTACAAGCATAATACTTGGAGGAATTAATATACCTAAGGTTCCTCCAGCAGTGATAGTACCAGCAGCTAATTTTACATCATAGTTCGATCTATTCATTGATTTTGCAGCCATAATTCCAAGAATTGTAACTGATGCACCAACTATTCCAGTTGCAGCTGCAAATATTACTGAAACAAATAAAACTGCATAATATAAAGAGCCTCTAACTCTTGCCAACATCATTTGGAAAGCAGAGAATAATCTTTCCATTAAACCTGCTTGTTCCATCATTATTCCCATAAATACAAATAATGGGACGGCGGCAAGGGTTTGTTCGGTCATCACCATCGAAAATTGAAGTGTCATTAAATAGAAAACTAATTTTCCAAAACCTAAATAACCAAAAACGAAACCTAAAAAAATAAGAGTGAATGAAATTGGAAATCCTATAAATATTGCAAACAACATCACACCAATAAGTATGAAGCCTAAAATTGCAGGATCTATTAAATGTGAAAGCATTAACTACCTGGCCATTTACCTTTGACGGCTGCGTAATAACTTTTAAAAAGTTCTGAAATACCTTGGATTAGAAGGAAAACAATTCCAATCCATAGACAAGATTTTATCGGCCACATATACGGCATCCATGTTGTATCCATCCCTCTTTCATTTCTCATTATACTTTCTTGGACAAAACCTGTTGTCATATACAAAAAGACTATTAATCCTGGAAAATAAAATAATAAGTAAAGCCAAAAGTCTATTCTACCTTGAGTTTTAACTTTAAAATTTCTATATAAAAAATCTGCTCTAATATGAACACCTTTTGAAAGAGCGTATCCTGCTCCTAACATAAATAATGCTCCATAAAAAAATCTGCTCATATCATAAGCCCAGATTGTAGGAGCTAAAAATAATTTTCTTGCTAAAACTTCATAAACCATCCCAAGCATTAGTGGGATCGTAATCCAGCAAACAATATTTCCTATTAATTTACTAAATCTATCTATGTTAACTATAGTTTTAGCCATCCAAGTTGGCATATCATCAGGCATCTTTCCTGATCCTGATCGCCTTTCAGCTATCATTTCATCTGAAATATCTAACTTTGGATTATCCGACATATAAATTTTAGAAAAAAAAAGCGGGCTTATAAAAGCCCGCTTAATAACTTTATTTATTTCTTCAACGAATTAGCATAAGCCATTCCTAGCTTAGCATTCGATGTTTGTGCACCAGACCAGAATGGTACAGCAGTATTAGCAAAGCTAATCATTGAATCATAAACTTCTTTAAAGAATGCGTTTTCTTTCGCATTTTTCTCTAAAGTTGCTTTCGCTGCAGCCATATAAGCTGGGAAATAATCAGCTGGTGTATCTTCAAGTATCACACCATGATTTTCAGTTAAGTCTTTAAGTGCTAATCCATTAGTGTTGATTCTGTAAGCTAAAGCTCTCATCAACGATGCATCAGCAGCCATCTTCATTGAAAATTTCTCATGGTCAGTGAATTTATCGTAAGTGCTTTTGTTTAAATAAAAGTCAGCATTTACGACTACTTGGTGTAAACCTTGTAGATAGTAGTGTTTTAATACTTTATGTATACCAAACACTTTATCTGGTTGAGGACAACACCACTCAGCAGCATCAATAGTTCCTGCTTCCAATGCTGGAAGAATATCTCCACCACCCATTGCAACTGAAGCTATTCCAATGTCTTTATAAGTTTGACCTGGAATTCCTGGAGGAGTTCTGAACTTAAATGTTCTGAAATCATCCATATCTTTGATTTTTCTTGGGAACCATCCTAAAGCTTCTGGACCAACTGGTTGAAGCATGAAACCTTTAATGTCTCTTTTCATTTCTCCCCAAAGTCTGTCATATAGTTGCTCTCCACCACCATATAAAAACCATGATAAGAATGCGATGTTATCAATTCCTACACCACCACCTGCTACTGGCGAACCAAATAACATAGCAGCTGGATGTTCTCCAGACCAATAGTGAGTCCAAGCAAATCCGCAATCAATCAAACCTTTATCAACAGCATCAAGAGTTTCTTTAACTCCAACTACTGTTCCTGCTGGCATAATTTCAAATTTTAGAGATCCACCTGTTAGTTTTGTTACGTTGTCAGTAAAGTCTTTTAACATTACCGCTTCATCACCTTTAGCGCTAATAACCGTCTGACACTTTAACGTTTTTGCAGCATTCGCATTTGAAATAAATCCAAATACTAAGAACGCAGCAAACAACGCTGAAACGATTTTTTTCATTATATCCCTCTCTTTTTATTTATAATGTTAAGATCCTCTCAAAAATCAAAGCCACATACAAGTGTCATTTCGACGTTTTTATGAGAAAAATGTTTAAAATCATTAAATATTCATTAAAGATTATTTATAAAAAATATGGATAAATTTGATTACATAATTATTGGTGCAGGCTCAGCTGGATGTGTGTTAGCTAATAGATTAACAGCAAATCCTGATACTAAAGTTCTTTTACTTGAAGCTGGTGGTAAAGACACTAATCCATGGATCCATATTCCTGGTGGTTATTTTAAAACCATGCACAATCCAGATACTGACTGGTGTTTTAATACGGAAAAAGAACCAAACTGCGATAACAGGCAAATGGTTTATCCAAGAGGTAAAACACTAGGCGGAAGCTCATCTATCAATGGAATGCTTTATATAAGAGGTCAATCAAATGATTATAATTATTGGAGACAACTAGGTAATGTTGGTTGGTCATGGGATGATGTTCTACCTTATTTTAAAAAATCTGAAGATTTTCAATTTGGAGAAAATGAGTTTCATGGTTCTGGGGGTCCTATTGCAGTTGAGAAAATTAGAGCAACATTTAAAGTTCTCGATCTATTTTTAGAAGCTGCTGAAGAGCATGGTTATAAAAGAACTGATGATTTTAATAACGGTGATAATGAGGGAATGGGATATTTTCCATTTACAATTAAAAATGGCTTTAGATGCAGTACAGCTGTAGGTTATTTAAATCCAGTTAAGAATAGAAAAAATTTAAAAATAATTACTAAGGCTCATATTAAAAATATTGAATTTGAAAATAATAAAGCAAAAAAAGTAAATTATTGGATAGACGGAAAAGAATTTTCTGTTGAGACTAATAAAGAAATTATATTAAGCGCAGGTACAATTGGTTCACCTCATATATTACAAGCATCAGGAATTGGTCCAGGAGAACTTCTAAAAGAAAATAATATTAATGTATTAAAAGATCATCAAGGAGTTGGAAGAAATCTAACTGATCATTTAATGCTAAGACCTGTTTATAAAATTAAAAATTTAGAAACTTTAAATGATATTTACTACAGTTTTACTAAAAAAATGTTATCTGGTTTGAAGTTTCTTCTCTTAAGAAAAGGACCTTTAACAGTTGGAGCTAGTTATGTTTGTGGTTTTGTTAAAAGTGATGAACATTTAGAAACACCAAATCTTCAATTTCATATTTCACCAGCAAGCACAGATCTTTTAGGAAAATCAGCTTTACATAAATTTCCAGCGTTCACTCCAACAATTACAAATGTAAGACCAACAAGTAGAGGGTCTATTGAATTAAAATCTCCAGACACCAGAGTTTCACCAAAAATAAAAATGAATTATTTATCAACTGATGAAGATCGTGAGATTGCTGGAAAAGCATTAAAGATTGTAAGAAAAATTGTTATGGAATCTAAAGCTTATAAAGATTATCAACCTGAAGAACTTAGACCGGGAATCAATATTACAGACAATGAAGAATTAGCAACAGAAGCTGGAAAATTTGCGAATACTATATTCCATCCAGTGAGCACATGTAGAATGGGTAAAGATGAAAATGCTGTTGTTAACGATCGATTAGTCGCTTACGGACTAGAAAATTTAAGAGTTGTAGATGCCTCTGTTATGCCTCATATCACATCAGGAAATACAAATGCACCGACAATAATGATTGCGGAAAAAGCAGCTGATATGATAATTGAGGATAGTAGAAGATGACCGAACAAATAGTAATTTTTTTTCAAATAGTTTTTATTGATTTAGTTTTAGCAGGAGACAACGCAATTATAATTGGAATGGTTGCTTCTCAATTTCCAACTGAGCAAAGAAAAAAAATTATTTTTTGGGGAATTGGTGCAGCGGTAGTTTTAAGAATTATATTTACACTAATAACTGCTTATCTATTACAAATCTCAGGACTAAGACTTATTGGAGGAATACTGCTTCTTTATATATGTTACAGACTTTACGTGGATGTAATTAAAATGAATAGTAACGCTGAAGAAAATATCAAAAAAGTAGATAACTCATCATTTATGAAAGCTATAACAACTGTAATTCTAGCAGATGTAACTATGAGTTTAGATAATGTATTAGGAGTAGCGGGAGCGGCTAGAGATCATTACATGTTGTTGATATTTGGTCTAGTTTTATCAATAGTTTTAATGGCTACTGCAGCAACATTGATATCTGGCTGGATTAAAAAGTATAAATGGATAGGATGGGTTGGATTATTAGCAATATTATTTGTTGCAATAGAACTAATATATACAGACATAAAACTATTTTTATAAATGTACTTAAAAAAAATTAATTTAAAAAATAAAGTTGCTTTAGTAACAGGTGCAGGAAAAGGTATTGGTAGAGCTTGTTCAATTGCTCTTGCAGAAGCTGGTGCAACTATAATTGGTTTAAGTAGAACTACTTCTGATCTTGATAAACTTCAAAAAGATATAAAAAAAGTTAAAGGAAAATTAATTAAAATAACCTGTGATATTATGGATTATGAAGATCTTTCTTCTAAATTAAAAAAAATTAAGAAGATCGATATACTTGTAAATAATGCAGGTACAAACATTCCTGAACCTTTCGAGAAAATAAAACAAACAAGTATGAATTATCTTGTAGATTTAAATATGAAAGCAGCATTCAATGTTGCACAATTAGTAGTCCTAAAAATGTTAAAAAATAAAAAAAAAGGTGGATCTATAATTAATATGTCCTCACAATTAGGGCATGTTGGTATGTCAGGTAGAAATATTTATAACATGACAAAATTTGGAATTGAGGGATTAACAAAAGGCATGGGAGTTGAACTTGCAACAAAAAATATTAGAGTAAACACTGTTGCACCTACATTTGTTGAAACTCCAATGGTTAAAAAATTCTTTAAAAATAAAAAATTTAAACAACTAGCTTTAAGTAATATACCCATGGGAAAAGTTGCAACAGAGTCTGATGTAGCTACAGCAGTATGCTTTTTAGCGTCAGACGCAGCAAGTATGATAACTGGAACATCAATTGTAATTGATGGGGGCTGGACAGCAAAATAATGAAAAAATTGTTGCTTTTTCTAGCAATTATATTTTCTACACACTCTCATGCTTTAGAGTTTCAAGGTAAATTTTTACAAGGACATTTTATTTTAGGTAAAGCGGAGGCTGGATCAAAGGTATTTGTAGATAAAACACAAGTTAAAGTATCTGAGGATGGATATTTCGTATTCGGTATAGATAGAGATCGAAAATTTGATGTAGCTATTACTGAAATAAGTAATGGTAAAAAAAATAAAGTTATAAAAAAAGTTTTTAAGAGAAAATATAATATTCAAAGAATAGATGGTCTGCCTGAAAGTAAAGTTACACCACCAGAATCTGTTTATAAAAGAATTAAAGAAGAAAATGGAAGAATTGGAAAAGCGAGAGCCATCAATTCAGATTTAACTTTCTTTACTGAACAATTTATTATGCCAGTTAAAGGAATAATTAGTGGAGTTTACGGTAGCCAAAGAATTCTTAATGGCAAACCTAAATGGCCTCACTACGGAATTGATATTGCAGCTAAACAGGGAACTGAAATAAAATCATCTGGAACTGGAATAGTGACTATGGCAGAAGATGATCTTTATTATACGGGTGGTACTGTAATAATGGACCATGGACATGGAATTTCAACGATATATTCACATTTAGAAAATGTAATGGTTAAAGTTGGTGATGAAGTTAAACAAGGAGAAATTATTGGAACTGTTGGATCCACTGGAAGATCAACTGGGCCTCATTTAGATTTTAGGATAAATTGGTTTCAAACTAGACTTGATCCTATGAGCATTCTTCAATAAGTTCTGGCTATGAAAAATGAAATTAATCGTATTGCTGATAGACTAGTAAAAGCTTTCAACACAAATACAGTCATCAACCCTATCCCAGTAAAATATTGTAAAAATATTAATTTAGCCAACAAACTTAGGAAATTGTGTGAAGATCAAATTAAAGATGAAACAATTGGAATAAAAGCAGGTGGAACTGGAATTCAAGCTTTAAAAAAATTAAAGGAAAAAGAACCTTTTACAGCAAAAGTATTTAAAAAAAGATTAGTTAAATCTGGTCAAAAAGTAAAAATAAATCAGCACACCAAAGGTATAGAGGTTGAAGTTTATTACTTTATTAAGAAAACTTTCTTTGATTATAAAGGTAAAGTTACAAGATCAAACGTCACTAAATTTATTAAATTTATGGGACCTTGTTTTGAAATAGTTGGATTTAGACAAAGAAATAAAAAATTTACATATTTAGGAGACATTTGTGGAGATTTTGGATTTAACATCAAATTTGTTGTTGGAAGAAAAACAAAATTTAAAAAATTAAACTTAAATAATTTGAAAACTTCATTAGTAAGCAAAAAAAATGGAGTAAAAGTAAATGGTAATACAAATATTGTTTATATTAACCCATTAAATTCTTTAAGATTTGTTTTAAATAAAGTTAAGAAAGAAAAGATTAACTTAAATAAAGATTTTTATGTTTTCACAGGCTCAACTGTGGGAGTTGTTCCATTTAAAGGAAAAGGATTATACAAAGGAACAGTTGATAAAATTGGTTCTGTTAGTGTTAACATTCGTTAATGGGTCTTCATTTTAGTAAAGAAGAATTCTTAAATAGAAAAGAAAAGACAATAAACTCTATGAAAAATGAGGGTGTTGATGCTCTTATTATGTTTAGACAGGAGTCTATGTATTGGCTCACTGGCTACGACACATTTGGATATGTATTTTTTCAAGCATTAGTTTTAGATCAAAAAGGTAATGTAATATTATTAACTAGAGCCCCTGATTTAAGGCAAGCTCAAAACACGTCCAATATTAGTGATATAAGAATTTGGGTTGATAAAGATGGTGCTAATCCTACTGATGATCTCAAAATAATTTTAGATGAATTAAACTTAAAAGGAAAAAAAATTGGTGTTGAATATGAAGCCTACGGTCTAACAGGAAGAAATGCATTAAGAATTAATACAGTTTTACAAAACTATTGCTCAATTGAAGATAAATCAGAATTAATTACAAAACTAAGAGTAATAAAATCTAAAGAAGAAATTAATTATGTAAAAAAAGCAGCAAATTTAGCTGACAAAGCTTTAGATGAAGTTTGGAAGCATGCAAAAGCAGGAGTAAGTGAGTCTAGAATTTTAGCTGAAATGAATAGAGTTATATTTGAAGGAGGTGGAGATTATCCTGCTAATGAATTTATTATTGGATCTGGCAAGAATGCCCTACTCTGTAGATATCAATCAGAAAAACAAATACTTAATAATCAAGATCAGTTAACCATTGAATGGGCTGGTACTTATAGGCACTATCATTCAGCAATGTTTAGAACAATACCCATAGGAAAAGCAGATCCAAAACATCATAAAATGCATGAAGCATGCGTTGAAGCTCTTACAAATTGTGAAAATAAATTAAAGCCTGGAAATAAAATTGGAGAAGTTTTTGATGTTCACGCAAAAACTTTTGATGATCATGGTTTTAAAAATTCCAGAATGAATGCATGTGGATATTCTTTAGGAGCAACTTTTTCTCCTAATTGGATGGATTGGCCAATGTTATACACAGGTAATCCTTACGTAATAGAACCAGGCAACGTCTTCTTCATGCATATGATTTTAATGGACTCTGAAAATCAATTAGCAATGAACTTAGGCGAAACTTATCTTGTTACTAAAAAAGGTAATGAAAGATTAGGTCAACAAAAATTAGATCTTACAATTCTTTAGTGCAACCAAAGAAAGAAATATATTTTTCATTATCTTTAGTATTCATATTTTTTGTAACTTCGTGAATTAATTCACCAGTTGATCGATTTAAAAATACTGATTCAGAGTATTTTTTTTCTTTATCTATATTTTTAAATAAAATGGTGTCGTTTTTAGCAATTCTAACATCATCTTTACTAATATCTGAATAAGTATCTATAAATTCTGATAAACCATTAATAGTAAGTTTACTTGGTTGTGCTGCTACAACTTTTAATACTTTGTTTTTATCAACTTCAATATTGTCCGCTGTAAAAGTTTGATAATTAAAATCTTTATTTTTGATCATTATTTTTTCTAATTTACAATCAAATGTAATTTTAAAATCATGGATGATATCTGTATTTTTTGAATAGCTAATGGATGTTGAAAAAAGTAAAATTAATATCGAAAATATAATTTTCATTTATTTACCATATCGTATTTTACTATGTAAATCGTGTGCACTTTGCCACCCATTTTCTAATCTTGGTCCTCCAAAATAATCACCACATAAACCTAATTTTAAAGACTTATTCCATAAAGATAATTGTTTAAGTGGCTTTGAATTGGATGAATACATCCAGCCATGAATTCTTGAGTGATGAATTTTTTTAATTTTTAAATTTGTTAATTTCTCAAATTTTTTAACAAGCTGGCTTGAATAGTATTTTCTTTTATTTCTATAATCTTTCGTGAATTTATTACCGTATTTGTAAGTACTTTGAAGTGTCCATAAATCATACTTATAATTAAATCTTTTCTTACTATTCTCGTATGCAGCCCAACCGAGCATCTCATCATTAAAAAAGTAACTACTATTTTTTTGTTTAAGCTTATTGGTGACAATCATAACTGTTAAATTAGCATCCATTTTAACTTTTTGATTTAAATAGGATTTATTTAAATATCTTTGTCCTAATTTCTTACTTTGAGGAAATGGGCAGGTCAAAATAAGATTTTTACATTTTTGTTTTACATCATTTTTGAATGTTAATTCCCAATAATCATTTAATCTCTTTATATTTATTAGTTCATGCTCAAAATTACATTTAATTTTCTTTAATAAATGTTTGCTAATAGAGTTATTTCCTTTTGTTCCAATTAATTTTAAATGATTTTTAATTTCTTTGACTGTTTTATGCAGAAATAAATGGTTACCACCCCACTTTTTTAAAACTTTTTTCTTAATAAGTTGATTAGCAAATGTTTTAAATTTTTTAGATTTTGGAGAGATATATTGAAGACCGTGATCAAATCCGACTTTATCTTTATATTTTTTAAATGAACTTCTACCACCAAATCCCCTTGCTTTATCATAAACTGCAACGGAATATTTTTTATTTAATAAGTTTGCGATCGTTGATCCAG
>CACAJQ010000010.1:0-35065 GCA_902532805.1 uncultured Pelagibacteraceae bacterium | reverse complement strand
ATCACACATAGATCACACTAAGAAAGAAAAAAGGAGATGTTATGGCTGTTATAAGAAAGATGAAGAAGAAATGGCAAGTTCTAATTCGTCGTAAAGATCACCCGCATATGTCTAAATGTTTTGTCTCAAAAGAAGCCGCTCATGAGTGGGCGCGGGACACAGAGGTGAATATTGAGCGAGGTCTTTATGCGAATATGAAAGCTGCTTTAGGCATGTCTCTAAAAACATTGTTAGAGAGTTATAGGGAGCATGTTACACCAACTAAGAGAGGAGCTGAGGAGGAAACCTATAAGATCAATAAGCTATTGAAGCATGAGATAGTAAAGCTATCAATTGCAAAGGTTACCATATTGAAGATTAAAAATTTTCAAAAGGAGTTATCTCAGCAGAATAGACAACCCAGTACGATCAATAAGTATGTATCAATTATTAAAATGGCAATTAACTATGCTATGAATGAGTTAGATATTTACTTACCAAAGAATGTTGCAGGAGCTGTAAAAAGATTGCCTGAGCCTGAGTCCTCAAAAGAAATAATAACTGTTGAAGAAGAAGAACGACTAATAAGACTTAGTTATAAGAGCAAGGCATATTACCTGAGAGCGGCTTTGATTATGGGTATTGATACAGGAGCCAGAAGATCAGAGATATTACGTCTTAATCTTAATGATGTTGATAGATATAATCTGACAGCAATTCTTAGAAAAACTAAAAACGGTGAAGATAGGACTATTGGATTAACCGCTAGATGTTTGCAGGAGTTGCTTAAACTACCAGTAACTGTCAACGGACAACTGTTTACATGCAGTCATGACTCATTCATGTTCTATTGGAAGCAGTTAAGGAAATGGGCAAAAGTCACTAAGAAATTTCATTGCACCAGAGCAACCTTTGCAACAAGAGCCGCTAAAAAAGGGTGGAACCACTTAGATATAGCCGCCCAGACAGGACACAAAGATTTGAATGTTTTACGTAAACATTACACAGAATTAGACGGTCAATATCTTGCTGAGAAATTGAAGTCTAATACATAACAGCCTGAGCATGTTGCCACTTGTAAAAGGGTGGCACAGCTCAAAAATATTAAAAAAATTTAAAAATAATTTAAGGCTCCAGAAGCCGCTACAGAGAGTCGTCATTTAAGCAGATTGTGACTCAATTATGTCTCCTACATTGTCCCAACGTTGAATAAAAATAAATACATGCTATATAACTTGCATGTAGGATCTTGATAAATTCTACTAGAGTTAAAAGTTTAGAAGTTCATTTTAACTGACAAGGTACAAACTTCCTCGGTATGGTAAAGACCGTTATCCATTAGACCAATAGATCAATAAATCAATAAACAGTTAGCAAGAAACATTAGGCATTTGTCAGTTAGCCTTAAAAAACTGAATTGATTTATAAAATGGATAAAAGGAAGTTTTAGATGAACGAAAGATTTGAGAGGGTTATTGAATTACATAACAGAATTCATAGGTTTAGTGGTAGCTACCATAATCATATTCCCTCATTTCCAATTAACAGCTTTCATCAGTCATACCATTTATCCATTGATGATTTAACGATTGGTGCATGGAGTAATCAACCATGCATCAGTCAAATTAATGGAGTAAATAAATGTCAAAAGATGACAAAAAACATGATTTGATCGGTCATAATTTAGAAACTAGATCATTTACAGCAGAGACTATACAGGAGTTCAAAAGTAAACTTAATGAGCTTAACAACTTAGTCGGTAAAACAATTAACTATCATACCGCATCACATGGTGATGATTATTATTTCGAAGATGAAGTAAGCAATCAAAAAGATCTGGAGAAGTATCCTGCAACTACACCAGAGTATGGACATTTTAGAAGACCAAACCCGTATGAGAAAAAGAGATTTGCAGCAAAAGCAGAAAGCAATCTTAATACTTTGAGCTTGGAGATAATGAATTTATTTCGAAAGTTTATTCAGGAGGATAAGAAGCATGACTAAAGATCTTCCATATCCAAAAGATTTACCTGAGAATATGAAGCCGCTATATGATGAAATATCTGTAAGCTTCAAAGCAGACCAAGGTTATGTAAATGAAACTGGTACAGAAAAATTTAATAACTTAACAGATGCTATCAAATACAATAGAGGCATTGAAAATTATGTTAGAGGATTTTTTAAACCAGTAACTGCAAAAGATAATATTAGAAATAATGTTAAGGCTACAAAGTTTGCTAAGAAAGTAATCAAAAAGAAGCCTGTCCAGGCGAAATCAAATAACCTGAACATTGTAGATACTAATTTTTTCTATGATCAAATTAATAGCATTAGAAAATCTATAAATAATTATTCTGACCAGAAGCAGTTAGAAAATAAAATAACTAACACTAGACCTAAGCCAAGGACTAGCACAGGATTAAACTATTTAGCGGGGGTTTATGATGAAGATTAAACATAAGTCCCTTGCAGACAAATATCCTAAATCAAAAGTTATCTATGATGTATTAAGCGGTGGTAACAAATACCGTAAGCCTAAATTTTGTGAGCATAACATGATTGGCTACAAAGACCTGAGCAACGTTGTAGATAGACAATTAATCATAATAAACAGATTAGCTAAAGCAGTAGTCAGCATGGAGAAGAAGTTTACTGAAACTAAAAAATCAGTAATGGAGATTACTAGAAATGCTGCAAAGCATGTTGATGAAGCAGACAAAGCAGTAATTGAACGTGACAAGGTAATAGGTGAGTTAGCTAAAAAATTGCAACAGAAAGGAGGTATGCAATGAGAAGTAAAAATAAAAAAACAAAAAATAATATATCTAAACCTGCGTATGATGAAGACACAGTAAAAGAGTCATTAATCAAGTTAGCTAGTGAAACACCAGAAGAAGAAGCTGAGATGTTATTGGACATGGAGCTTAAGCAATTGTTTGACGAGTTCATAAAAAATAATCCCGGCAAAACTTATGATGATTTTCTAGACACAATGAAACTTAAACGTATTTCATTAAAGGGTGGAGGACTTTCAATAGATGTACTGTTGGACATGATGAAGAATGAATATCCAAAAGAATATAATAGACTGTTAAACAAGTACAAAGAAAGTATCTCAATACCAAAAGAAGATCTACTTGAAGCATTTAAAAATCTAGACAAAGACGGAGTTCCCTTTGAACAAGGTGGTCTTGTATCAAATTATAAAAAAGATTTGAGGAAGCCATGAGAAAAAGAGAGAAGCCTGTATTTGCAAGGTTAAGAAAGCAAGTCCAGTATCTGAAACTGGTAAACGATATTAACGATCATAGAGTTACTATTTTGATGCAAGCTGTATCATTTTTAAAAGAGAAGATCAGAAGATTGGAGTCTAAACATGGACTTTAAAACTGAAGTAGTTCCTGCATTGCTAGGAGCAAACTTATCTGTGTTCTCTCATACATTTGGGACTAAGAAAGTTAATATAACTACATTACAAAGACGTAAAAAAATCCTTAAATCTAGCGAAGAAGTTACAGAATATGCCAATTACCACTTGTTAACTGGTGATGGTAATTCAACAGATATAGATCTGGATTGCAAAGAGTCTGAAAAACTTGCTGAACATTTTCTACCACCAACTGGATTGAAGTATGGAAGAAAAAGTAAAGATTTACCAAGTCACTATTTATACAAAGTGCTAGATCTGAATAAGAAGCATACAAGGAAATTTTTTAAATTTAAAGATCCAGATGCTGACAAAGAGATGCTAGTTGAGCTTAGATCTAATGATCACTATTCAATGTGTGGAGGTAAATACGAAGATGATGATCACGTTAAATGGTTTGAAGCATCTTCACTAGGTGAGACTACTTATGATGCATTATACAAACAATGCGCATTGCTATCATTAGCCTCAATCATGTTACGTCTATATCCGAATAAGGGTACGCGTAATGAATTTATATGGAAAATTACTGGAGCATTATGGCATCACAAAGTTGAAGAAGAAGATGCATTGAAACTTGTTGAGTCGGTTGCAAAAGTTGCAAAAGATGATGTTAAAGAAAGACTAGCTAAAGTTAGGAACGTTTATAAAACTGCTAAAAATTCTGAAGTGCAGGGATTACCAAAGTTAGCAGAAAAATATAAATTAACTAAAGAGCAAGTTAGTGATCTGAAAGAAGCTTTATATGCAATAACTGGTAGACATGACTTACCACCTTTTACACACGAGTTCATAAATAGAATTGCTTACATGATGAAGCAGAAAAAATATTATGATCTTGAAGATAAGGAGATGTATGACGGTGAAGCTATTGATATTAAATATGCAAAGTATTTTAACAATGCAAGGTATACCCCGTTATTATTTTGGAAGAGACACCCTGATAGTAAGGTTTGCGTAGACTTCACTTATAAGCCTAATGATCCAAATAGATTTGTTAAGGTTAGTAAGAAGCTAATGATCAATGTATTTGAGAAACATGACCTAGTGCCAGATAAAAAAGTTGATACTGACATATTCTGGGCTTTGTTAAAGCATGTAATTCCACACGAGAAAGAACGTAATCACTTTCTAGATTGGTATGCATATCCTTTACAATACCCGGGTCATAAAATTAGATCAGCAATTATAATTCAATCTGATGAGTTTCAGTTAGGTAAGGGAAGCTTATTTGATTTGCATAGAGATATGTTAGGACACAATAACACTCGTAAGATTGAGTTAGCAGAAGCATTGGATAAAGGTAAAGGCTACCTGATAAATGCTCAAACAGTCTTGATTGATGAAGCTAAAAGCTCAGGATCATGGTCTGAGAAAGCTCAATTGATCAATACATTAAAAACAATCATAACAGAGGGTACAATTGGAGTAAGACAGCTTTACAAAGAATATTCAGAGCAAGATACTTGTACCAATTACTGGATTAACACTAACTACAAAGATGCATTTCCGCTTCCATACAATGAAGTGCGTTATTGGGTTTACTTTAGTCCTGCTAAACGTAACCAACAAATGCTTGATGAGTTTCACTTGCAAAGATTGCAGGGAAATCTAGCGGCAGGAGTCATGGCAGAATTAATGGAAAGAGACTTAAGCAAGTTTAATCCATTAGCTCCTGCACCGCATACTGTTTACAGAGATGAGATGTGCCAGTTAGCAGATAGACCAATAAATGACTACGTTAAGGAAGCATATGATCAGGGAGTACACCCATTTGATAGAGACATGGTAACGACTGTTGAATTGTTTGATTATCTAAAACGAGAGAAGCGAATGAAAGTAACTAGAGAAAGAGAAGTTGCTACAGCTTTAAAGTTACTGCATGGATCTTTTAAAAAAGCAGGAGTTACAGTTGCGGGAGTAGGGGATAACGTGACTGTCTGGGTTATTAGAAATCATGATCAATACCAACACTTAACTGCAAAAGAAATTGGCAGGAAGTATGCACCGTTTTATACAGAATAGGAGGTAAGAATAATGCCAAAAGGACAACGATACATAGTACCTAAGACACCTGAGCAAGTCTTAAGACGTATTATGAATGATTTTTCTAAGTCTAGAAGAAGATGCGAGGAGGTATTTAAGGCTAACGGAGAACAGCCTAAATATCCACATGTAGACTACGAGGAGTTAAGAAAGATAGTGCAAGATAATTTTGGATATCTTGGAGTAAAGGTCAGAGACTGGAAGAAGAAGAATACCTAAAAGAAGCTAATGCATGACTCATTAAAATAATTTACCATGTAGCAACGGATAAATATTTTTTTACAGATCACAATTTTGCTTCTTATGCTTCTAATTTGAAAAAGTTTTGAAGATGATCCAGAGACTGGGGTATTACGGATTGTTACCCTGAGCTACCTTTAAATGTTAACCTTAGTTAACTCTAAAAAAGACTCATTGCTGAGTCATAGAGCCACTTTTTTTAACGTTATTAAATTAATTGGACTCAATGTATGCATTTTGTTTTAAGGTAACACATGCGCTCAGATATGGACTCAAATGCTTCCCTTAACTCACCTTGAAAGTAACCTTAAGTAACCCATAGAAAGTATACTAAAGTATACTAGTATGTTTCATGATTAATGAGTCTTAGTGCGGGTTCCAATCGATTTTTGACTAGTATACCTCAACTTAAATTTGGTGGGTTACTGCTACATGAATTCGAGGGAATTTATTACCTAATGTTACCTACATTTATTAGCAAATGTTAGCATGCCAGTTGCCTGTTTCCTGAACCTTTATGCGTGTTTTAGAACAATATCTACTTGCTAACCTAATCGGGTAACATGAAATTACTAGATAGCTTTAACTTCAATTGCATTAGCAGAATAACAGTCCCTGCAACACTTGGTATTTTCATATTCAAACTCTGAGAATACGATTGCCATGTTACATTTAATAACTTTAGTTTCCCCGCAGAAACCGCATCTGTCTTTTATAGGTTTTTCAAATAATGATTTGTGGTTCTCTTTGCCCGTTGCGTTATACCAAGCCATAGGATTTTATAGGACTCTTAAAAAAATTTTGCAAATTATTTTTAGACTTTAGGATCCCTATAAGTGCATAAGTATTCATTAGATCTAACTGTATAAGACTTGCTACATAGTCTAACTATTAGGATCCCTATCTACAAAATAGGGTATAGGGGGGTCTAGCAATTTGTGAGTTCGAGATCCGTTTAGGATCCCTTGGGAGCAGGAGGAGCGGAGTCAACAGACGAAGCGACGACTCTACACCAATGAAATTTGATCACAATTTTGGATCACACTTATCACACATAGATCACACTAGATCACACTAACAAAAACTGGATCACACAAAAACGAAGCTTTACTTAGACTCGTTGTGCATGTAAAATTCTGTTGATTTGTGAGTTGGTTTAGGTACAAATCTCAACTCAAAAGAGTTGGCGGGGTAGCTCAGTTGGTTAGAGCGCGGGACTCATAAGCCCGAGGTCAGTGGTTCGATCCCACTTCCCGCTACCATCAATGACCAGGAAAATCTAAAAGATTTTCAACTTTATACCCCTTTTTCAGTAAACTATCAGTTCCACCTAAGTCAAAAAGATTAATTACAAATATAAATCCAGCTACATTACTTTCTGAAATTTCAATTAATTTAGCTGCTGCTTCCGCAGTACCTCCTGTAGCAATTAAATCATCAATAATTAATACATTATCGTTCTTATCAAAAGAATCTTTATGAACCTCAATAGTAGCTGTTCCATATTCTAGTTCAAAATCAACAGAATGAACCTCAGCGGGTAGTTTATTTTTTTTTCTCAGCATTATAAATGGTTTATCTAAAATATATGAAATAGCTGAAGCAAAAACAAAACCTCTTGATTCAACAGCAGCTATTTTATCAAATTTAAATTTTTTTGATCTTTCAACAATTTGATTTATACATTCCCTAAAAGCTTTTTCATTTTTTATAAGGGTTGTAATATCTCTAAACAGAATTCCTTTTTTTGGGTAATCTTGAATCGATCGAATATGTTCTTTTAAATCCATAAAACTTAAATATAATCTAAATAAATATATGGCAAATAATAAATTAGCAATTATTGGCGGAAGTGGCCTATATGATGTTGAAGAGTTTAAAGATAGAGAAACTTTAGATTTAAATACTCCATGGGGAAAACCCTCAGATCTAATTTTAAAGGCAAACTACAATAATAAAGAAATTTATTTTTTACCAAGACATGGAAAAGGTCATTTTATTTCTCCATCAAAAATAAATTTTAGAGCAAATATTGATGCTCTCAAACAATTAGGTATTACAGATATCGTTTCCGTTTCAGCTGTAGGATCTTTAAAAGAAGATCTACCTCCAGGTAAATTTGTAATTATTGATCAATTCATTGATAGAACTTTTGCAAGAAATAAAACTTTTTTTGATGATGAAATTGTTGCGCATGTATCAATGGCACATCCAACTTCAAATGGACTGATGAACGCTTGCGAAGATGCTATAAAAAAAGAAAGTATACCTTATCAAAGAGGTGGAACTTATATTGTAATGGAAGGTCCACAATTTTCAACGTTAGCTGAGTCAAACTTATATAGATCTTGGAAAGCTGATGTTATTGGAATGACAAATATGCCAGAGGCTAAACTAGCAAGAGAAGCAGAAATTAGATATGCTTCAGTTTCAATGGTAACAGACTATGATTGCTGGCATCCAGATCATGAAAATGTTGATGTTCAGCAAGTTATAAAAGTTCTCTTAGATAATGCCGCGAAAGCAAAAAATATGATTAAAAATTTGATAGAGAACTTTGAAAATCACATTGATCCCAATGATCCAACTAATAATTGTTTAGATGTAGCAATAATAACGGCTCCAGAAAAAAGAACTCAAAAAACTAAAAATAAATTAAAAACAATTGCAGGAAGAGTTCTTAATTAATGAAAATTAATGGTGTTAAATATAAAACAATTTGGTTCGATGAAGAAAAACAAGTTGTAAAAATTATAGATCAGACAAAGCTTCCACATAAATTTATAATAAAAGAATTAAATTCAGTTAAAGACGCCATAAATGCTATCAAAACAATGGAAGTTCGAGGTGCTCCATTAATAGGAGGCACAGCTGCATTTGGATTAGTTCTAGCTATAAAAGAAAATAACAGTTTAGATTTTATAAAAAAAAGTTCGGAAGAATTAGTTGCTTCTAGGCCGACGGCTATAAATCTTCAGTGGGCGGTTCATAGAATGAATAACAAATTGTCATTTGTTGTACCTGGAGACTTATTTAAAGTTGCACTGAATGAGGCTAAAGAAATTTGTAAAGAAGACGAGGGATTTTGTGAAAGCATTGGTAAAAATGGATTAAATATTATTGAAGAAATATATAATAAAAAGAATGATACCGTAAATATTCTCACACATTGTAATGCAGGTTGGTTAGCTACAATAGATTGGGGAACAGCAACTTCTCCTATTTATCATGCGCATAAAAAAGGAATACCAATACATGTTTGGGTAGATGAAACTAGACCAAGAAATCAAGGTGCAAACCTTACATCGTATGAACTTAATGAAGAAGAAATTCCAAATACTATTATAGCAGATAATACAGGTGGAATATTAATGCAAAGAGGACAGGTTGATATGTGTATTGTTGGAACAGATAGAACATTATCTAACGGAGACGTGTGCAATAAAATTGGTACATATTTAAAAGCTCTTGCAGCTCATGATAATAAGGTTCCTTTTTATGTTGCTTTACCAAGTTCAACGATAGATTGGAATTTAAAAAACTCCAAAGATATTCCAATAGAAGAAAGAGATCCAAAAGAACTTTCTCATGTGGATGGAATTAACAAAGATAATAAATTTGATAAAGTTTTAATTTATCCAGAGAAAAGTAAATCATTAAATTTGGCTTTTGATGTAACTCCAGCTAAATATGTTACAGCATTAATAACAGAAAAAGGAATATGCGAAGCCACTACTAAAGGTTTAAATGGTCTCTTCAAAAACTAATAAAAAGAAAAAAGATGTTATTAAGTTTTCAAAAATGCTTAATGACAAAAAATTATCAGCTTTAAGATCCGGCAATATATCAGTCAGACATAACAATGGTTTTTTTATTACCCCTTCAGGAAAAAAATACTCATCACTAAAATTAAAAGATATAGTGTTTGTTAGCCTAGATGGAAAATATGAAAAAAAATATAAACCTTCTTCAGAATGGAGATTTCATCAAGATATTTATATCAAAAAGAAAGATGCTCAAGCAATAGTTCATACACATTCAACTAATGCAACAGCTCTATCTGTTCACAAAAAACCTATTCCAGCTTTTCATTACATGGTTGCACTCGCTGGAGGTAATGATATTAAATGTGCAAAATACGCAACTTATGGAACAAGAAAGCTTTCAAAAAACATTTTAAAAGCATTGAATAATAGAAAAGCCTGTTTGATTGCAAATCACGGTCAGATTGCATTTGATAAAAATTTACCTGATGCTTTTGAATTGGCACAAGAAGTTGAAAATTTGAGTTTACAGTATATAACCGCTCTTAAGCTTGGAAAGCCAAAAATTCTTTCTATAAATGAAATGAATAAAGTTTTAAAAAAAGCTAAAAATTATAAAAGAGGTTAATAGGTGACAAAAGTTGGTGAACATATAACTCTAGATATCATTGGAACTAAAAAAGAATATGATCCCTCATTTTATGAAAAGTTAGTTTATAAAATTGCAAAATTAGCAAAAGTAACAGTTTTAAAGATTTCAAAATATAAATTTGAGCCTCAAGGTTTTACATTGGTAGCTCTGTTAGCAGAAAGCCATATAAGCTTTCACACTTTCCCGGAAAATGAAATTATAAGCTTTGATTTTTTTACTTGTGGTAAAGTTTCACCATCAGTTGCTCTTAAAGTAATTAAAGAAGAAATAGAACACAAACAAATCATTATTAAGGAATTTAACAGAGATACGATTGATTTATATCATGATAACTATAGTTCACCAGGATTAAAAAAATCTTATGTTGTAAATAAAGTATTAGAAAATTTTAAATCCAAAGCAGGACAATATATTGAAATATTAGATTTAGAACAGTTTGGAAAAGCTTTATTTATTGATAATGAAATACAAGTTGCTGAGAGTGATGAACATTTATATAGCTCAACTTTTGTAAATTCTGGTCTTAATTTGAATTCAAATAAAGAGAAAGCTGCAATTATTGGTGGAGGTGATGGTGGTGTTGCAAGAGAATGTATTTCACAAAATTTTGGATTTATAGATTGGTATGAATTAGATCCTGAAGTTGTTGATGTATGTGATAAACATTTAAGCAAAATAGGAGAAAAGGCGACAGAAAAAAATTCAGTTAAATGTGTTTGGGGTGATGCATTTGAGAGCATTAAATCAGTCAAAGATAATACCTATGATCAAATTTTTGTTGATCTTAACGATGATCAATTTTGCATAGATTTAGCTGCAAAAAATATGTCATCTTTAGAAAGAATTTTAAAACCTAAAGGTGTAATTACTGCTCAAGTTGGAAGCCAAGATAAAAAACCAAAACAAGTTGAAAATTGGTTAAATGTTTTTAACAAAAATTTTGGAAATACAAAACTTTCAAGAGTTTACATACCAAGTTTCGATTGTTCTTGGAATTTTTCCTCATCAATAAATCATTAATTTTACTTTTTAAAACAATAATTTTATGAAATAATCTTCAAAATTTTGGAGGAAAAAAATGAAAAAATTAAAAGCATTAGGACTTGGTATTTTAATATCATCATTCCTAACAATTTCTTCAATTGCAGATCAAATTAAAATTGGAACTGAAGGTGCATATCCACCTTGGAATTCTAAAGACTCAGCAGGAAATTTGATTGGCTTTGAAGTCGAATTAGCAAATGAACTATGCAAAATTATGAATCATGATTGCACTATTGTTGAGCAAGATTGGGATGGAATGATACCAGCTTTAGTTTCAAGAAAATTTGATGCTATTATGGCTGGAATGTCAATAACTGGTGAGAGAATGAAAACAATAAATTTTTCTCAAGGTTATGCTGATGAAGTTGCATCATTAGCTGTTATGAAAGGATCAAAAAACGAAGGCCTTAAAACAATGTCAGCTATAAATCTATCTGACGTAAGTGCTGATGAACAAGCAACACTAGATGTTTTGACCAAAGCATTTAAAGGTAAAACTATTGGTGTACAAACAGCAACAATTCACCAGAACTTCTTAGAGTCTGGTTTAATGGGTAATGTAAAAATTAGAACTTACAAAACTCAAGACGAAGTAAACTTAGATTTATCTGCTGGTAGAATAGATGCAGCGCTAGCTGCTGCAGTTGCTTTTACAGATTATGCAGAAAAATCTGGTAAGGGAGTTGTATTAACTGGACCAACATTTGCAGGTGGAGATTTTGGTAATGGTGTTGGTGTTGGTATTAGAAAAGGTGATTCTAAACTTCTAAATGATTTTAATGCAGCAATTGATAAAGCTAGAGATGATGGAATTATTAGTAAGCTTGCTATAAAACATTTTGGTTTTGACGCTTCTATGTAATAAATTATTTATGGGTGGCTATAATTAGCCACCTATATTATGGAACTTCTATATTTTGGTGATAAAGGTTGGGGAGATGAGTTATTCTTTGCAACATTAATGACAATTGCAGTTTCCATAACTGCAATGATAATAGGCTTTATATTTGCTGCTTTATTTACTCCATTAAAATTATCTAATAATAAATTTCTTAACTCTATTGCTAATGCATACACCACTGTTATTAGAGGTGTACCTGAGCTACTTGTAATTTATTTATTTTTCTTTGGTGGAAGTGGAGCAATTATGTTTGTTGCTTCTATATTTGGTTATAATGAATATATTGAAATTAATGCTTTTCTAACAGGTTCATTTTCAATAGGGATAATATCGGGAGCATATTCAACTGAAGTATTTAGAGGAGCCCTACAATCAATAGATAAAGGTCAGTTCGAAGCTGCAAAAGTTTTAGGTTTTAATAAATATATTTACTTCTTTAAAATTATTTTGCCTCAAATGCTAAGACTAGCAATTCCAAACTTAAGTAATGTTTGGCAAATTACATTAAAAGATACTTCTCTTATATCTGTAACGGGTTTAGTTGAAATAATGAGACAATCCTATATTGCAGCCGGCTCAACTAGAGATCCATTATTTTTTTACTCATTTGCAGCAGTTCTATACTTAATGCTTACATTTTTAAGTATGCAATTATTAAATAGATTAGAAACAAAATATAGCAAAGGTTATTAATGGATATTGAATTAATGATTAATAGTTTTCCTAAGTTGTTAAACGCAACTTTGATTACTCTTAAACTATTATCTGTATCTTTAATTCTTGGTCTTTTTATTGGATTAGGTTTTGCAATCCTGAGAATGAATAATAATAAGTTTATTAATAAATTTGCTTACGGATACTCATATATTTTTAGAGGAACACCTCTTTTGGTACAAATCTTCATAATATATTTTGGATTAGGTCAAATTGAATACTTAAGAACAACATTTTTGTGGGTAGTTTTAAAAGAACCATACTGGTGTGCGATAATTGCATTTTCATTAAATACTGGGGCTTATACTTCAGAAATATTGAGATCAGCTTTTCAAACTATAAAACCAGGATATTTAGAAGCTGGAAGAAGCTTAGGGATACCTTCAAAAATTATTTTTACAAAAATACAAATTCCTATAGCAATTAAACAATCTTTACCAGCTTATGGTAATGAAATTATTTTAATGCTTAAAGGTACATCTTTGGCAAGTACAGTCACACTTATGGACTTAACCGGTGTTGCTAAATATATAATTTCAACAACGTTTAAGCCAGTAGAAGTATTTATTGTGGCAGGAGGTATTTATTTGTTTATGACTTTTATAATTCATAATGTTATTAAATATTTAGAAAAAAAATATGGGTTTCAAACATGAAAATAGCATGCATACAATTATCTAGTGGAGAAAATTATGAAAATAATTTTAAAGATATTGTTAAATATGTAAATCAAGCTATAAAAAATAAATCTGATTTAATTATTACACCTGAAACTTCTTCTTTGATGTCTAGTAGTAGAGAAATACTTTTTAAATATTCATTTGAAATGAATAAAGATCCAATTTTGAAGAAAATTAGAGAAGTTTCAAAAAAATATAAGAAATGGATTTTACTCGGATCAATTTGTGTTAAGGTTAAAAATAAACTCAGAAATAGATCTATACTGGTTGGACCAAATGGAAAAATTGTCAAATATTATGATAAAATTAATATGTTTGATGTTAAAATTCCAAATAAAGAGCAACATAGAGAAAGTAAAACTTTTAAAGCAGGAAATAAATTAGTCACGGCTAATTTACCTTGGGGCAAAATAGGTTTTACAATCTGTTTTGATCTGAGATTTCCTGAACTTTATAGGAATTTATCAAAAAAAAATTTAAGTTTTATAGCTGTTCCATCAGCTTTCACAAAGTTTACGGGACAAAAACATTGGTTAACTCTTTTAAGAGCAAGAGCGATTGAAAATTTTTGCTATATTTTTGCGCCAGCTCAAACAGGAAAAAATACACCCAAAAGAGAAACATTTGGTCATACAACAATTATTTCTCCAGATGGAAAAATTTTGGCATTAAAAAAATTAGGGAAGGGTGTAATTTATTCAAAAATTAACCCCAAGCTCTCTATGGATTTAAGAAAAATAATACCAAGTCTAATTTAATTTTTACTATCCACAATTAATGTATCTTTAGATCCACCACCTTGAGAACTATTAACTATTGTGCTACCTTTTTTCAGTGCAACTCTAGTAAGACCACCAGTTGTTACATATGTTGATTTACCTGTTAAAATAAAAGGTCTTAAATCTAAATGTCTTGGTTCGATGTTATCAGGTGTAATTGTAGGAACAGTAGAAAGAATTTCTAGTGGTTGTGCAATGTAATTTCTGGGATTTTTTTTGATATTTTTTATCATTTCTTCTTTTTCTGCTTTAGAAGCTTTAGGACCAATCATAATTCCATAGCCACCTGATGCATTTGAAGGTTTAACTACATACTTAGAGATATTATCTATTACGTGTTCTCTATTTTTTTTATCTCCACAAAGAAGAGTTTCAACTTGATCTATAATTGGTTGTTCTCCTAAATAGTAAATGATCATTTTATTAACATAAGAATAAACTGCTTTATCATCTGCAACCCCTGTTCCTAAAGCATTAATAATTCCAACATTTCCTTTTCTCCAACATTTGAAAACACCAGGCACACCTAATAAAGATCCTTTAAAAAAAACTTTTGGATCCATAAAATTGTCATCTATTCTTCTGTATATGCAATCTACTTTCAAAGGCCCTTTAACAGTTTTCATGTAAACATGATCATTTTCAACAAATAAATCTTTACCCTCCACCAAGGCTATTCCCATTTGTTCTGCTAAAAAAGAGTGTTCAAAGTAAGCAGAATTATAGATACCAGGTGTCAATAAAACCATGTGTGGGTTATTAGTCTTCTTTGGGATACACTCTGTCATACAATTATATAATTTATTTGCATATTGATGAACTGAGGAAACCTTATATCTTGTAAATAATTCTGGAAAAATATCTCTCATAACCATTCTATTTTCCAGCATATAAGAAACTCCAGATGGAACTCGTAAATTATCTTCTAGAACCAAAAAATCCCCATCAATATTTTTAATAAGATCAATCCCAGATATATTTGACCATGCTTTGTGTTTTGGTGAGAAACCTTCACACTCTTTTAAATACAATGGAGAATTAAAAATTAGTTCTTTAGGTATTACTTTGTCTTTAAATATTTTTTTTGCATTGTAGACGTCATCGATAAATAAATTTAGTGCCTTAACTCTTTGTGCAAGTCCTTTTGCAACCTTTAACCATTGACTTTTTGGTATAATTCTAGGAATGATGTCTAAAGGCCATTTTTTCTCTTCAGCTCTATTGTTTGCAGCATAAACTCTAAAATTTATTCCTCTAGCGCTTATTGTACTTTGACAATTTTTTTCTATTTCTTGTAATTTTTTTTTTCCATATTTTTCAAGTATACCTGCAATGATCTTAGCATGACTTCTCAACTTCTTCTCTTTACTGATATATCCATCAAAAGTTGATTTAGAATCATAATTTTTCCAAAAATCAGTCATATTAACTTAATTTTTTTACATAAGAGTTAAATAAGCAAATGATTAAATTCGATACCTGATATGAAATAAATGGGTTTTATTGTAATCACATATAATTTAAATAGTTAACTTTAATATGACTTATTGTATTGGCATTAAAACAGAGACAGGACTAGTTTTTGCATCAGACTCCAGAACAAATGCAGGATTGGACAATGTAAATATATATTCTAAAATGCTTACACACGATGTTGGAGATAGAACAATAGTAATTGTTACATCAGGAAATCTCGGAACTTCTCAAGCAGTTTATAATTCAATAAAAAAAGATTTAAAAAGCGAAACAGGAATTATGAATTTAAATACGTGTAGTGATTTTGAGCAAATTGCCTCCTACATAGGTTCTCTCAATATTGAACATTCATCTCCTCAAGGAATTAACACTGATAGCGTTTTACTAGGTTCAACTTTTATTGTAGGCGGTCAAATAAAAGATCAACCACCAGAATTATATTTAGTTTACCCACAAGGCAATTATATTCGTCCAGCAGATAGCAAACCATATTTGGTCATAGGAGAAGTTAAATACGGAAAACCTATTTTAGATAGAGTAATCACACCAAAAGTTTCAATTGGTGATGCATCGAGATGTGCATTGATATCAATGGACTCGACACTAAAAAGTGATTTAACAGTTGGTCCACCTATAGATTTTGCTGTTATCAAAAAAGATGAAATCAAAATAGCATCACTTAAATGTCTAAATATGAATGACCCTGAGTTTTCTAAAGTTTGTAATCAATGGTCACAAGGTATTTTCAAGATATTTGATTCTTTTCAAAGGTTTGACTGGGAATAAAACTAATATTTGGTATATTCTTTGATTTCTTTAATTTTAGAACCTGTTTTATTATTTATTTCTAATTTCAATTTTGCCCTTTCATCATTTAGGAAATGAACATCTCTTGATAATTTAATAAATTTTTCACCAAAATTAGAATTTTTTTCACATAATCTTTTATCATCTTCTATTACCCAAAGCTTTGAATTAATTTCTTTTAGTGAGTTGTATAAAGTTTCAATTTCACTGTAATTTTTAATGTTTATATTTAATTGATCTTTTAAAATTTTATATTCATCATTTATGAAATTTAGTTTTACAGGATCTTTAATTTTTTCTGCTTTAATTTCTAAAATTGAAATTTTATCCAGCAATTCTCCAACTGATACTTCTACTAAAATTTTATTCATATAAATTGATATTATGTTAAGTTGTTAAAAATATGTCTAATATACTTATTATAAAACATGGATCTTTAGGTGATATAGCGCAAGCAAGTGGTGCAATTCAAGATATATCTGACAATCATCAAAATGATGATCTTTATATACTATCAACCAAACCTTATTATGATTTATTAAAAAAAAATCCAAATATAACTGATGTCATTTTAGACAAACGACTCTCTAAGTTTAACTTAATTTATTTATATTTATTAATGAGAAGAATAAAAAAATATAAATTTGTTAAGGTTTATGACCTTCAAAATTCTAAAAGAACAAGTTTTTATAAAAATATTCTCTTTCCAAAAGCAACGTCAGATATTTGGTCATCAACTGAAACAACACTTCCAGTGGGAACTAATAAGACAGAATTTGATAAATATTCTGTGCTCAATCGTTTTGAACATCAATTAAAGGTTTCTGGGATTAAAACCAATCACGTAACTAAGCCAGACTTTTCTTGGAGCTGTGAGGATATTTCAGAAATCAAAAAAAAATATAATTTAAACAAATATTTAATTTTATTTCCCTTTTCATCATCTCATTTAACTATAAAAAGATGGCCGTATTACAATGAATTGATAAAAATAATTAAATCTACTTTTAGAGATGAAATCCAAATTTTAATTGCTCCCGGTCCTAATGAAATCAAATTGGCAAATGATATTGATGCTAATATTATTTTAGATAATGATAAAGCGCTCAACATTTCTCAACTTTCATCATTAATAAAAGAAAGTTATTTTGTTATATCCAATGATACTGGTCCAGCACATATGGCAGCTCATTTAAATGTAAAAGGATTAGTTTTATTTGGATCGCATACTACTGCAAAAAAAGTTAGTATTGAAAGAGAACATTTTAAAGCAATCCAAGTTTCAGATTTGTCTAAACTTTCAGCAGATAAAGTATTTCAAAGAATGCGAGAAGCCATTAATTAGTTTTTCTAAATTTTGACAATAAAAAAGGCAAAAATAAAACTATTATGAAAATTCTTAAAAAATGATGGTAGCTCACAAATATTGGATCTATGTTATAAGCAACACTAATAACAACCATTTCATGAATTCCTCCAGGTGCAAAACTTAAAAAAGTTGGGATAAATTCAAACCCTATATAAGTGAGCAAATAAGCAGTTATCATTGCAACAATTACCAAAATTGAACTAACTATTATTCCATGAAATATAAAAAATAATAACTCTTTAATTTTTAATCCGTTTAATCTGGTACCTAAAGCGGTGCCTAGAAATATAAATGCAATATTTATAAATGCATCTGGAAATCTTGCATTAATTATTTCAAAAGTATAAAAAGCACCAGATAAAGCCATTGCACCAACTAAAGTAGGTGATGGAATTTTATAATTTTTTAAAATGTTCGCAAAAATGAAACAGATTATTAATAAAAATAATATTTCTAAAAAATATCTTTCATTATAGATATTTTCATAATTGTAACCGGTCATTTCTGAAAAACCTAAATTATTAATAAAAAAAATTGGAACAAAACTTACAATAAATATCACCCTAGTAGCCTGAGGAATCAAAACACCTTTATCATTTTTTGATTTACCAAATTCTAATAAAGCTGCAGATATTGGAACAAATGCACCCGGAAGAGCTGCTAAAACTGAAATGAATTTACTAAATTTACAAACTTTAAAAAAATAATAACCAGCAAGAATAGTACTGACTATTGTGCAGATTAACATCGCTAATGACGAAAAAATCCATAGATGAATTTTATACAATAATGTTACATTTAAAGTTCCACCAAGAATTATACCAACAATTAAAAATATAGGATTTAATAATTTAGTTGGAAAAACTATTTTAAAATTTGTAAATGCGAAACATAAATTTAAACCTAGAGATCCTAATAACCATGGCAAAGGTAGATTAATTAAAGTACCTAAGTATCCACCAACAAGTCCTATAAATAGAGCTTTATAACTACCTACTAAAGCTAAAATATATTCCTTTATATTTTTGGAAAAATTATATTTGAGCATTGACTAAAATTTATAACTTATGTTTAATGATGTTTTCATAAATATAATAAGAGAGGAAATAATGAAACTAATTAAAACTTTTATTTCAGTTTTATTCTCTGCTTTCCTTCTATTTTCATCAACAAGTTCATTTGCAGTTGAAAAATTACATTTTTTAATTGGCGGTGGTGCTGGTGGTGGTTGGGATGGAACTGCTAGAGGTACTGGAGAAGCATTAACAAAAGCTGGTTTTTTGAAAAGTGCATCATTTGAAAACATGTCAGGTGGTGGAGGTGGTAAGGCTTTAGCTTACCTAATCAATAACGCTCCGAAAGATACAGTTTTAGTTCAGTCAACACCATTGGTGTTAAGATCTATTACAAGACACAAAGGTTATGTAAAAGGTACTGGCACTTTATCTTATAAAGATGTTAAACCAATTGCAGGTGTAATTGGAGATTATGGTGCAATAGTTGTTGCAAAAAATTCACCTATCAAAAATTTCAAAGATGCAGTTGATCAATATCAAAAAGATCCAAAGTCAATTAAAATGGCTGGAGGATCTGTAAGAGGAAGCATGGACCACTTAATTGGTGCGTTAGCTTTCCAAGCAGCTGGAGCAAATCCAAACGATGTGATTTATGTTCCATATGATGCTGGTGGAAAAGCGCTTGCTGGACTTTTATCTGGAGAAACTCAAATACTTTCAACGGGTTTAGGTGAAGTAATGGGTGCTAGAGATCAAGTAAGAATAATTGGTATCACAGCTCCTGAAAGAGTAGGTGATGCACCAGAAGCTCCAACATTAAAAGAGCAAGGATATGATGTTCAGTTTGTTAACTGGAGAGGTTTCTTCGCACCAAAAAGCATGAGTATGAGTGACTATAACAAAATCTCTAAAATGCTTGGCGATGTTCAAAAGACACCAGAGTGGGAAGCTGTTAGAAAAAGAAATGCATGGGTAAATATTTATAACCCGGGTTCTAAATTTGATGCGTTCTTAGAAAAACAAACAGTTGAAATGACAGCTCTGATGAAAAAACTTGGAGTAATATAATCTTTATAGATTATTAAAGAATGTAAAGCAGTGAGAATAAGTCCTACAAAATTTATCTCACTGCTTTTTTTAGTTTTATCAGTATTTTATCTATACACTGCATACAACATTCAAGTATTTGCATTTGATGAAAACGCACCATTCAACGCTAGGACTTTCCCAATATATTTAGGTTGGGCAGGAATAATTTTATCGAGTTTAAAAATAATTTTACCTGAAAAAGTTACTACAGAGGTAAATCATAAACACTTAGATTACAAAAGTATAATTTATCTTATAATTATCTCACTAATATATGCTGCTGTAATATTAAAAATTGGATATTTTATATCAACTTCTTTATTTCTTTTTGCATCTTACTATTTCTTAGGTGAAAGAAGATGGGGACTGATGTTTATTTTATCTTTCCCATTTGTTGCTGCATTTATGTATTTGTTACACGGATTATTAAACATTTATCTTCGTGATCCGTTTTTAAAATATATTGGAGTTATGGGATGATCGAAGGAATACTTATCGGATTATCAACCGCTTTATCTCTAACAAATATTTTAATGGTGATGGTTGGATGTTTTGCAGGAACAATAATTGGAATGTTGCCTGGACTTGGACCAATGACTGCAATTGCATTAATGATACCAATTACCTACGGCTTTGATCCGTCAACAGGTTTAATTTTAATGGCAGGAGTTTACTATGGTGCAGTATTTGGAGGATCTACATCTTCAATTTTGTTAAATGCTCCTGGAATACCAGGAACTGTTGCTACTGCTTTTGATGGTTATCCAATGGCACAACAAGGTAAAGCTGGTAAAGCTTTAGCAATCGCCGCTTATAGTTCATTCGCAGGTGGAACAATTTCTGCAATATTTTTATTAGTTGCAGCCCCTAGTTTGTCAAAAGTAAGTTTAGCTTTTAGATCACCTGATTATTTTGCATTAATGATCTTAGGTTTAACCGCAATTTCTGCATTTTCGTCAAAAGGACAGTTTTTAAAGGCAATGATGATGGTTGTTTTAGGATTAATGCTAGCAACAGTTGGTCAAGACTCATTGTCAGATATCACAAGATTCACATTTAACAATATGAACTTAACTGATGGAATAAACTTTGTATTAATTGTAATGGCAACATTTGCAATGAGTGAAGCTCTAACGATTATTTTTAGAGGAAAAGATCCAAACAGAGCTGCAAAACAAATTTCATTAACAGAATTAGGTTCAATTAAAGTAAATAAAGAGGAAACAATTAAAATGGCTAAAACAATACCTAGGTCATCTATACTTGGTTTCTTAATTGGTGTTTTACCTGGCGCAGGAGCAACAATTGCATCTTTCTTAGCATATGGAATGGAGAGAAATTATGTAAACGAAGAAGAAAAACAAAAATTTGGAAAAGGTAGCGTTCATGGTTTGTCAGCACCAGAAACTGCAAACAATGCAGCTTGCTCTGGTTCATTTGTTCCATTACTAACATTAGGAATTCCTGGAAGTGGTACAACTGCTGTAATGCTTGGAGCTCTTTTAGGTTTTGGTATTCAGCCAGGACCAAGACTTTATCAAACTAACCCTGAAATTTTTTGGTCGGTTATTATGTCAATGTATATTGGTATGGTTGTACTTTTAATTTTAAATTTGCCATTAATTCCCTATATCGCTAGAATTTTAGCGGTACCTAGAAATTACTTAATTCCTTTAATTTTATTTTTCTCAATAACAGGAATTTATTTAATGTCATTTAATAATTTTGATATTTTTTTAATGATAGGTATAGCAGTGGTTGCAACTTTTTTAAGGCTCTATGATTTCCCCATGCCACCTTTAATATTGGCTTTTGTACTCGGGGGACTAATGGAGGAAACATTGAGAAGATCACTATTAATAAGTGATGGTTCACCTAATTTTTTATGGGATAGGCCTATAACACTAATAATATTATTGATAACAGTAACAATTGTTGGTTGGCAAATATTTTCAACTTTTAGAAAAAAAAGTTAAATATAAATTTTATCAGCTAGGCCGTAACAAAGTATCCCACTTAGCACTGTTAAAATTCCTGATGCAATGACACCTTCACTATTTGTTTTTTCGTTATGTCCAAGCTTATTGATATAAATTGTATATATCCCAATCAAAAAATATAAAACGTTTTGTGCAAAGATTAGTGTAAAGAAACCCCATGTTCCAGCTAAACCATCTGCTTTAATTAACATTATGTATAGTGCTACTAAAACTGATGCAATAAACGGTGCTCCAAAAAATCTAACCATCACAGCTGCAGAGTGATCTATATTGTATTGATCTAAAAATGACTTTGTTGCAACCACTGTTCTGAAAGCATAAACGGCGTAAACGATAAAATGAACAATGAAAATACTTAAAAAAATTATTCCATTAAATTTATCTAACATATTTGAATTTTATAAGATTCTTCTGTAGTTTTCAATTATCTTGTCCCAAAGAAAATTTTCAGAGTGCGTTTTGCATTCTTTTCCAAATTCAATATATTTATTTCCCTCAAATAAATTATCTATACTTGAATAAATATCATCTAAACTGTTACCATCGCAAATTAATCCTGTTTTATTATGAACAATTGCATCAGAAGCACCACCATCTTTACCACCTATAGATGGGATCCCATATTGTGCAGCCTCAATAAAAGAAATTCCAAAGCCCTCAACTGAAGTTTTGTGAATTATTGAGGGCATTATAAAAATATTGGATTTTGCTATTAGTGCATTTTTTAATTCATTAGAGATATCACTTAAAAAAACTACATATTTATCAAGTTTTAGTTCTATAACTAATTTTTTCAAATTTTCCTCTTCATCTCCGTATCCTATACAAGTGTAAGTAATATCAGGATATTTCTCTTTTAAATTCCGTATAGCCATTATAACTTTTTCGTGATTTTTTCTTTTGTCAAACCTTGAGACAGTAATTAGCCTTTGTTTTTTTCCTTTTAGCATTTTTTCTGCTTGTTTAAGGTCATCTTTTGGAATTTCTTCAACAGGATCTACACCTGGATTTATGACTATTAATCTTTTTTCTTCAACTCCAAGACTAATCGCTAAATTTTTCGTAAAGTTTGAGTTTGCCACCACATGGTCAACATTATTTAAAACTTCTAAAACTTTTTTGTTTAATCTAGATCCTTTCGGGTGATTAATTTCTTTAGAATGAATTAGACATATTTTCTTTTTTGGGGATTTTATAAGTTCTAAACTTTTCCAGTGATCTGCAATGATACAATTTACATTTTTATTTTCATTTAAATATTCATTTATTAGTAGAGATTTTCTATATTTTCTTAATAATTTAACTCCACTAACTCTTTCAATTGTAAATGAAACTTTATCATCAAACTTTTTATGATCTTCGTGATAATCAGCAAAAACTTTAACCATATCAATTTTTGATAAGGATCTAGCCAATCCCCACATTAGATTTTGCATACCACCAACTTCAGGAGGAAAAGTTCTAGTTATTATTAAATACATTAATTAGATGACCACTTTATGCCACAACCCATACTAGGGAATTGTTCTTTAGGACCTTTACCTGTTTCTGAAACTTTTTTCATAGCAATAAATAAATCACTATCTCCAGATCTTACAGGTTTTAGTTCCCTTAACTCTCTAATTCTTCCTCTATATTGAAGACCAAAATCTTTATCATAACCAAAAAAATCTGGAGTACATACAGCATCATATTTTCTTGCAATGTCTTGGGTTTCATCAATTAGGTAAGGAAAATTAAAATTATGTTTAATTGCAAACTCTATCATTTTTTCAAAAGAGTCTTCTGGATAATTAATTGGATCATTAGAGCATATTGCAACTGAATTTATTCCTAAATCACTAAGCTTAGTACAGTCCTCCACCACATCTTTTATAATTGCTTTTACATAAGGACAATGATTACAAATAAACATTATCAACGTTCCATTCTCACCTTTGATATCATTTAATGATATTAATTTGTTCTCTGTAGATTTTAATTCAAAATTTTCTGCTTTTTTTCCAAAATCACATACTGGTGTTTTAATAGGCATAATGTAATAATATATAAATTATGTTTTACGATTTGGAAGATAAAAAACCAAAAAACTCTGGCGAAAATTGGGTAGCGCCAAATGCAACTATTATAGGAGATGTCACATTAGAAAAAAACTCCAGTGTTTGGTTTAATGCTGTAATTAGAGGGGATAATGAAAACATTCATGTTGGAGAAGGTTCAAATGTTCAAGACGGAAGTGTTTTACATACTGACCCAGGCTGCCCTTTAAGAATTGGTAAAGATGTAACTATCGGTCATATCGTTATGCTTCATGGATGTACGATTGGAGATAACAGTTTAATTGGTATTGGAGCTGTCATTTTAAATAATGCAAAAATAGGCAAAAACTGCATCATTGGTGCTAAAGCTCTTATAACTGAAAACAAAGAAATTCCAGATAACTCATTAGTAGTTGGAGCACCAGGAAGAGTAGTTAGAAAACTTACAGACGAAGAGATAGGTAAAATTACAGAGAACGCAAAACATTACCAAGATAATTGGAAAAGATACGTAAAAACTGTTTTTTAATATGCCAGCAGGGTATGTAATTGCACAATTAAGAGTAACTAATCCAGAAAATTATAAAGAGTACATTGAAAAAGTTAATCCAATTGTAAAAAAATTTGATGGAGAATTTTTAGTTAGAAATGGTGAATATCAAATATTTGATGGTGAAACTAAATTTCCAAGAATCATTGTTCTTAAATTCCCTAGTTATGAAAAAGCACTAGAGTGGTATAATTCTGAAGAGTACAAACCAATAAAGCAAATAAGACTAGATAATGCTGAGGGAACAAATATAATAATTAAAGGTATTTAACAATATGAAAAAAGTATTTTTAATTTTTACATTCTTAATTCTTAATGTGTTGTTCAGTGGTTATGCTTATGCAGGTGTTAATGAGCCTGGAGTAACTTCTATTAAAGGAGAGTGTGCTGGAGCATTTAAATATAATTACAAAAAACATATAGAAAAATCACTTAAAAAAATTAAAGAAAAAAAAACAAACTTTGTTTTCTATGCTAGTTGTGATTCTGGTAGCTATTCATATGCTTATAATAAAGGTAAAGATTTAGAGAATCTTCATAAAAAAACATACAAAAAATGCATGAAATATTCTAAGAAATATACTGGTGGTAAAGAATGTTATTTGTATGCAGTAAATGAAGAAATTGTTTGGAAATATGACCAGGCTAAAGCATCGGCCGCATTAGAAACAAAAATAGCAGAAACAAAAATGCTAAAAGAAAAAAATGCAAAGATGGATAAAAAACCAGGAAGATTTTTCGAGGATCAACCTGATGTAAATGATGATTATCAAATTCATTTCATATACATGCTGACAGCCAGTGATAAAGATCGTGAGCTAGATATAAATGGTAAAATTGAAGAATACGCTAACAAAATGAACGCTCTTGTTGAAAAGTTTAGTAAAAAAACAAAAGGATCTTCAGGTGTAAAAAAATATAAATACGATTATCGAAAAGATGGAAAATTAGATGTTACCTTTATAAGGTTAGATAAAAAAAGAAAAGAACTTCATAAACATATAAATAACAATTATCGTGGTTACCTTTGGTTAAATGGATTTAATAATCCAAAAAAAGTTTATTTTACCTTTGCTGATGTAACGAGTGTTGATGGTGGAGAAGGTGGTGTTGGAATGGCATCAATGTTTCTTAAAAATAAAGATAATAAAAATATAAATAATATGGTTAAAACAGCTCTTCATGAAGTGCATCATGCGATGGGGGGAGGTTTTGCTTGTGTCCCAGGTATGAATAAAAAAGCTCATTTTTCAAGCGGCCAAGATACTGATGCAAAACATATGTTTTTTGGAAAAGCTTATGTTCATGATGTTGAAGGTTGTCCAAAAGGAGAAGACTCAGTCTATCTAACGCCAACGTCAAAAGATCCTTACGATCCTTTTAAGTTAATATGTTTGAACGAATGGGGAAAATATAATCATAAAAAACTTGTTGAACTTAGAGAAAAACAGATAAGCGATCTTAAAAAAGGTAAGTGGAATTATAGAAGTGGTGGATCTGGGTGTAAGTTTAATTATTGGGACAGAAACGGTACCGGAGTTATGAAATTATTTAATAACGAACAGGCCAATAGAGCGTATAATTGAAATCCATAGATCATTAAATATTAAATGAAAACAATATTTATAATTTTTATCTCTTTATTTTTTTATTCTAATTCAGTTGTCGCTGTTGAAAAATTTAAGTTCAAATATAACCTGCATGAAAATTTACCAGAGAAATGGGTTACTGAATTCAAGAAAATAATGAATATTGTTCAAGAAGTTATGCCTATAAATGAGAACACTAACGATTGGGTAAAGAATAATATGAAATTAACGAACATGAAACAGGGCTATGGAATGGATATCTATGCATGGCAAAGCACAAAAAATCCTTTTCCTGAAAAGCGTGCTAATATGAAATACTCAGGTATTGAAGGATGTAATTCACCTGAACCATGGATGCAACTAGACATATTTCCAAAAGATTTTATAAGTTCAGTTAATAAAATTCGTACTTACACTGTTATTGTTCATGAGTATTTTCATGTTTATCAAAGAGCACTTTCTCACAGAGTTGGGTGTCTGTCTAACAACAGTGCAAAATGGTTGGTCGAGGGAGGTGCTAAAGTTTTAGAAGAGATCTATTCAAGGCAATATTACAAAAAAGACCTTTTAAAGAGCGACATTAAAGAGAGTAAAAGATGGAGCATTAAAAAGGTTAATAAAGAACCTCATTTATACGAAAAACATAAGACATCACCACAAAAAAATGGATTTGATAGCAATTATGCTGGCTCTGCATTCATAGTACTGGCATTAGTTAACGAATTAAAAAAAAATAATATTTCTGAAGAAAAAGCATTTGAATTAGTTTTTAGAGAATTCTGGATACAAAGGGCTAAACAACCTTCAGGCTGGAATTGGCAAACTACTTTTAAAAATACTTTTGGTATGACTTTGGATGAATTTTATGAAAGGTTAAGTAAATACAAAAGAAAAGATCTTAAAAAAATACTTCCAAGCCAGTCTTTGAAGATACAAGATATTTTTAGTTAAAGAATTTAATCTCTTAGTGATAATATTTTAAAAGATAGTTTTAATTTAGGAAATCTTTTATTTAAAATTAGTTTAATTTTTTTAAATGAGTCGTTATGTATTTTCTTTTCTATAACTGAATTAAAATCTTTCTTTCCATTTACTATTTTAGCTGCACCACAATCTTCGTGATTAATAACTATTAATTTACTTATATTATGTAACTTTATTGAAGTTGATAAATTATCCAAAAAGGTTGATTGCCATTTTTTAAATTTTTTAGAAGTTACACCAATGGCTGCTCCAGCAATAGTAAATGAGCTATATTTTCCAGTTAATTTCTTTTTTTTTAAATAATTAAAAACTTTTGGCTGAAACCTTGGATCCATACATGACAAAACCATAGCTTCATATTTTTTCATTATGGTACCAACCAAGTATCTTTATTACTATCAATGTCAAATCTAGCTCTTCGATGACCTTTTGCAGCTAAATACAACCATTCTATAGATTTAATTTTACACTGTATAACAGTAAAGTTTTTGTATCCTTCTTCGCTTTGTTCTTTTGTGTAATCAAAATTATCTAATTCAGGTTTTAAACCAGATGTTGGAATATCAGACTCTGTACCTGGTCCATTATCTACTAAGTAACATTTACGACTTATATGTTGGGTTTTTTCCCAAGATTGTTTTGTTATTTCATTATTGTGATTGATAGTTGCTTCAACTTTTAATCTAACCTGTATTTTTTCATCTTTGTCATAAAATAACATCGATGAATTTGGGTTTTTTTCCAATATTTTAATTTTATCAGATCTAATATCACTGTGAAATTGCACTAAATTATTTTGTTCATCTGATTTTCTAAGAACAACAATTCTACTTTCGATATCGTTCTGACTTCCACACGAAAAAACAGGTATTCTAAAAGGAGATGATCTATTGGTAACTGCATCAGTTAACATTAACCAAATTTTCTTTTTTATTTCGGAAAAATCCTCGTAGTAGGGAACAGTGGTAGACACGATTATTTTTTCTTTTTTAATCTAGCAATCAAGCTAGAGCTATCCCAACGATTTCCACCCATTTTTTGAACTTCAGCATAATAACCGTCAACAATTTCTGTTACTGGTACAGGTGAACCATTTCTTTTTGCTTCTTCAATACAAATTTTTAAATCTTTTCTCATCCAATCTACAGCAAATCCGTAATCAAATTTATCAGCTACCATAGTTTTATATCTATTTTCCATTTGCCAAGATTGAGCTGCACCTTTTGAAATAGTTTCCATAACTTTATCCATATCTAAACCTGCATTAATTCCAAAATTTACTGCTTCAGATAAACCTTGAACTAAACCACCAATACACATTTGATTAACCATCTTAGTTAATTGTCCACTACCTGATGGTCCGATTAAAGTTACTTTTTTACTATAACAATCAATTATTGGCTCTGCTTTTTTAAAATCACTGTCATCTCCACCAACCATAACAGTTAATATCCCACCTTCAGCACCTGATTGTCCTCCTGATATAGGAGCATCTAAAAAACCAAATCCTTTATCTTTTGCAGCTTTATAAAGTTCTCTAGAAATTTCAGCAGACACTGTTGAATTATCTATATAGACGCATCCTTCTTTGGCATTATGAAATAATCCATGTTCTCCTAATGAAACTTGTCTTAAATCATCGTCATTCCCAACACAGGTAAAAATAAAATCAGCATCTTTCGCAGCTTCAGATGGTGTATCAGCCATATTACCTTTGTATTCACCAATCCATTTTTCTGCTTTTGATTTTGTTCTGTTAAAAACAGTTACATTATGTCCTGCTTTTGATATATATCCTGCCATTGGATAACCCATTACACCAAGACCTATGAAAGCAACTTTAGAAGTCATATTTTTTTATGTTTAAAAATTTAAGTTTAAAAGTAATTGTATTTGGTTTTATATTTACATTTTTTTCTAGCTTTGGACAGAGTTTTTTTCTTGGAATATTCAATACAAGTATAAGAGAGACACTATCGATAACTCATGGACAATTTGGCTCAATATATGCATCAGCAACATTGTGCAGCAGTTTATTACTTATTTGGGTTGGAAAGAAAATTGATGATATAAATATTTTCCGATTTGCAATCTATGTAACATTACTTTTATCATTTTCTTGTTTTTTCTTTTCAAAAATTTCATCTATAGTTTTTTTATTCATAGCAATTTTCTTAATGAGGTTTTCAGGACAAGGAATGATGTCTCATACTGCAACAACAACAGTTTCAAGATATTTTACAAAATCTAGGGGTAGGGCATTAAGTATTTGCTGGTTTGGTTTATCTAGTGCTGAATTTATTTTACCCGTTTTAATGGTATTTTTGTTGTCATTAACAACTTGGCAAAATATTTGGACAGTAATTGCTTTATTAATTTTAATATTTTTACCGATTGCATCATTCTTTTTAGTTCGAACTGTTGAACTTGATACGAGAGAAAGCACTGAAGGTGAAGAATTTAAAGAGGAAAATATTAAGCAATGGAAAAGAATTGAAGTAATAAAAGACTATAAATTTTATATTGTAAGTATGAATATGCTGGCCATGCCCTGGATTGCAACTGGTGTATTTGTTTACCAATCATTTATTACCGAGTCAAAAAACTGGGGACCATTTGTAATTGCTCAGTCTTTTATGTCTTATTCAGTATTTTCAGTAATTACACTTTTAATATCTGGTTTCTTAATTGATAAATTCACAAGTCGAAAACTTTTAATTTTTATGAATATTCCTTTATTTCTGTCGACTCTTGTAATTATTTATTTTGATGCACAATTTACTGCATTTATATTTTTAGGTTTAATTGGAATATCAAATGGTTTGGCAAACGTTTTGGGATCTTCCACTTGGGCTGAGGTTTATGGTGTAAAGCATATTGGATCTATTAAAGCTTTAACTACTGCTCTCATGGTTTTTTCGACTGCTTTCGGAACTGCTCTTTTTGGAATTTTAATTGATATTGGATTTTCAATTGAGAAAATTGCTATAATATCTGCACTTTATATACTTATTTCTTTTATTCTTCTTTTTTTAGTTAGAAAAAAATTAAATCCAATTTTAGTATAAAAATACTTGATTTTGTTGATCTTGGAGTATATTTAATCGCCCATGGCAAGAGTTACCGTTGAAGACTGTATAGACAAAGTAGATAGCCCTTATGAATTAGTTTTGGTTGCTAAAGAAAGAGCCACTCAACTTAATTCAGGAATTGAACCTACATTAGATAGAGATAACGACAAACACACAGTTATTGCTTTAAGAGAAATAGCTGAAGAAACAATTAAAGTTCCAGATTTAACTGAAGCTGCAGTTTACAAACTTAGAAAACATGTAGAACAAATTGATGATAATGCTGAAGAAGATGAAGATATAGGTGATGATTTTGAAAATTTATATAAAGGTGAAATTTCAAAAAGTGGTGTCCCAATTCTTCCATCAAAAAGAGCTAGGAAAACTCCTGAAAAAATTCAAGTTTCAAAAGAAGATCTTGCTGAATTATCACCATCAGCTCAACCTGATGTTAATGTAGAAGCTCCAAGTGAGGCTGATGAAAATGATGACGTTTCACTAGATCAAGTTTCAGAAGCAGAAGAACAAGTTTCAGATAACGTAAGCGACGAAGAAAATAACTCTTAATTAAGAAAATTCTTTCAATATTTGTTCCCTGTGTTCATCAAGATCAGGAATATCCCCTCTAGTACTTTTATCTTCGTATGAAGACATTTTTATAGGATTGCCTGCTAATCTAAAATCACCAACTACTTTATGATAAGCTTTAACAATCATGTTTCTTGCTTCGACTTGAGGATTTTCTACCGCTTCTTTAATATTAAATATTGGTCCGCAAGGTATCTTTAATTTTTCCATTTCGCTTACCCATTCAGATGTATTTTTTGAAGAAAGTTTATCTTCAAAAATTGATTTTAGTTCATTCATATTTTCACATCTAAGTGAATTGGTATTAAATCTTTTATCACTGATCATTTCAGGTATTCCTAATACTTCACAGAGTTTTTCATATAATTTGTCGTTACCTGCAGCAATAATTATATAACTATCTTTTGTTTTAAATGCCTCAAATGGAGCAATCGAAGGATGTCTAGATCCCATCGGTTTAGGAATTTCATTTTTAGATAAATATCTTGCAATTGCATTTTCCAAAATCGCAATTTGGCAGTCTAACATAGAAACATCTATAAACATTCCTTTGCCTGTTTTTTGTCTATCATACAAAGCTGCATTAATTCCGATTGCAGTAAAAAGGCCTGCTGTAATATCACCAATTGATGTTCCAACTCTTGTTGGTTCACTATTTGGATGACCTGTAACACTCATCAGTCCACCCATTCCTTGAACTACCATGTCATAAGCGGGTAATTCTTTTAAAGGTCCAGTCTGACCGAAACCAGATGCAGATGCATATATTAATTTTGGATATTTTTTGCTTACATCTTTCCAACCATATCCCCATTTTTCCAAAGTACCTGGTTTAAAATTTTCTACTAAAATATCTGCTTTTGCTAAAATTTTATCAAAGATTTTTTTGTCATCTTCATTTTTTAAATTAAGTGCGATACTTTCTTTTCCTCTATTCAGTGACATAAAATATGCGGAATAATCTTTAACAAATGGTCCAAATTTTCTAGAATCGTCTCCAATTTCTGGAGCTTCTACTTTAATTACACGTGCACCCAGATCAGATAAGATCATTGTACAATATGGACCTACTAAAACCCTAGTAAGATCAACAACTAATAAATTTTTTAAAGGACCATCCATAATAAGTATGTCATTTCCTTATATTGACTCTTCTGCTCAAGTTCAATTTAATATCATCATTATAAATAAAAAGGGGAAAACTATGTTAAGAAAAATAACATTATATTTGTCTTCAATAATTGTGGCTTTTTCAATAGTAGGATCTGCATATGCAGTTACATTAAAAGCAAGTCACCAATGGCCAGGAACACCAAGAGCTGATGGCTCTTTTGACCCACGTCATGAAATGGTACAAATTATTGCTGATGAAGTAAAAAAAGCAAACGTTGATTTAGAAATTAGAATTTATCCAGCTAAGTCACTTTATAAGCCAAAAGAACAGTGGAAACCTATGACTACAGGTCAATTAGATATTTCTGCTTTCCCATTAGCTTATGCATCAAAATTTCATCCAGAGTTTGATGCTACATTAATGCCAGGAACTGTAAAAAATCATGAGCATGCATTGAGATTTAATAAAGGTCCAATGATGACTGAGATTAAAAAAATAATCAGTGATGCTGGTGTTGTAGTACTATCTGATGCATGGTTAGGTGGTGGTTTCGCATCAAAAACTAAATGTATCAAGAACCCAAGTGATGCTAAAGGACAAGTGATGAGAGCTGCAGGAAAAGCCTTCAATCAAATGTTAGAGGCTGCCGGTGCAGGTATTCAAAGTATGCCATCATCTGAAATTTATACTGGATTACAAACTGGTGTATTGACAGGTGCAAATACTAGTTCAGGAAGTTTTGTAAGTTACAAAATTTACGAACAAGTAAAATGTGCAACTCCTCCAGGAAAATTTGGATTATGGTTTATGTATGAGCCAATTTTAATGTCTAAGAAAAGCTACAATGCTTTAAATTCTAGCCAACAAGTGGCTTTGATGAAAGCAGGAAAAGTTGCTGAGAAATATATGACAGCTCAAGTAGAAAACTTAGATAAAAAGTTTGAGGAAGCATACAAAGCTGCAGGTGTGAAATTAGTGTATATGGATGCCAAGGATCATGCTGCATGGGTTGATATAGCAATAAAATCATCTCACAAAGCTTTTGCTGAAAAAGTTCCAGGTGGCGATAAACTAATGGAAATGGCTTTAGCAGTTAAATAAAATAATATATAAAGAACCCCTATTTATTCTCTATAGGTAGGGGTTTTTTTATGAAAGAAAAATACTTAAAATTCTGTGATTACGTTGCAAGAGCTTGCGGAGCTTTTGCTGTATTAGCTTTACTTTTATCAATTCTTGTTATTGTGGAATTAGTTTTTGAAAGATACTTTTTTCAAAGAGCAATAACTTGGCAAACAGAGCTTGTTACAATGCTTCTAGTTGCTTCAACATTTATTGGAAGTGCATATGTTTTAAGTGAAAAAGCTCATGTGAGTATGGAGTGGATTTATGACTTCTTATCAAAAAAAAATATATTAAGACTTAAAATTTTTACCTCATTAGTCAGTTTATTATTCTTCTTAATTTTATTCTATTTTGGTTTTTTAATGGTTGAGGAAGCGTTTACTAAAAATTACTCAACAGGAACGGTTTGGGATCCTCCATTGTGGGTTCCATATTCTTCAATGATGATAGGTGCTGCATTAATGATTTTACAATATATAGCAGAAATTATTAAGCTTACAGACGAAAAGGATACTAACTAATGGATCCATTGATAATTGCAATAATTGTTGCTGTTTTTACTTTGATAGTATTATTTTCCGGAATACCAATTGCTTTTGGTTTAAGCTTTGTATCAATAGCTCTTTTAGTTGCTTTCGAAGGTTTTCAAATGCTAGATGTTTTTGCTGAAACTTTCTATGCAGGTTTAAATTCGTTTGTTCTACTTTCAATACCAATGTTTATTTTAATGGGAATGGCAGTTGCTAATTCTCCAGCAGGAAAAGATTTATATACAGGATTAGATAGATGGCTATGGAGAGTTCCTGGAGGTTTAGTTATTTCTAATATAGGAGCTTGCTCAATCTTTGCCGCACTAAGCGGATCAAGTCCTGCAACTTGTGCTGCAATTGGCACTATGGGAATTCCTGAAATGAGAAAAAGAGGATACTCAGATCAAATTGCAACAGGAACTATAGCAGCTGGTGGAACATTAGGAGTATTAATTCCTCCAAGCATTGTTTTAATTGTTTATGGAATTGCAACTGGAACATCTATTGGAAGATTATTTTTAAGCGGATTGATACCTGGATTTATGCTTGCTGGTATGTTCGCTATCTGGGCATTAATACATAGTTACTTTATTGATAAAGACTCCGCTAAAGCTTTAAAAAATAGAACACCTCCAACTTTCAAAGAAAAAATTGAAGTTCTACCAAGGATACTTCCATTTTTAGCAATCATTGCTGGTGTTTTATATGTTTTATATGGCGGTGTTGCTACCCCATCAGAGGCTTCAGGGGTTGGAGCCTTTTTAGTTTTTGTTTTGATTGCTGTTGTTTACAAAATTTATCAACCAAAAAAAATATGGAATATTGTTAAAGTTTCAATGAAAGAGAGTGTGATGATAATGTTTATCATTGCAGCTTCTTATCTTTTTGCGTTTACATTATCACAACTTTACGTAACTCAATCATTAGCTCAAAGCATGGTAGAGATGAGTTCTAATAAATGGGTAGTATTTATTTTAATAAATATATTTCTTTTGATTGCAGGTTTCTTTTTACCACCAGTTGCTGTTATTGTTATGACTTCAGCAATATTATTACCAGTTATAACTCAACTGGGATTTGATCCGTACTGGTTTGCAATTGTGTTTACAATTAATATGGAAATCGGCCTTATTACCCCACCTGTTGGATTAAACCTTTATATAATCAAAGGTATCACTCCAGATGTTAGTCTTTCGGAAATTTTAAAGGGATCTATACCATTTATGATAATTATGGCTTTAGCTATACTTATTTTGTGTATTTTTCCTGAGATTGTAACTTGGCTACCTGACAAAATAATGGGTAAAAGTTTAGGTTTTTAATATATAAAAAATACCATGTTAAATATAAAAAGAATATTTGAGACAATTGCTGATGCTGGTCAAAAAATTTTAGAGAAAAAATCATTAAAAAAATTCTCTAAAAAAAGAGATTTAATTGAGCTATGTGATGACCTGTTATCATCTAAAGGAGCAGCATTTGGAATTACATT
>CACAJQ010000009.1:0-37564 GCA_902532805.1 uncultured Pelagibacteraceae bacterium | reverse complement strand
AACTGCATCAACTTTTTCAGTTTTTATTAAACGTCTTCCATAAAGTATGCACCCGATAATTGATACGAGAATTAATATTGTTATTATTTGAGTAAACATTTAATTTTCTTTTCCCATAATTTCTTCCTCCATGTTCCAAATCATGGATAAAATTTCTTCTCTTTTTGATGAAAAATCTTTATTTTTTTTTATTTCTCTTAAATCTTCTTTTAATCCCATCTCTGCAAATGGAAGATTGTATTCTTTATGTATCCTACCTGGTCTTGGTGCCATTACGTACAACCTTTCCCCAAGCAGTAGTGCTTCTTCAACTGAATGCGTGATTAAAATAATTGTTTTTCCAGTTTCTTTCCAAATTTTCAAAACTAAAGATTGCATTTTTTCTCTTGTTAGAGCATCAAGGGCACCCAGAGGTTCATCCATTAAAATCAAATCAGGATCATTGATTAAACACCTTGCAAGAGCTACTCTTTGCTGCATTCCTCCAGATAATTGATATGTTGGGGTATTTCCAAATCCTTTTAATCCAACAATCTCCAGCCATTCATCAACTTTTTTTGAAGTTTCTATAGGATCTTTTTTTTTCATTCTAAGACCAAAGTTGACGTTCTCTGCAACAGTCAACCATTCAAATAATGCACCTTGTTGAAAAACCATGCCTCTTTCAACTCCAGGTCCATCAATTTCTTTACCATTCAAAGTTATATTTCCAGATGTTGGTCTTAAGAAACCAGCTGCAATATTTAACAAAGTTGTTTTTCCACAACCAGAGGGCCCAAGAACTGTTAGAAGTTCTCCTTTTTTTAATTTGAAATTTAAATCTTTTAAAGCATGAACAGTCTCTCCTTTTGGAGTTTTGAAAATCATGTTTAAGTTTTGAGATATTAAATCACTCATTAGTTGACTTTATATAAAATATTTACTTAAAAAAATAGGCACCAATAAAATTGGCGCCTATTTAATTATTTTAATCTTTAAATTATAAAGGTAAGAAACTAGTGTCTACTGCTCCACCTGGAGTTCCCATTCCTTTTAAGAATGCATCTAAGTTTCCACTTTCCATAGATTTTTTAGTTTCTTCTGGAGTTAAGAATTTGAAACCACTTAAAGTGTCTTTCATATCAGCAATTTTCATTTCTGAAGCTTTTGACATAGAATTCATATCACTTTTTCCATTTCTATATCTTTCATTTGCTTCATGAGTTACTTCAATAAAAGTTCTCAACATTCCAGGATTTTCCTTCATAAATTTGTCTGTTACAGAAGTTATATCTATTCCTAAAATACCTGCATCTCTTGCTTCTTGAACTGTTAAAAGCCTTGATCCTACAGCAACCGCAGCTTTGATAGAATTACCACCAAATAAACATGCCATCACTACATCTCCACTTACTAATGCAGCCGCACCTTCTTCAGGGTCCATTTGAATAATATCCATTTTGCTTCTGTCAGCTCCGACAACTTTCATACTTTCGTCGAAAACGTACTCAGCCATAGTACCTAACGGAACAGCAACTTTTTTACCTTCTAATTCAGTTGCATTTGCTTTTGTTATTCCTGAAGCATTAGATGTTACACAAGTTGTTCCTCCCATTCCGTATTCCATTGCAATATCAACTAATTTGATAGGTGCATTTGATTTTACAGCATTAATAAATGGTACCAAACCTTGTGAGTAAGAAATATCAATATCTCCTGCTAACATTGCATCTGTCATTGCTCCACCATTTGTGAAGTTTGTCCATTTTACTGGAACTCCTAAAGCTTTAGCAAAATTCTTTTTTTGCATGTCCTCTAAATTTGGACTTGGCCACTCTAGAAAGTATGCAACTCTAACTTCATTCGCAGCAGAGTTTGCCGCTGTGATTGTTAAGTTTAGAGCAAATAAACTTCCTAAAATGAAACTAACTATTTTTTTCATTTCATCTCCTGTTAATTAAATTTAATTATCGATATTTAAATTTAAATTTTCTTTTAAGTAAATGATGAATAAATTACACAGGCTTCAAAAGTCATAAGTTACAACCTATAGTTGCGGTCATTTAACATATCGAGTATGACTAAAATTTACTGGTTAATTTATATAATTAGTCTATGAATCGAAACATAATTATGAGTTCAGAAAAACCTCAAATACCAAATTCTTTAAATGAACATTGGATGCCATTTACATCTAATAGAGATTTCAAAGAATCTCCTAGATTAATTGTAGAGGCAAAAGGTGTTTATTTAAAAAATCATCAAGGTCAAACCCAGATAGATGCAAGCTCGGGATTATTTTGCAATCCTTTAGGTCACGGAAGAGAAGAAATTATTAATGCAATTACAAATCAATTAAAAAAATTAGATTATGCTCAACCATTCCAACAAGGTTTTGGAGGTTCATTTGAACTTGCAACAAAAATTTCAAAACATACGCCAGGAAATTTAAATAGAATCTTTTATACAATTTGTGGATCTACTGCCGTTGAGACTGCAATTAAAATCGCAGTTGCATATCATAAAGCAAGAGGTGAGGGACATAGATTTAGATTTGTTGGAAGAGAAAGAGGTTATCACGGCATGAACATAGGTGCTACTTCTGTTGGTGGAATGATTAATAACGTGAAAACATTTGCCAATGTTTTAATGCCGGGTGTTCTTCATATGAGACATACACATTTACCTGAACATAAATTTGTTTCAGGTCAACCTGAAACTGGTGCGGAAATGGCAGAAGACCTTGAGAGAATTTGTACAAATTTTGGTTCAGAAAATATAGCAGCTTGCATTGTTGAACCAATTGCTGGATCAACAGGAACTTTAGTTCCACCAAAAGGATATTTACAAAGACTAAGAGAAATTTGCGATAAGCATGGAATTTTATTAGTTTTTGACGAAGTTATTACTGGATGGGGAAGAACAGGTTCACCATTTGCATCACAAGAATACGGAGTTACCCCAGATATTATTACAATGGCAAAAGCTACAACAAATGGAATAAGTCCTTTAGGTGCAGTTGCGTGTAAAGAAGAAATTTATGACACAGTTATGGATGGATCTCCAAAAGGAACAATAGAACTATTTCACGGTTACACTTACTCTGGAATTCCAGTTTCAGTAGCTGCAGGCTTAGCGGTTCAAGATATTTTTGAGAAAGATGACATATTTAATAGAGCAAAAAATTTATCTCCATATTTCCAAGAAGGTTTAATGTCATTAAAAGATATTGATGTTGTTGATAACATAAGAGGATATGGAATGATGGGTGGTATTGATATTAAAATGCATAAAAAACCAGGCGCAGCAGGTTTTACATGTTTCAAACATTGTTATGATGCAGGAGTTAACTTTAAAGCGACTGGAGATTGTTTAATTATTGCTCCAATGTTTATCTGTGAAAAAAAACATATTGATGAAATAATCGAGAAACTAAGAACTGGTATTACCAACTATTCAAAAAGCAAAAAAAATTAATTTAATTCTATGAAAATAGGGGTTCCAAAAGAAATAAAGCCTCAGGAAAATAGAATTGGACTTACTCCCGAAAGTGTAAAAACATTAACTTCTAATGGCCACGAAGTTTTAATTGAAAATAATGGAGGTTTTGAAGCAGGATTTGAAAACGATCATTACGTTTCAAGTGGAGCAAAAATAGTTAATACAGCTGAAGATATATTTAACGATTCCGACATCATTGTTAAAGTCAAAGAGCCACAATCTAGCGAAGTAAGAATGATAAGAGAAAATCAAGTTGTCTTTACATATCTTCATCTTGCTGCAGCCAAGGAACTGACACAAGGTTTAATAGACAGCAAATCAATATGCATCGCTTATGAAACAGTCACAGATAATAACGGAAGACTTCCTTTGTTAGCACCAATGAGTGCAGTAGCTGGAAGAATGTCAGTACAAGCGGGTGCACATTGTTTAGAAAAAAATCAAAAAGGCCGTGGTCTTTTGTTAGGAGGAGCTCCTGGTGTAGAACCTGGAAATGTAGTTATACTTGGAGGTGGAGTAGTAGGAGAAAATGCTGCTATAATTGCAACAGGCATGAAAGCCAAAGTTAATATTGTAGATAAATCTGAAAAAAGATTAAACGAACTTACCCAAATGTTTGGAGATAAAATAATACCTAATTTAAGTGATAAAACTGATTTAGAAAAATTAATTTCCGAATGTGATTTGTTAGTAGGCGGTGTTTTGATACCAGGTGCTGAGGCACCAAAATTAGTTACAAAGAATATGTTAAAAAAAATGAAAAGGGGATCAGTGATTGTAGATGTTGCAATTGATCAAGGAGGATGTGTTGAAACCAGTAAACCGACTACTTTTGCAGAACCAACTTTTATAATAGATGATATAATTCATTATTGCGTTGCAAATATGCCCGGTGGTGTTCCTAGAACATCAACAATTGCATTGAATAAAGCAACACTTCCTTTTTTATCTAAATTAGCAAAAGATGGTTACTTAAAAGCTTTAAATGATGATCAAAATTTTCAAGCAGGATTAAATGTATTTAAAGGAGGTGTTACTCATAAAGCTGTAGCTGATGCATTTGGTCATGATTATTTGCCAGCTCAAAAAGCATTGCTTAATTAAAATCCCTAATTTTTCTTGCTTTTTCATAAATTGACAAAAAAAAAATTAATTCTATATAGCAGTCATAATTTAAAAAATTATTCCTGAATTTAACATACATTTATTTCTCTCTTTTTTGTTGAATTCACCTCCTCGAAAGGGGAGGTAAAAAGGAATTATATTCCTTTATTTATTAAATTATATATTTGGTCTTTGTCAGTTAAACCAATTTCTCTTGCTACTTCACTTTCACCTTTAAAAACTACTATTGTAGTCCAATAATTAACTCCTAAAGCTTTAGCAATATCTTCATGTTCTGTTTGCTCATAGAATAAAAACTCAACATCTTTAAAGTCTTTCATTGCTTGATCGAAAACTTTTGTTTGTGCTGCGCAAGTTGAACAATATTCATTCCAAGAATTAATAACAATTGTTTTACCAGATTTTTGAATTTCAAATAATTTTTTCAGATCAAAGTTTGTGGTTTTTTCGAAACCAAATGAGATATTTGGTATCAAGAATAAAATAAAAAAGACAAAATATTTTTTCATGAGCTCTATTTAATTATCTGGTCATTCTTTTCAAGATGTTTTCTTTCAAAAATATTTGATGAAACAAAACTGCAATAATATGCAATGAGATTAAAACTATTAATGTATAATTTGAAATAACGTGAACATTGTAAAATTGATCTGCTAAATCAAAGTTATCTTCAATCCTTAATTTAAAAATAAAAAAGTTTAGTTTTTCACCATTAAATAGCTTTTTTAAAATTCCTGATGTTGTTATTGTTAAAAGTGCGACATAAAGAGCGAAATGATTCAATTTCGCAATCAAGTTTTGTCCAAAGAATGCCTCAGGCATTAGTTTTGGGGACTTGCTAAAAAATTTATAAATTAACCTAAATAAAGTTATATAAAATATAGATATCCCAACAATTACGTGCACATTTTCTATAGTTATTCTTAAATCCGAAAAATCCAATCTGACTAAAATAAACCCCATTGGTATCTGAGCAATTAAAAGGAGCAAAGTGAACCAATGGAAAAATTTAGCTAACCAACTATATTGTAATGTTATACCATTCTTCATGAGCTATTTTATAAAAATAAATAATATTTTCAAAATAATGTTTATTGTAGCACTTTCTTTTTCATTTAATTCTAATGTTTTATCAGAAGAGAGCGCAAAAGACATTATTAAGAAAAGAAAATCTTTATTTAGTCAAAATTACAAACTAGCAAAAAGAATTAGTATTTTACTTAACGAAGTTGAAATTGAGGACTCAAAAAAACTGATGATTAGAATGAGTGATAATTATTTAGAATTACTAAATTTATTTCCAGAAAATACAAATGAGGGACACGGAACAGAGGCTTTACCAATTATTTGGGAAGAAAAAGATGAATTTAATGCTCTAATGAAAAAATCTTCTGATCAAATGATAAAGCTAGCTTCAATTATCGAAGACCAAGATGATTTTAGAGCAGCTTTGAAACAATATATGTGGTCGAGCTGCAAAGCTTGTCATAGCAGATATAGGGCTCCACACTAATGAAAAAGTATTTTTTTATTTTTATTGTTTTATTTTATGCAGATACTGCTTTCTCTCATTCGCACTATCCCATAACTAGAGATTCATTAGAAGCAATTAAAAATGGCAAGATATTATACAATCAATATTGTGTTTCTTGTCACCAAGCAAATTTAGCTGGAGCTACAAATTGGCAAGGTTTAGATGAGGATGGGCATAGAAAAGCACCGCCTTTAAATGGAACTGGTCATACTTGGCATCATACAGATGAGTTACTACATAGAATGATAAAGTATGGATTTGCTAAATTGATAAAAAATTATGAAGGCAAGATGATGGGTTTTGGTGATAAAATAAGTGATGAAGGTATTGATAACATTCTTTCGTACATTAAATCTTATTGGAAAGATGATATTTATGAATATCATTTAGAAATGAGCAAACAATGAGTTCAGAAGCAGTTAATTTTAATTGGTCATGCAAACATACTTGGAAAAGAAGCGCAAAAAATACTGCTTGGTGTTTACTAGGCTGTGCAATTGGTGACTTTGGAACCATATTGTATTTTCAGATAACAGGAATTCCCTGGCCTGTTTTAGCCATCATGACTTTAGCAATTATAAATGGTTTGATTACAAGTATTATTTTAGAAACTATAATTTTACTAAGACAAAAACTTGATTTTTCCAAAGCATTAAAGACTGCGCTTGGTATGAGCTTTATATCAATGGTCAGTATGGAAATAGCCATGAACCTCACAGATGTAATTTTAACAGGTGGAGCTATTTTAAATTGGTGGGTAGTACCAATAATGCTTTTAGTTGGATTTTTAACTCCATGGCCATACAATTATTGGAGATTAAAAAAATATAATATTGCTTGTCACTAAAAACATCTCTATATCAAATTAAGACCTCAGATAATGACTAAAGATTTAATAACAATTGATAGCCTTTCAAAGGTATACGACAATGGATTTAACGCTTTAAAAACTGTTAATTTAAATATAAAGCAAGGTGAAATTATTGCTATGCTTGGACCAAATGGAGCTGGCAAAACTACACTGATAAGTATTGTATGTGGTATAGTAAAACCAACTTCTGGAGTAATTACAGTAGATGGTTTTGATATTATAAAAGATTATAGAGAAACAAGATCAAGAATAGGACTGGTCCCCCAAGAAATTTCATTAGAACAATTTGAAACAGTGTTTAACAATGTTTCATATTCAAGAGGTTTATATGGAAAAAAGCCGAACCCTCAACATATAGAAAAAGTTCTTAAAGATTTCAGTTTATGGGATAAAAAAGATTTAAGGTTAAATCAGCTTTCAGGAGGAATGAAAAGACGTGTAATGATAGCAAAAGCATTATCACATGAACCTTCGATATTATTTCTTGATGAGCCAACAGCAGGTGTTGATGTAGAATTGAGAAAAGATATGTGGAAAGTTGTAGAGGGATTAAGGAAAACAGGAGTAACTATAATATTAACAACACACTATATTGAAGAAGCAGAGGCAATCGCAGACCGAGTTGCAGTAATTAATCAAGGAGAAATAATTGTTGTTGATAATAAAATAGATTTATTAAAAAAAATGGGTCATAAAAAATTAACCATTGAATTACAAGATAAAGTCGAAAAAATTCCAGCAGAACTTAATGAATATAATCTATCAATATCTAATGATAATTATTCATTAATTTACAACTATAACTTACATGCTGAAAGAACAGGTATCACAAAGATGCTTCAAGATTTAAAAAATGCAGGTTTAAGGATGAGAGATTTAAAAACAGAGCAAAATAATCTTGAAAAGATTTTTGTGACATTGGTAAAGGAAAATAATGAGGATTAATTTTTACGCATTAAGAGCAATTTATTTTCATGAAATGGATCGATTTAGAAGAACATTAATACAATCTCTTCTTTCTCCAGTTTTATCTACTTCATTATACTTTATAGTATTCGGCTCGGTAATCGGGGATTATGTACAAAAAATTGATGGCATTAGTTATGGCTCTTATATAGTTCCAGGATTATTGATGTTAACATTATTAACGCAATCTATCAGTAACACTTCTTTTGGAATTTTTTTTCCTAAATTTAATGGAACAATTTATGAAATTTTAGCAGCTCCAATTTCTACTGTAGAAATTGTAATTGCTTATGTTGGTGCAGGTGCAACTAAAACCTTAATTGTTGCTGCAGTAATTTTCTGCACTTCACTTTTCTTTGCAGAAGTTAACGTGAAGTTTCCTTTACTAATGATTTTCTTATTAATTCTAGTTGCTTTTACTTTTGCTTTGTTTGGGTTCTTAATTGGACTTCTTAGTAAAAATTTCGAGCAAATGTCTATAATACCAACAATTGTCATAACACCAATGGTATTCTTAGGTGGAAGTTTGTATTCGCTAGATATGCTCCCAAGTTTCTGGCAAACAGTCACTTATTTTAATCCTGTTGTATATTTAATTAATGGGCTGAGGTTTGCATTTTATGGAGTTTCTGATTTTGATATTTGGATAAGTATTTCAACAATGTTTATATTTTTAATTGTATGTGTAACTCTTGTCTCAATTATACTTAAAAAAGGTTATAATATAAAAAATTAATTTGACTGTTGACCAGATAATTCCTGCAATATTTTTAATATTAGTCTTAATATTAGTTCTACCTAATTTTCTCAGATCAAACTCAAATATTAAACAATTGATATCTAATTTTTCAATTTGGATAATAATTATACTTGTTATATTTGGATTGATGTATTTTTTGATGTAAATAGATTTATGATTAAATTTATTCTTCCAGCAGTACTATTAATTTTAATTATTATTTTCTGGGAAAAAATTAATGAATTTTTATTAAGCAAATTTAAAATTAAACTCAATTACATAGCTGTCATCATATTAGTTTTAATATTAGTGGTTTTATCTTTATTACTATATTTCTAATTTATAATGGAGATAAATTTATTATTCTTTGTTAGCGTTGTTCCAGCTATCGTATTATATGGAATTGCTAAATCAGGTTTAGGTGGATCAATATCATTAATTTCAGTTCCATTAATGACAGTAGTAATGCCATTAAATCAAGCACTTGCAATTATTTTACCAATATTAATTTTTTCAGACATTATTGCAGTTTATAGATTTAGAAGAGAGTTTGATTTTGGAACACTTAAATTAATAGTTCCATTTGCAGCTATTGGAATAATAATTGGCTCATTTACATTTACTTATTTTTCTGAGGATTTGCTTAAGTTAATAGTTGGAATAATGGGTTTTTTATTTTCTGGTCATTATTTTTTATTTAAAAAAGAAAAAACTATACCGGCAAAAAAAAACTTTTTTAAAGGGGCTATTTGTTCATCCATTGCTGGTTTTTCAAGTTTTTGTGTTCATGCGGGAGGAACTCCAACAAGTCTTTATTTGCTTCCTCTAAGAATGAAAAAAGAAATTTATGTTGGTACAAGAATTATTTTTTTTAGTTGTGTCAATCTAATTAAGCTTCCTCTTTATGTTTATTTATCTATGATGAATTTTGATACTTTATATCAGTCAGTTACTCTCTTTCCTTTAGCGCTTATTGGAATTTTTATAGGTTATAAATTACTTAAAATAATTGAGGAAAATTTATTTTATAATATAATTTACGCTTTAATTCTTGTTAGTAGCTTTAAGTTAATATTAGATTTTATGGTTTAATTAAGCTTTAATTTCTTAAAGCCTAATAAGTTTATAACTAAAAGGAAGGGAATTAATAATTTGTAAATTAATTCAATCAACTCAGAAAATACAATGCTAATTAGTCTAATCAGTAATGCAAAATCTAGGATAATTTCTTGAAATTTTAAATTTAATGATTTATTTAGACTTTGGGGTGCTTTTTAGCTGAGAATAACCCATTGAACCTGTCCGGTAATTCAGAAAGGGAAAAATGAATAACCTAAATATAATTGATCAAGTAACAGCAATTATTTTGATTATAACTTTAAGTTTGTTGTTTATTTTTGTAGGCATCTACTATTCAAAAAAATTTAAAGGACTAAACAATTACTTAGTTGCTAACCGCTCAATTGGAACTTTATCTTTAACATCAAGTCTTGTTGCCTCTGCTCTTGGTGCTTGGATTTTATTTGGACCCGCATCAGCAGCAACATGGGGAGGAATTGGTGCAGTGATTGGTTATTCACTAGGAACTGCATTTCCACTCTTTATTTTAATTTACCTTGGTAAAAAATTTAGAACTAGTTATCCGCAAGGCAAAAGTATTATTGAAATAATAAGATTAAGATTTGGACCAAATCTTTATAAACTTATTTTAGTTTTTTCCATTTTTTATATGACAATCTTTTTAATTGCTGAAGTTACCGCTGTAGCTTTTTTAATTAATTACATATCTGGTACTGAATTGTGGATTACTTCTTTAATAGTAATATCATGTTCGTTACTTTACACATTATATGGAGGGTTAAGAGCATCTTTGATCACAGATAATATTCAATTTTTTGTATTTACAGCTCTTTTAATAATAAGTTTAATTTTTATTACCTCAATTGAAACAAACGAATTTAACTTTGAAATTATTAAAAATAATAATCCGCATTTGTTAAGTTTTAGTTATCTCCCAAATTATACTGCTGGTTTAACTTTCTTTATTGCTGTTGCTGCAACTAATCTTTTTCATCAAGGTAATTGGCAGAGAGTTTATGCTGCAAAAAATTACGAGGTTTTAAAAAAAAGTTTAATATTTTCATTTTTAATAATATTACCAATAGTCTTTTTTATGGGATTTAGTGGTTTAGTGGCTGTCTCTCAAGATACTAATGTCATACCTGATCTTGCATTTTTCTCAATTTTGTTAAAAGAAAATTTAATAATATTTTCAGTAATTGTAATAATTTTAGCTATCTCTTTAACAATAAGCAGTATTGATACTTTAATAAATGCTATTTCAAGTTTGGTAATAGTAGATGTAGATAAAGTATTAAATTTAAAAAATAATCATTTAAATATCTCAAAACAATTTGTTATTTTTCTTTCGGTCATAGCTTTTTTTGTTGCATCAAAAGGATTTAGTATTCTTTATTTATTCTTAATAGCAGATTTATTTTGTTGTGCGGCTGTTTTAAGTGTTTTTTATACTTTTTATTCTAAATCTTATGATGAAAAAAATGCATATGTTTCTATATTAATAGGATTAATTGCAGGACTATTATTTTTTCCAAGTCCTGATTTTTCTAAATCAATACTATTTGGCATAATTTTGCCAATGGATTTAGCACCATCGTATATTTCTCAATCTCTTTTATTTTGTTCATTTATTGCGGCAACTTTATCACCAATAATTGCATGGAGATTGAAATAATTGATGTTTATTAAAAACCTAATTATTGTATAATTTAATAAATGCTCAATTTTATATTACCATTTATTGTATTAATTGTTGTTGTTGTTTTCATTCATGAATATGGACATTATTATTTTGCAAAAAGATATGGTGTTGGTGTAACAGATTTTTCGATAGGTTTTGGTCGAGAATTATTTGGATGGAACGATAAATCAGGGACAAGATGGAAAGTTTGTTGGATACCACTAGGCGGTTATGTAAAATTTTTCGGAGATAGGAATGTATTTTCACAAGCAGATCAAGAGGAGCTACTAAAAAAATATAGCAAAGAAGACCAACATAAATTGTTTGTAACAAAACCTCTTTACCAAAGAGCATTAATTGTTGCTGGAGGACCATTGGCTAATTTTATATTAGCTTTAGTTATTTTTACTTTCATATACATGTTTTCAGGTAAAGATTTTACACCAGCTGTAATTGATGAAGTATTAAAAGATAGCCCAGCAGAAGTTGCTGGTATGCAAAAAAATGATGTTATTATTGAAATAGATAATTCAAAAGTAGAGAGTATTCTTGATGTTTCTAAATTAATAGCAATGTCAACATCAGAATTTATCGATTTTAAAGTTTCAAGATATGACCAGGAGATAATTTTAAAAGTTAAACCAAATTTTGTTGATAGCGTTGATGAATTAGGAAACAAATTAAAGAAAAGGATGGTAGGTATTAAACTTAGTCCTTATAACAATCAAATAACACACAAAAAACTTGGACCTGCACAAGCTTTACTTCAATCATTTAATGAAGTTTATTTTGTAACAACTTCATCACTAAAATATCTTGGATCAATGTTTACAGGAGCAGGTGACAGCTCTCAATTGGGTGGTCCTATAAGAATAGCAAAAATTTCTGGCCAAGTTGCAGAATTTGGAATTATACCTTTTGTCAGTATGATGGCTTATATTTCAATAAGTTTAGGATTAATTAACTTGTTTCCCATACCTTTATTAGACGGAGGACATCTCATGTTTTACGCATTTGAAAAAGTTTTAGGTCGTCCTTTAAGTCAAAAAACACAGGAAGGTTTTTTTCGAATCGGAATGTTTTTGTTGTTATCTTTAATGTTTTTTGCAACATTTAATGACCTTAAAGATTTAGGCTTATTTTAAGGCTTTTTTAATAGCTAAAAAAACATTGTATTCATTGACTTTTTTTACCACTATATATTGTTGTTCAAAAAAAAATATATACTAAAAAAAAGCTTGAATTATCAATGATTTTGTTAAGTATAGTTTCATAAACCTTTAAAACCGGAGCTAAAATGAACAAAAAACAATTAGTAGCAAAGCTAGCTGGTTCGTTAAATCAAAGTAAAGCTGATGCAGAGCGTACTTTTGATACTATTACGAATACTATACTAGATGCGTTGAAAAACGACGATTCTGTAAAGATTGCAGGTTTTGGTACATATAAAGTGGCTAAAAGAAAAGCCAGAATTGGACGTAATCCAAGAACTGGAGAGCAAATCCAAATCGCTGCTTCTCAAAAGGTAAAGTTTTTACCTGCTAAAGCACTTAAAGAAGTATTTAACAAGTAAATCTTATTTAACAGCCTTTATCAGGAATGCTAAAATTCTTGATAAAGGCTGTTTCTACATGCAAAAACTGCATATCTATTTTTAACAACAATCATTAGTTTTTATTTATTTTAAAATTATAAGAACCTCTTTTTAACAATGGAGGTTAAATGACTAAACATTTAAAAAAACTTGTCGGTCCTTTAGTAAGTTTGTTTTTCTTACTGAATATGACAAGTGTAGGTTATGCAGAATCTACAGTCTCTGCAGAAGTTGGATTTATTTTTAATACATTTCTATTTTTAGTTTGTGGTTTTCTTGTCATGTTTATGGCTTGCGGATTCGCAATGTTAGAATCTGGAATGGTAACTTCAAAAAGTGTATCTGTAATTTGTGCAAAAAATATAGGATTATTTTCAATCGCTGGAATTATGTTCTGGATGGTAGGTTATAATCTAGCATATGGAATTCCAGAAGGTGGCTATATAGGAACATTCACTCCGTGGTCTGATGCAAGTAAAGTTGATACAGGATATGCAGATGGTTCGGATTGGTATTTCCAAATGGTATTCTGTGCAACAACAGTATCAATTGTATCTGGTACGTTAGCAGAAAGAATTAAATTATGGCCTTTCTTCTTATTTGCAGCAATTTTATCAGGAATCATTTATCCAATTGTCATGGGATGGCAGTGGGGTGGTGGCTGGTTAGCCGCTTTAGGTTTCTCTGATTTTGCTGGTTCAACTCTTGTACACTCAACTGGTGGTGCTGCAGCATTAGCAGGAGCTATGTTGTTAGGTGCGAGAACAGGAAGATTTGCTAAATCAGGTGAAGCAAAACCAATGAGACCATTTGCAGCTTCTTCTATACCTTTGGTAACAGTTGGAGTATTTATTTTATGGTTAGGTTGGTTCGGTTTCAACGGTGGTTCACAGCTTGCTATGGGAACTTTCGATGATGCAGTAGCAGTATCTAATATATTTATTAATACAAACTTAGCAGCGTGTGGTGGTGTTTTAGCAGCAGCAATAATTACAAGATTAATGTATGGTAAAACTGATGTAGTTCAAATGCTTAACGGTGCGATTGGTGGATTAGTTGCAATAACAGCTGAACCTCTAGCGCCAGCACCTATAGCAGCAATATTTATCGGTGCAATCGGTGGATTGATAGTAGTGTTTGGAACAAAACTATTATTCTCATTTAAGATTGACGATGTTGTTGGTGCAATACCAGCTCACTTATTTGCTGGAGTTTGGGGAACATTAGCTGTTCCACTAACAAACTCTGATGCAAACTTTAGTGCACAGTTAATCGGTGTAATCTCGATCAACGCATTTGTTTTTGTAGTATCATACATTGTATGGGCAATTATGAAAAACACTATGGGTATCAGATTAAGTAAAGAGGCTGAACTGAAAGGTACAGACGTAACTGAAACTGGTGTAATAGCTTACGCTATAAGAGACTAAATTTAACTCCCTCCCTTAAGTTAAACTAAAAAGGCCCCGTAAATGGGGCCTTTTTTTATTAAACTGTTTTTAAAAATTCTAACACTTCTTTTGCGTGGTCTTTAACTTTTACTGAACGCCATTCTTTAATAATTTTGTCATCTTTTAATAAAAATGTACTTCTTATTAATCCCATAAATTCTCTACCCATGAATTTTTTTTTACCCCAAACTTTGTATGCTTTAATCGCTTCTTTTTTTACGTCTGCTACCAAATCAAACTTAATTTTAAATTTATCTCTAAATTTTTCATGACTTTCCATACTATCTTTAGAAATACCAATAACTTCACAGTCTAATTTTTTAAATTGTGAAAGTAGAGAATTGAAGTCTTTTGTCTCAACTGTGCACCCTGGTGTATTATCTTTTGGATAGAAATATAAAACTTTATATTTACTTTTGATTTTCTTTAGCTCTAAAAGTTTTGAATTGGTTGATGGGATTTTGAAATTAGGAGCTTTATTTGGCATATTTTTTCGTAGATTAAAATTTATAATGATGTATTAAACCTTTATGAGTATTAAATCAGCACAAACATTGGTCGCAGAAGCTTTGACAGAAATCAAGACACTTTCCCCAGCGGAAGCATTAGAGATGGTAAACAGTGATAAATGCAATTTGATTGATATAAGAGATATTCGAGAACTTGAGAAAATGGGAAGAATAGAAAATTCTCATCACATTCCTAGAGGAATGTTAGAGTTTTGGATGGATCCAGATAGTCCATACTTTAAAGAAGGCAAGATAGATATGAACAAAGAAATGGTTTTATTTTGTGCAGGTGGATTAAGATCTGCACTAGCTACAAAATCATTGAAAGATATGGGGTTTGAAAAAATTTCACATATAGACGGTGGCTTTTCTCAAATGAAGAGCAGTGGCTTTAAAGTAGAGAAATAAAAATTAATCAAATAAACTTATTCTCTTTGCGAAAAAAATTCTTATCACCCAGTATATAAATAATCCTAAAGGACCAATAAAATATGTTATTATTAAAGGAAAAAAGACTAGAATTTTTGACATATAAAACCTCTGGCTATCTCTAACAATCCAAGATCCACAAAACAAATTTATAGCCAAGAAGTGCGTCCAAAATAAAATTAAAAACTCATTATTCTCAAAAAGCTCAGCAAGATCATAAAAACTTAAATATAAAATAAAGTTTTTATCAAAATCATATCCGGCAAAAAAGAATATATATAATAGATAAACATAAACACTTGCCAAAATAAATGTTGGAATTATTGATGTAACAAATAAACCACAAACTTTAGTTTGTGGAAAAATAATAAGCATTAACCAAAAAGGTATTACACCTATATTCAACCACATATAGATCATTTCTAATGTAAAAAATGCAGATATTTGTTCAATCATCAAGGTTATATTATATTAAATGCAATAATGATTCCTATAAAAAATAAAAAAAAAAACTTAGAAGCGACAATTGATGAAATGCGCAACTTTGCACTTAATTATGTAGAAAAATTTGCACCATCAAAACAACAGCTAAAAACATATCTTTTAAAGAAATATTTAAGATCTAAAGTTGATAACGTTAAAAGAAGCAATATTTCAGATCTAATCGAGATTGTTACTGAAGATTTAGAGAAATCTAAATTTATAAATGATAAATTTTATTCAGAGACAAAAGCAAAAAGTCTAATCCAGAGAGGTTCATCAATAAATAAGATTAGAAATTATTTAATAAGCAAAGGAGTTGGAGAAAAATATATAAAAAATACAATTGAACAAATTAATGAAAATAATGAAGATCAAGATTTTTTTTCAGCTATAAAAGTTTGTAAAAAAAAAAGAATTGGTCCTTCAAGAACTGAAGATAATAGACCTTTATTCTATAAAAAAGATATTGGTATATTAGCAAGATCTGGATTTGATTTTGAAGTTTCCAGAAGAGTAATGGAACTAGATAAAGAGGAATATTTGAAAATTATAAATCTTCTTTAGACTTTTTATTCTTTTCTTCTAAATAATACTGAATTTTACTTTTGATATAGTTTTTTACCATCACAAATACTGTTAATCCAAAAATTGATACAGAAACTATTATAATTAATATGATTTTTAATTGTTCACTCATTATATATTTTTATTTCTTTTCAAAATTATACTAGGATTTTTAAAATTTTCTTTTCCGTAAAGTATTTCATTTCCCTCAAAATCTGTAACTATACCCCCTGCATTTTCAAGAATAGCATGCCCAGCTGCTATATCCCATTCACATGCTCTAGGCTCTGCAACATAGCCATCGTATTCATTTGAAGCTATTACACAAAATTTTAAAGAACTTTTCATCCTTTTAAATTCGCTAACATTCATTGATTGATATATTTTGTTAATTTCAGGTTTTAGTTTATTTGAATATGACACAAATTTAAGTTTATTATTTGAAATTTTTGAACAGTCTAATTTTACATGTTTACTATTAATTATTTCAAATGAACAACCTTTCTCATAAGAATAAAATAATCTATTTTTAGCAGGTGCATATATTATACCTGCTACTGCTCGGTTATTAATTATTAAACCAGCATTTAAAGTGAATTCCTCAAGATCATTAATATAATCATAAGTGCCATCAATTGGATCTATTAGCCAAAAATTTTTTAAATCTTTCTTGGATTTATTATGACTAGTTTCTTCTGATACAATAGGTATTTGAGGAGTTAAATCGTTTATTTTTTCAGTTAAAATTCTATTAACTTCGAGATCACCATTGCTAACAGGTGTGTTATCTTCCTTAATTTCTTTTATTAAGCCTTTTTTTCTTAATTCTATTGAAACTTTCCCTGCATATAAAAATGTATCAATAAGTTTTTCAATAGTTGCTTTTATTTCTATTTGTTTCATTTATTCTAACTTTTCTAATTCAATATTTTTAGCATTGATAACTTTTTTTCCCACATTTTCGAAATTCACAGTTACTTTTTCTTTAATAATTGACTGTACTTGTCCTATTCCCCAATCTTTATTATTAGGATTTATAACTTTATCACCTGGTTCAAAATCTAAAATCATTTGATTTTACTTATAATAGAAATGAGTATAAATACCACCACATGAATTTAGAGTTAAACTCAATTGGATTAGATAAGAAACCGTCTGATACAAAAGTAATTGTAGCTATGTCTGGTGGTGTAGACTCATCTACAGTAGCAGGTTTGATGAAAATGCAAGGATATAATGTTACCGGTATAACATTAAAACTATACAACGATAGTAAAGAAGTTGTTAAATCAAAAGTATGTTGCTCAGGCCAAGATGTTATAGATGCAAAAAGAGTTGCTCATAAATTAGATATTGATCATAAAATTCTTTATTACCAAGATAAATTTAAGCAAGGAGTTATTGATAATTTTGTAGAAAGTTACTTAAAAGGAGAAACTCCAATACCATGCGTACAGTGTAATCAAACTGTCAAATTTAAAGATTTGTATGAAGTTGCTAAAGATTTAAATGCTGATGCTTTAATAACAGGTCATTATGTAAAAAACATAACAATAAACGAAAAAAATAATATGTATAGAGCAGTAGATGAAAATAGAGATCAAAGTTATTTTTTATTTAATACTACAAGAGAGCAATTAAATTATTTACGATTTCCATTAGGTGGAATGTTAAAAAATGAAACTAGAGAAATTGCTAAAAAACTAAATTTAAATGTTGCAGATAAGCCAGACAGTCAAGATATATGTTTTGTTCCTAACGGAGACTATTCATCAGTAATAAAAAAGTTTAAGCCAGATTCTTTAAAAAAAGGTAACATTAAAAATCTAAATGGTGAAGTAATAGGTGTTCATGATGGAATTATAAATTTTACTATTGGTCAAAGAAAAGGAATTAAAGTAGCTGACAAAGAGGCATTATACGTGATTAAAATTGATGCAGAAAATAATGAAATAATTGTTGGTGGAAGAGAACATTTAGGAAAAAAGAAAATTAATTTAAAAAATATTAATCTACTATCGGATAAAAACGAATTAAATGAAAATATATTAGTCAAAGTTAGGTCTACAGGAAAGTTATTAAGTGCCAATGTAAATTTTATAAACGAGAATGATGCTGAGGTAAATTTAGATAATTCTGAAGATGGTATTTCACCTGGACAAGCATGTGTCTTTTATAAAAAAGACCAATATGGTCACAAAGTTCTTGGTGGTGGTTGGATTAAAGAATAATTAATTTTACTTTTTCTTATTCTTTTTTCTTGCTCTTCTTTTTTTAGAGCCCATTTTTCTTCGGCCTCTATGCTTTTTAGGGTATCCCATAATCTCCTTAGTTTTACAATTTTATTGACTTATTTGAGGGATATAGCATTGTCAATATAACTAATCAATTTTTTTATGGTTCATTCAGTTAAAACCTTTTTAAAACAAGTAGGAAAAGATTATCAAAATCAGTCAGTTAATCCGCCAGTAGTAAGAGCATCAACAATAATATTTAAAACTCTTCAAGATATAAAGAAAACACAAAGTAATTATAAAAAAAATCCCTTAAGCAAAAATTTTGATTATGGTAGAAAAGGAACATCAACAACTTTTGCACTACAAGAACTATTAAGAAAAATTGAAAATGCTTATCAAGTTTATTTAACACCAACAGGATTTGGTGCAGTTTTTCTTGGAGTAATTAGTGTTGTAAGACCTGGTGACGAAATAATTATAACGGACTCAGTCTACTCTCCCACAAGATTTTTAACCGAAGACTATTTAAAAAAATTCAATATTAAAGCAGTATTTTATGATCCAAAAAACTTAGATGGCTTAAAAAAAAAAATTACAAATAAGACTAAACTTATTTTTGTTGAAAACCCAGGAAGTAACACATTTGAATTTCAAGATTTAAAAAAAATATTATCTTTTGCTAAGAATAAGAATATTTATACAGCTATTGATAACACCTGGGGAACACCTTATTTAATCAAGCCTTTAGACTTAGGTTTTGATATGTCTATAGTTTCAGCGACAAAATATTATTCTGGTCATTCAGATGTTATGGGTGGCAGTTTAGCTATTAAAAAAAGACTTTTTAAAGAAGTAGAATTAAGTCAAAAAGCAGTTGGTTTAAGACTAAGCCCTGATGATGCCTATTTAATTATGAGAGGACTAAGAACATTAGATATTAGGCTAGACAAGCATCAAGAAAATACCATCAAGGTAGCTAATTTTTTGAGCAAACAAAAAAAAGTTAAAGAGGTTTTTTATCCAATTAAAAAAAATATTAAACAATACAAAATGTGGAAAAAGTATTACTCAGGATCATCTGGGTTAATGGGTGTAAAAATTATTTCTAAAAATAAAAACTCTGTAATTAAATTTTTGAATAAACTAAAATTATTTGCCCATGGTTACAGCTGGGGTGGATTTGAAAGTCTTGCTTTATATCAAGACAAATTGGCACTGGGTAATAGGAGCTACACAAAGCTGAGTAATAACGAACATATTATAAGATTACATATTGGTTTAGAAGACCCAAATGATTTGATTACTGATATTAAACAGGCTATTAAATCTGTAAGATGAATGACACCAAATTTTTTCCAACAAAAAAAGCATTAGTTACTGTAATAGCTGCATCTGTTGTTGTCATTATTGCATTAGGAATAAGACAAACTTTTGGAATGTTTTATTTTGATTTTGCAACTGATTTAGATATCACCATAACACAGTTCGGCTTTACAATGGGATTACAGCTCTTACTGTGGGGTGTTTTCAGTCCTATGTTTGGAATTATTACGGATAAGTATGGTGGTAATATTGCAATCTTTATTGGTTTTGTTTTTTATTTGTTAGCAATTTTATTGTTTTATTCAGGTTTTAATACTGGTTATTATTTTACTGTAACAATTGGAATATTAGTTGGTGTTGGACTGGGATCTACAGCTATAAGTATACCTGTTTCAGTTGTTGCAAAACATTTTCCAGTATCAAGCAGAACAATAGCAACAGGAATAGTAACCTCAGCAGGATCTTTTGGATATTTTATATCTCCTCTAATCACTAGATACTCACTTGTTGAACATGGGTGGGAAAATACAATGTTATTTTTCTGTTTCTTTTTAGGTCTAGGATTAATTGTAGCATTATTTGTTTCAACACCAAAAATACCTGTTGGTACAAATCAAAATAACAACCAAACAGCTAGAGAAGCTTTAAAAGAGGCTTTTTCAAATAAAAGTTATATCTATCTTACATTAGGTTTCTTTGTATGTGGTTGGCATATTGCTTTAGTTGCAACTCATATACCCACGTACATGATTGATAAAGGATTGCCAGATTGGTGTGCAGCAATGGTTTTGGCTTTAATCGGACTGTTTAATATGGTTGGAACAATTACAAGTGGATATCTTGCAACTAGATATAGTCAAAAAATTCTATTAAGTGCAATTTACTTACTAAGAGGAGTATCAATTATTTATTTCATATTCCTACCACCAAGTGTTTTTAATTCAGTAATCTTTGGAATTACTTTTGGGATGTTATGGCTATCAACAGTTCCACCAACAAATGGAATAATAGGCAAGGTATTTGGAACTAAGTATATCGGATTATTATATGGAATTGTTTTTGTAAGTCATCAAATTGGATCTTTTTTAGGAGCTTATTTGAGTGGAGTTTTCTACGAACTTAACGGCAATTTTGATTATGCTTGGTACATATCTATCGCATTATCTATTTTTGCTGGTTTGATACATTTACCTATAAAAGAGAAGCCAATTGAAAGACCGCAAATCGCATAAACTTAAATTTAACCCGTATTTAGAAAAACTTTATCAGTCGGATAAGCCACTGATAATCTACAAAGTTGATAATGGTTATGACATTTATACAGATTTTTCTAAAAAAATTAATTTAAGAAAAAAAAATATACATAAATTTTTAAACTCTTTTGAAAGAATGAAATATAAAAAAGAAACTGATCAATATGTTGGTTTTTTTGGATATGAAATTTTAAATTATTTACTTGGTATTAAAATTAGCAAACAGTCTAAAAATGGTTTTTATAAAGGAGTTTTTTATAAACCAGAAACAATCATTAAAATACGAGATAATATTTCAATATTTTCAAATAAAAAAAAGCACGAATTTAATAATTATTTTAAACCAACTAAAATTTTATCACCCTTTAAATTAAATATTAAATATCAAAAATACAAAAAAATATTTGATATTTTTTCAAAAAAAATAAGACAAGGAGAAACATATCAAATAAAAATTTGTACAAAATATCGTAATAAATCTTCAATAAATCCAATTAATTTTTTCTGGAGATTAATGAAGTCAAATGCTTCACCAGAATCTTTTATGATAAGAGATAAAAATTATTCTATTGTAAGCTGCTCACCTGAAACTTTATTATTAAAAAAAGGTAACAAAATCATTACCAAGCCTATTGCTGGCACATTAAGAAAAAGTAAAAAATCTAACAGATCTAGTGCCTTAAAGTTTTTTAGAAATAACATTAAAGAGACTAAAGAACATAATATGATTGTTGATATGGAAAGAAGTGATTTATCCAGAGTTTGTATTCCAGGAACAGTAAAAATTGATAAAGAAAAGTATGTTGAGGAATACAGACACTTATTTCATTATGTTACAACCATATCTGGAAGCCTATTAAAAGGCATGACTATAAAAAATATTATCAAATCTATGATGCCTGGTGGATCAGTCATAGGCTGTCCAAAAGTACGAACTTTGGAATTATTAAATCAACAAGAAAAAGAGAATAGAAATGTTTTTACAGGTAGTTTTGGCTATATAAAATTTAATAAAGATATGAGATTTAACATTATAATAAGATCTATACTAAATTATAAAAATACATCTGAAATATCTGCAGCATCTGGAGTTGTATTAGATAGTGCAGCAAAAAAAGAATTTAATGAAAATTTTATCAAAGCAAAATCATTATTAGAATTATTTAAATGATTTATATAATAGACCATCAGGATTCATTCACATGGAATGTGGTTCATCAATTCTCTCAGTTTGATAAAGTTTATTGTTCAAATTATTTTGAAATAAATAAAAGTTTATTAAATAAATCTAATACAATTGTATTATCTCCTGGACCTGGTTCACCCAAAGATTATCCAAATACCTCAAAAATTTATAATAAATTTAAAGGAAGAAAAAAAATCATAGGAATTTGTTTAGGGTATCAGCAAATATTACATTGTGAAAATGCCAAAATTATTCAACAAAGGAGAATATTCCATGGTTATCAATCTGAAGTAAAAGTTGTTTCGAATAAATCCATCTTTAGAAAGAATTCCAAATTTAAAGTCGGAAGATATCATTCACTTAAGCTTCAAGAGCCATTTACCAGAGAAAATTTTGATATTACCATGAGATGCGCTAAAACTAATATTGCTATGGCTTTCGAAAACAAAAGAGATAATGTATATGGTTTTCAATTTCATCCAGAATCTTTTTTAACAACAAATGGTAAAATTCTTATTAAAAAAATCTTACAATCGAAAAGATCTTAAAGAAAAAGAATTTAAAGATCTATGGAATGCCCACGGGGTTTTCACAACTATGTGGATCTATGGAAAGCCTCAAAAGGTTTTATTTTTTAAAGAACACATAACAAATCTTATTAAGTCTACTAAAAATTATAAAATTTATGATCGAAATTTAAAAAGAAATATATTTAAAATAATTAAATCGAATTTAAATAAACAAAAAAATTATAATCATTTATTGAGAATTGCTGTTACCAAAAGTTTAATTTCTATTTCTTTGAGAGATAAATTAAAAATTAAAAAAAATCTCCAGTTAAAGTTAGTAAATTATAATAGAATTAAGCCTGAGCATAAAAATTTGAAGTATAAATTTATTTTAAAAAGTTTATCTAAAATGGATAACACAAAATCTGATATTGCTCTTTGCTCAAATGGAAAAATTCTAGAAACAGGCACTTCAAATATTATTTTCGTTAAAGATAATAAATATTATTCACCTATAAGAAAATTTTATCGAGGAGTTAATCTTAAGTTTTTTGAAAAAAGTTTTAGTATAAAAAAAACTAATATTAATATTAATAATTTAAATCAATATGAGGAAATACTTCTAATCGGATCTGGAAAGGGAGTTTCCACAGTTTCATCTATAAAAGAAAAAAACTGGAATAGAAAAAAATATAAATCCTATGAAACTTTTGTAAGTAAATATAAAACTCAAATACTTAATCAAAAAAAATTGAGTAATTATTTATGAGAAATCCTAATAATCCGTGCATATTCTGTTTTACAAAGAAAAAGGAATATCTTTTTGAAAACGAACTAGCTTATGCAACTACTGACACTTACCCTGTATCAAAATTTCATTCACTTATAATTCCAAAGCGGTGTGTTAAAAATTATTTTGATCTAACCTCAAAAGAAATCTTAGCGTGCAATAAATTAATAAAGAAACTAAAAAAAAAAATTGAAATGAAAGATAAATCTGTAAAAGGTTTTAATATTGGTACCAATTCGGGCAAGGTTGCTGGACAATCTATTAATCATTGTCATATTCATCTGATTCCAAGACGAAAAAATGATGTTAAAAATCCTCAAGGAGGTGTTCGAGCTGTAATTTCTGCTAAACAGCATTATGTAAGGAAAAAGTAACCTTTATTAACATTTTTTTATTGAGATGAGATTATTAGTCAGTTGAACTAATAATTTTTATAGATTAAGAGCTTAGATTAGTATTATATTTAGCGGAGATAATAATATGTTCACAACAAATCCATTTGCTGTACTTTCCTCAACAGTTCCTTCAATTGCTTTGCAAGCATTTGTTTTGTTGATGTTAGCATTGGTAGTGATTGGAACACTGATGGATATTATTCATAAGAAGAATGTAAAATATTTTTTTAATAATGCTAAAAAAGCAAAAAAAGCAGCAAGTAGAGAATTAAGTCTTGGAGAGAAAACAGCGATAATTTCTAAAACAGTGGTTCATGATATTGGAACTACATCTGAATTAGGTTTGGGCAAAAGAAGATTTGCTCATGTATTAGGAATGTATGGAACAATATTATTTTGGATCGGATCAGGTGTTATGATATTTGGATATTCTTCTCCTAATGCGGTAACTCCATCTATATGGCCAATCATTTGGCACGCAGGTGCTATTTTAACTTGCCTTGGAGCCTATTGGTTTTGGTTTTTTTTAAGAGTAGATGTATCTGCTGAAGCTCACTCAGTTTTTAGAATTATAAAAGCAGATTTATTTGTTTTAGCTTTAGTATTATCTTCTACGTTTGGTTTAGCTTGGTCGTATTTTCAATATTCAGGATCTACTGGTTTAAGTATTTTATTTTTAATTTTGTTTGCGGTTGCTAACATAGTTTTATTTGGTGGAGTTTACTGGTCTAAATTTGCACATATGTTCTACAAACCAGGTGCTGCAATTCAAAAAAATTTAGCAGAAGCGGATGGTTCTAGAGATAATTTACCTCCACCCGCAGATGCTCCAGAACAATTTGGACTTGGAATTAAACGTGAGGCACCAAAGCACTATTAATATGATTGATAAAAATTTAAAGAAAGGTAATAAGTAGATATGTCAACTTTTGTATACATGACGAGATGTGATGGTTGTGGTCACTGTGTAGATATATGTCCATCGGATATCATGCACATAGACGAAACTATTAGAAGAGCAAAAAATATAGAACCGAATTTTTGTTGGGAATGCTATTCATGCGTTAAAGCGTGTCCTAATCATGCAATCGATGTAAGAGGATATGCTGACTTTGCTCCAATGGGTCATAGTGTTAGAGTTAGAAGAGAAGAAGAAAAAGGAACTATTTCTTGGAGAATTAAATTTAGAAACGGTACAGAGAAGAATTTTGTATCACCAATAACAACAAAACCTTGGGGAAAATTCATACCAAAATTAGCTGAAGCAGATACTCCTAATCAAGGAGAGATTAATTCACAAATTTTATACAATGAGCCACATGGTTTAAATACTGAAAAAGATTTACCAACTTTAGACAAAAATTCATTCAAGCAAGGCGTTTATTATTAATGGCTAAGCACAAAACTATCATAGAAGAATGTGACGTACTAGTTGTCGGTGGAGGTATGGCTGGAACAGGGGCTACCTTTGAAGCAAGACACTGGGGAAGAGATTTAAAAATAATCTGTGTCGAAAAAGCAAATATAGATAGAAGTGGTGCCGTTGCACAAGGTCTTTATGCTATTAACTGTTATATGGGAATGCAGTGGGGCGAGAATATGCCAGAGGACCATGTACGGTACGCTAGAAATGATTTGATGGGTCTTGTTAGAGAAGATTTAGGTTATGACATGGCACGTCATGTTGACTCAACTGTTCACATGTTTGATGAATGGGGTCTTCCAATGATGAAAAATAAAGAAACTGGAAGATATCAAAGAGAAGGTAAGTGGCAAATAATGATACATGGTGAAAGCTACAAACCAATTGTAGCTGAAGCTGCAAAAAAATCTGCTGATAAAATTTATAACAGAATAATGATTACTCATCTTTTAAAAGATGAAAAAAATCCAAACCGAATAGCTGGTGCAGTTGGATTTAATGTTAGAACTGGAAATTTTCACGTATTTAAATCAAGAACAGTAGTTGTTTCTGCTGGGGGAGCATCTCACATATTTAAACCAAGAGCAGTTGGTGAAGGTATGGGTAGAACATGGTATGCACCTTGGAGTAATGGATCTGCTTATGCATTACCTATTCAAGCAGGGGCAAAAATGACTCAAATGGAAAATAGAATTGTTCTTTGTAGATTTAAAGATGGTTATGGTCCAGTTGGAGCGTATTTCTTACATTTAAAAACTTATACTCAAAACGCTAATGGCGAAAATTATGAGAAGAAATGGTATGAAGCTACTAAAGAATTAGTTGGGGAATATATAGACCATCATCCAACACCAACTTGTTTAAGAAATCATGCATTTATTCAAGAAACAGCGGCAGGTGGTGGACCAATCCACATGGTTACAAAAGAAGCTTTCCAAGATCCACACTTAGAAACGGTTGGATGGGAAAACTTCTTGGGTATGACAGTTGGACAAGCGGTGGTTTGGGCGTCTCAAAATATTGATCCAAAATACACAAATCCTGAATTAACAACCTCGGAGCCATATGTAATGGGATCTCATGCTACATGTTCTGGGGCATGGGTTAGTGGACCAGAAGATATAGCACCTGATGAATATTTTTGGGGATACAATAGAATGATGACTATTGATGGATTATTTGGAGCAGGAGATGCAGTTGGTGGAAGCGCTCATAAGTTTTCATCTGGCTCATTCACAGAAGGAAGGTTAGCGTCTAAAGCTGCTGTTAAATATATTCAAGATAAAAAAGCTGATGATATCGAAGTTTCTGATGCACAATTAGAGAAGCTTAAAGAAGAAATATTTAAGCCAATTGAGAACTATACGGTGGGAAGAAATGAAATTACTGGAGGAACTGTCTCTCCAAGCTATATTTTACCTATACAAGGACTACAAAGACTACAAAAAATTATGGATGAATATTGTGGTGGATTAACAAATAATTACATGACAAACGATAATCTGCTTAAAAAAGGCTTAGAACAGCTACAATTACTTCAAGAAGACTTAGATCACGTCGGAGCAGAAGATTATCACCAATTGATGAGAGCATGGGAACTTAAGCATAGAGCTGTAACATCAGAATGTGTTGCTCATCATACTTTATTTAGAGAAGAAACGCGTTGGCCAGGCTATTATTATAGAGGCGATCATATGAAACTTGATGATGAAAACTGGCATTGTTTAACTGTTTCTAGAAGAGATCCTGAAACTGGAAAATTTGAAATGGAGAAAAAGCCTGTTTATCATATCGTTGATGATAAAGAGAAGAAGCAAGCTTCCTAACCATTTTAGATGAGTATTGTCGACAAATCAGACGAAGAAATCATTAAAATTGCTGATCCTATCTGGGATAACATGGTTAGATGTTCCAACATGAAAGATTATGGTGGTTTTACCAGGGATTTATCATCACAAATGCTTTACGGGGCCAACGAAGTAGAGCTAGGCAAGCAATGGGCAAGCAATAAGCTAATCTCAAGCCTTAAAGAGGGGTGTAAGGCTATAGGCTGTCTAAGAAGAGGCTTGTACGTAACTGTTATCTATAAACAAAATAGTACAGAGATACCAGGAGACTTTTTAGGTCGACTTGTCCTTGGAGAAGAGGGAGATGAGGTCAAAGTCTTCGGGGCAACTATTTTTTAAATTTAATTAAATATTATTTGCATTTAATAAAACTTGTGGTATTTCGCGAGTATGCTTCAAGCTTTTAATCAAAATATTAAGAAAATCCCTTTATTAGTTTCAAATCAGCTTTCAAAAATAATTAAATCTTTTCTTTATCTTTTTATATTTTTTACTTGGGCAATTATAATCCTAGGAACATTTCAAAATTTTATTTAATTTATTCTTATAATCATTGACTTTGGATTATGAGAGGAATAGTTAGATTATATGGAATATTTTCTTCCAATAGCTCAAGTCGAAATAAACATACTCTTTATATTTGGTTTAAGTTTAGCGGTTGGTATTCTTTCAGGATTGTTTGGTGTAGGTGGGGGATTTTTAATGACACCATTTTTAATTTTTTTAGGCATTCCACCAGCTTATGCAGTGCCAAATGAAGCAAGTAATATTTTAGGAACATCAGTATCAGGTTCAACTACCCATTATTTAAAAGGAACACTAGATTATAAAATGGGATTGATGATTGTAGTCGGAGGAACTATTGGAACCTTACTTGGGATCTTAACTTTTTCTTATTTTCAGGATATTGGAAAAATAAACATCGTTATTTCTTTAGCCTACATGTATATATTAGCTATACTTGGAACTTTAATGCTTATTCAAGGAGTATCCGAAATTGATAAAGCTAGAAAAAAAATTGTTGTAAGAAAAAAATTACATACGCATTATTGGATACATGGACTACCCTTTAGAATGCGTTTTAAAAAATCAAAGGTTTATGAAAGTGCTTTTACCCCAATCATTATTGGTTTAATTGTTGGATATATAGCTGCAATTATGGGAGTAGGTGGTGCATTTATATTGGTTCCTGCAATGATTTATATTATTGGAATGCCAACCAAACTAATTCCTGGTACATCTTTGTTTGTTACAATTTTTGTAAGTGCAATTGTAACTGTTCTTCATGCTTTTAATTACGGAACAATTGATCTTATTTTAGTTTTTGTACTTATACTTGGTTCAATTATTGGTGTTCAGTTTGGTCAAAAAATTGGTGAAAAAGTTGATAGCTCAGAATTTAAAACAATCTTAGCAGTACTTTTATTATTAGTTGGAATTGCAATTGCTTATGACACTTTTATTAAAGAAGATGTAATAGTTGAAACCGTAGTTAATGGAACTAAAAACCTTGGTAACATTGCACAGTTTATTTTAGATTATTCTAAAGATCTTCCTGTGTTTTATGGACTTACATCAGTTGTATTAGCAGTAGTTCTTGGAATTGGAGCTGCAATTTTAAGAAATTATATTTCTAAGTGGAACAAAGCAAGAGAAGCTAAGCTTAAAGCTTAGGCACTTCTATATAATTTAGTCATCACAAACTCTCTATGACCTAGTGCTTCAGCACAAGTTAATCTTCCGTTTGCAACTCTTATCGTTGCTTTAATTAATTCATCACCTGCTTCATCTAAATTCATTTCCCTTGATAAGATTTTAGAAACATCAACATCAATATGCTCACTCATTGTTCTAGCAGTTAATGGATTAGCAGTTAGTTTTACTACTGGTTCAATTGGATTTCCAATTATATTTCCTTGTCCAGTTGGAAATAGGTGAAGATTAAATCCTCCTGCAGCTTGTAAAGTTACACATTCTGCAGCAGCTGATGAGGTATCCATAAAGTATAAACCTGGACCTTTAGTTGGTTCTTCTGCTGGTTCTAGTACATCAATAAATTTACATCCACCAATTTTTTGAAAGTTTCCAAAAGCTTTTTCTTCAATTGTAGTAAGTCCACCTGCTATATTTCCGGCCGTTGGTTGACTTTCGGAAAGATCGTCTGTTGCTTCTTTTAAGATAAAATCATTATACGAACTCCAAGTTTTTCTAAACTTCTCTTGAGCCTCAGGAGTTTTTCCTCTTTTTTCACATACAGTTTCAGCACCCGTCAGCTCAGATGTTTCACCAAAACATAAATGAACACCAAGGGGCTCTAATTTATCCATTAAATTTCCAACTGTCGGATTTGATGCTAATCCTGATGTTGTATCAGACTCTCCGCATTTAACTGAAATCCATAAATCACTTATAGGACGCTCTTCTCTTTGTTTCTCAGATGCCCAAATTGAAAATTCTTGAGCTTTCTTTGAAACTCTTGCTATAGTGTCTATATCTCCTACACCTTCTATACTAAAACCTTCAACTGGTTTTCCAGTGGTTGCAATTGCATCAACAATTCTTTTTGTCCATTTAGGCTCAATACCAATTACTATAACTGCTGCTACATTTGGATTTTTTCCTGTTCCAATCATTGTTCTAAAATGAAGCTCTAGGTCTGCTCCAAATTGTAATCTTCCATAAGAATGTGGAAGTGCAATCGTACCTTTAATATTATTAGCTACAGCTTCAGCACAAGCATTTGAAATATCATCAACAGGTAGAATTATTACATGATTTCTTGTGCCTGTTCTTCCATCTTCTCTTTTATATCCTAAAAACGTTTTTGGAATTTCCATTTTACCACTTTTTAGTTTTTACGTTGTGAACATGTACATGCTCACCTTTTCTAATTGATTTAACTACTTTGCCAATATCATGTCCGTATTTTAATATTGTATCTCCCTCGTTAAGATCAGTCATAGCAATTTTATGACCCAAAGGTATTTCATCCATCGATTGAATTTTTACTGATTTATCATTTTCCATAATCCAGCAATCACAGTCTTGTTTAGGAGTAATTTTTTCAATAACTACAACACCTACATTGTCTTTTTCATCGTGGATTATAATATCTGTGCCAGCCATTGTGACGATTTCTTTGTTTGAAATTCGATCCAATTTATATATGAATTGGGCACTTTGACAATTAAAAAATAGAATTAAGAAGGATTTGATATGGCTAAAATGACGACTGAAGAAGCTTTTGTAAAAGTTTTACAAATGCATGGTATCGAACATTCGTTTGGTATTATCGGTTCTGCATTCATGCCTATTTCTGATCTTTTCCCAGAAGCTGGAATAACTTTTTGGGACGTTGCACATGAAACAAATGGTGGATTGATTGCTGATGGTTATACGAGAGCAACTGGAAAGATGTCAATGGTGATTGCTCAAAATGGTCCGGGTATTACAGGACTTGTTACACCAATAAAAACTGCTTACTGGAATCATACTCCGTTACTATTAGTTACACCACAAGCTGCAAACAAAACTATGGGCCAAGGTGGTTTTCAAGAAGTAGAGCAAATGAATTTATTTAAAGACATGGTGTGTTATCAAGAAGAAGTTAGAGACCCATCAAGAATGGCAGAAGTTTTAAACAGAGTAATAGAAAAAGCATTTAGAGGGTCAGCGCCTGCACAAATAAATGTCCCAAGAGATTTTTGGACACAAGTTATAGATATAGAGTTACCTCCAATTGTAAGATTTGAAAGACAAGGTGGTGGAAAAGATGCTGTTGATAGAGCGGCGAAATTATTATCAGAAGCAAAATTCCCAGTAATTTTATCTGGCGCAGGAGTTGTTATAGGTGATGCGATTGATGATTGTAAAAAATTAGCAGAAAAATTGGATGCACCTGTGTGTAATGGTTATCAACATAACGATAGCTTTCCAGGAAGTCATCCATTAGCTGTTGGCCCATTAGGTTATAATGGATCTAAAGCTGCAATGGAATTAATTTCAAAAGCTGATGTAGTTTTAGCATTAGGAACAAGATTAAATCCATTTTCAACATTGCCAGGATATGGAATTGATTACTGGCCAAAAGATGCAACAATTATTCAAGTAGATATGAATCCCGATCGTATTGGTTTAACTAAGAAAGTTACAGTTGGTATTTGCGGTGATGCTAAAATGGTAGCTCAACAGATATTAGAAAAACTTTCATCAAATGCAGGAGATAATGGTAGAGAAGATAGAAAAAATCTTATTCATCAAACAAAATCTGCATGGTTGCAAACTCTTACAAGCTTAGATCATGAGGATGATGATCCAGGCACCGTATGGAACAAAGAAGCAAGAGAAAGAGATAAAGATAGAATGTCTCCAAGACAAGCATGGAGAGCTATTCAAGCTGGAATGCCAGAAGATGTTATAATTTCAAGCGATATTGGAAATAATTGTGCAATTGGTAATGCATACCCAACATTTGAAAAACCAAGAAAATATTTGGCACCAGGTTTATTTGGACCTTGTGGTTATGGATTTCCATCTATTCTTGGAGCAAAAATCGGGTGTCCAGATACTCCAGTTATAGGTTTTGCTGGTGATGGAGCATTTGGAATAAGTATGAATGAAATGAGTTCTTGTGCAAGAGAAGAGTGGCCGGCAATAACAATGGTAATTTTTAGAAATTATCAATGGGGTGCTGAAAAAAGAAATTCAATTTTATGGTTCGATGATAATTTTGTTGGAACAGAGTTAGATCCAGAATTAAGTTATGCAAAAGTTGCGAATGCATGCGGTTTAAAAGGTGTAATCGCAAATACAATGGAAGAAACCACTAAAGCTATTAAACAATCATGTGAAGATCAAAAAAAAGGTATTACTACATTTATCGAAATAATTCTAAATCAAGAATTAGGTGAGCCATTCAGAAGAGATGCTATGAAAAAACCAGTTAAAGTAGCTGGTATAAGCAAGAGTGATATGAAGCCTCAAAAGTCTCTTGTTAGTTGAGATTAGTAAAATTTCATTATAAAAATAATTATTGGATTTAATAAACAACAATTTCTGTGGATGGACAAGACAACTTCCTGAGAGAAGTAATTTTAAATTACTAGATCAAGACATTTACTGTGATTATTTAATTGTAGGAGCTGGGTATACAGGATTATCAGCTGCTAGAAAACTTTCAGATATAATGAAAGATAAAAAAATTATTCTCATTGATGCACAGTTAGCGGGCGAGGGTGGAAGTTCAAGAAATTCAGGCTATCTAGTTGATACTACATTGAATGATGGTTTTACATCTAACAGCGATAAAGAGAATTATGTAAAAAAAACAAAAATATATCACTTGGGTATAGAAGCTGTTAGAAAATTTATAAAAGAATATCAGGTTGATTGTGATTGGAACGAATGTGGAAAATATTTTGCTTCCTCTAAAGAGCAAGATGAGACAAAAGCTCAATCGTTCAGCAAATTATTAAATAGTCTTGGTTTTAAAAATAAAATTTTATTTAATAAAGAGTTAACTGAAAAATTGGGAACGCCTTTTTATAAAATTGGAGTTTTTACCTCAGGAGGAATTCTTTTAAACCCTGGTAAATTAGCTAGAGCAATGGTTGATACATTGCCAGATAATGTAAAATTATATGAAAATTCTCAAATTTATAATTGGAAAAAGATTAATAACAAAATTGAATGTTTTACAAAAAAGCACAAAATAACTACTAAAAAAATTATTTTTTGCACAAACGGTTTTTTGAAATATTTGAATGTAAAAAAAAATTATAGTTTCCCAATCACATTAACTGCTAGTCTCACGAGAAAACTTACAGATAAAGAATTTAAAGATATAGGTTCTCCAAAAGAGTGGGGTGTTCTTCCTATAAGACCAATGGGTGCTACGATAAGAATGACTAAAGATAGGAGAATACTTATAAGAAATACTGCAGAGTTAAGAAACCCTTTTTCAATGAATAGAAATGAATTAAATAAAAGAGCTGCAATTCATAAAGAAGGCATCAAGAAAAGATTTAAACAATTACCTGATAATATAATAGAGAGCAGTTGGTCAGGGATTGTATGTAGAAGTGGTAATAGCTCACAAATATTTGAAAAAATTGATGATAATATTTTTAGTGCAGGCTGTTACAATGGATCTGGAATTGGAGTAGGAACACTATTCGGTGAACAAATAGCTCTAATGGCCTCTAATCAACAATCTAATGAAATTGAAGTAATACAACAAAGAAAAAAACCAAACTGGTTACCACCACAACCCTTTTTAAATTTAGGAATATACACTAGATTAGCTTACGAAAGGATAAAAGCTCAAACTGAAATTTAATGAAAAAAAATTTAAAGCTTATAGTTTTTTTTGTATTAGGAATTATAGCTCTTTACATCTCAACTAATTATTATAACGATTTTAATAGAAGCAAAACTATTAAAGCATGTATAATTGGAAAAGCTGAATTAGATTCTAAAAAAACTAAAGAGGACAGATTATCAAACGAACAAATTAAAAAATTTTGTGAAGATCAAATAAAATGATGAAAAAATCAAAAAGATCAGATGTTGATCCATTTATAGTAATGGATGTAATGGAATCTGCTAGAATTGCAGAGGAAAAAGGTAAAGATATAATTCATATGGAGGTAGGGCAGCCAGGAACACCGGCACCTAAGATTGCTAAAGATTATATTACTAATGAGATAAACAAAAACAATCTAGGTTACACAGTATCGCTAGGTCTACCTGCTTTAAGAACAAAAATTTCAAAGTTATATGGAGATTGGTACAATTTAGATTTAAATCCAAATAGAATAGTAGTTACAACAGGGTCTTCCGGAGCCTTTATATTATCGTTTTCTGCATTGTTTGATAGTGGAGACAGAGTTGGAATTGGATCTCCAAGTTATCCTAGTTATAGACAAATACTAAAATCACTAAGTTTGGAAACTGTAGATATTCAAACTAAACTTCAAAATAGATTTCAACCTGTTCCAGAAGATATTACAGATAATAATTTAAATGGAATTCTTGTTGCATCACCTGCAAATCCAACCGGATCTATGCTGGATAAACAATCTTTAGAGAATTTAATTAATACTGCAAATGAGAATAATGTAAGTTTTATTAGTGATGAAATTTATCATGGAATTCAATATGAAAATAATCCAACATCAGCTTTAGAGATTACAGATAATTGCTATGTAATTAATTCTTTTTCAAAATACTTTTCCATGACTGGTTGGAGAATAGGGTGGATGGTTGTACCAGAAGATCATGTCAGACAAGTAGAAAGACTTTCGCAAAATTTATTTGTTTGTCCTCCACACGCAAGTCAAGTTACAGCTCTTGCTTCATTGGATGCAAATGAAGAGTTACAATCAAATGTAGAAGTATATAAAAAAAATAGAGAGATACTATTAGAGGAATTACCGAAGGCAGGATTAAAAAAGTTTTCACCACCAGATGGTGCTTTTTACATCTATGTTGATATATCTGAATATTCAAATGATAGCTTAGCTTTTTGTAAAAAAGTTTTAGATGAAGCAAATGTTGCTATAACACCAGGAATTGATTTTGATCAAAAAAGAGGAAATTCTACTATCCGATTCTCATATGCGAGAAGCACTAAAGATATAATTGAAGGTGCTAAGAGAATTAAAGATTTTATGTCTAAAAATTATTAAAAGGGGTCAGCTCAATTGGTTATTACCAAAAGAGCTCCCCTTTTTTATGCCATTTTGGCCAAATCCATCAAATGGATTTAGTTTGTGTTATTTTTAATATGTGATATCTCACCAGCTAAGTGTCAGGTGGCGTTATTCTAAGCATTTGCACCTCCTTCACTTATAAAAATAAGTTTTAGGTAGGTTGTATTCAACAAATTTATTTCTATTTTTTATAAATATATTATTTGAATACAACCTGTCTCTTTAGTAGATTCTCGATATCAAAATAACCAAAATATTCCCAAACTCTTAAATGAAACTTATGTCACAGAGACAGACAATAAATATATTTGTAATTAAAATCTCATGAAAACAATATTTGTTATTGGATCAAAAAAACATACTTTGAAGTACACAAGAAAAATGCCTGAGGGCGAAGTTAAGAAAATGAAATCTTTTGTTACAAACAAAGGGCAAAAACTTGAAAAAACTTCAAAATTTAAAATTTTAAAAGTATCAGACGACAAAACTTCAAGAACTTTCAAAATCAGTCTTTAATTATTTAAAATGAACAAAATCGTATGGTTCAGGAACGATCTACGTGTATCTAATAATGATGCATTTAACGAAGCTGCAAAATCAGGAAAGATTTTACCAATTTACATATTTGATAAAGAGTATCACAAATTACCAACATCAAGCTCATTCCATTTAGATTTTTTAAAATCATCATTAGATGATTTATCAAAAACACTAGGTGAAAAATATAATGCTAAACTCAATATATATTATGGAGATACATTAGAAATTTTAAGTCACTTAACTGATGAATTTAAAATAAATGAGGTTTATTCAAATATAATATTCAAGAACATGTATATAACTAACTTAGATAAAGAAGTTAGTTTTTTATTTAAAGAAAAAAATATTAACTGGAAAATATCAAATCAATTTGGCGTTCAACTAAATCATAGAATAAGAAATAAATGGTCATATAATTGGAATAAATTCATAGATAGTGAAAGCATTAATTCAAATTTAAATTGTGAGTTCATTTCTGATAATTATGAAGAGGATTTATCAAAAATAGAAACAAATAATTTAGAAAATGGCAAAATTCAAATTGGTGGAAGACAAAAAGCAATTCAACTTTTAGATTCTTTCCTTAATGATAGATCAGAAAACTATCAAAAAGAAATGTCTTCACCAATAACAGGAGAAACTTCATGTTCTAGATTAAGTCCACATATTGCATTTGGAAATATTTCTATTAAAGAAATTTTTAAAAAAACTAATGATAAGTTAAAATCCAATTTATCTTTTTCAAAAAAGAAATCCTTAATTGCTTTTAAAAGTCGCTTAGCCTGGCACTGTCATTTTATTCAAAAGTTATATGATGAACCAGAAATTGAATTTAGAAATATGAACAGCGCTTACAATGGAATAAGAGAAAATGATTTTAATGAAGATTATCATTTAGCATGGAAAAAAGGAACTACTGGTTATCCTTTTGTTGATGCTTGCATGAGGTACCTCAGAACTAATGGATGGATTAATTTTAGAATGAGAGCAATGTTAGTTTCATTTGCGTCTTATCAATTATGGCTTGATTGGAAAAAAACATCAAAACATTTAGCAAAATTATTTACAGATTATGAGCCAGGTATTCATTATTCACAGTTTCAAATGCAATCAGGAACAACAGGAATAAATTCAATAAGAATTTACAATCCAATTAAACAATCAATTGATCAAGATCCTACAGGAGAATTTATTAAAAAATGGGTTCCAGAATTAAAAAACGTTCCAGGAAAATTAGTTCATGAACCATGGAAATTAACATTCATTGAACAAAAGGGTATAAATTTAGAAATTGGTAAAGATTATCCTTCACCAGTAGTTGATAATAAAATATCAACAAAAATTGCGAAAGAAAAAATCTGGAATGTTAAGAAAACAACAGAAGCAAAAATTATTTCAGCTGAAGTATTAAATAAACACGCGAGCTTATCTCAAAGAAGGTAAAATTTAATTACCGTAAGGTATTCCAACTAATTTTCCATTTTCATTATAAAAATAAAAAAAGTTCGGGTTTATTACTTTTGGCTTTTTTGAAAGCGTTTTAGATTTGTTTGTTGATTTATTTTTTTTTAATTTACGTTTCACAACAAATAAATACTAAAAAAAATTAAGTAAACTATTGATAACTTTTCAACCCAGATATGCATTTATTCTTAATCAATAAATTCAAATTAAGTATATCTATTCATTTACCTTATGAAATTATCTGAATTATTTCAGCAAAATGGCTTTGATTTAGGAAGTCTAAAAGAATCTTTTGGACTAATAGATGGAATATCAGAGCACATAATAGCTGCAAGTGATGAAGTTTTAGCAAAGCAGCATCAAATTTCAGAAAACATTT
>CACAJQ010000008.1:0-41803 GCA_902532805.1 uncultured Pelagibacteraceae bacterium | reverse complement strand
CAGGATCATGGTATTTCTTTGTCCATTTTTTATCCTCATGAGTTTTAATTGATCTCCATATTTTAATTGTGCTTTTTTTATTAGCTCTCTTTTTAGTATAAGACTTTACATGATGCCAATTTGCATCTTCTAAAGCTACAGCAAAAATATACATTATTGAGTGATCTAAAGTTTCTCTACTTGCATTTGGATCCATTTTTTGTGGATCATTAGCTCCAGTTCCTATTACATAATGAGTATGATGGCTTGTATATATATCTATTTTTTTTATTGTATTTAAATTATCAATTTTTTTATTAAGAGCTTTTGCAATATCTATTAATGCTTGAGCTTGATATTCTGCAGAATATTCTTTTGTATATGTTTCTAGAATAGCTTTTTTTTCTTCGTTTTTTTTAGGCAAAGGCACAAAATATTTAGCATTTTTTCCATCTAATATTCTTGCTATTACACTATCTTCACCTTCGTAAATAGGACTTGGAGCTCCTTCACCTCGCATCGTTCTATCAACTGCTTCAATTGCTAATTTTCCTGCGTGAGCTGGAGCATACGCTTTCCAACTTGAAATTTCACCTTTTCTTGATTGTCTCGTTGAAACACTCACATGTAATGCTTGTTGAACAGCTTGATAAATAGTTTCTGTATTTAATTTTAACATAGATCCAATACCAGCAGCAACACTTGGTCCCAAGTGAGCGATATGATCAACTTTGTGTTTATGAAGACAAATAGCTTTTACAAGATTAACTTGAACTTCATAAGCAGTTATAATTCCTCTTAATAAATCATTTCCATTTTTTTTTAATTGTTGTGCCACTGCTAAAAGAGCAGGAATATTATCACCAGGATGGCTGTAATCAGCCGCTAGAAACGTATCATGAAAATCTAATTCTCTAACAGCAGTTCCATTTGCCCACGCAGCCCATTCACAATCAAATTTATGTTTTGAATTTATGCCAAAAAGATTAGCTCCATTTTTTCTAACATGTTTTTTTGCCATTTCTCTTGCAGATATTACAGGTCTTCTATTTAAGGAAGCTATAGCAACAGAAGCGTTATCAATAATTCTATTAATAACCATTTCTACTGAATTTTTATTTAATTTAGCATTATCACTTGCTATCTCTGCTATTTTCCAAGCAAGCTGCTTCTTCTTTGGAAGATTTATTTTTGATGGATATACTTTAATTGTATGTGATAACAAAATAACTCCTAATTTGTGATTTTGTTTTAATAGTTAAAATAAATTAATCAATATTAAAGATATTGAGATACAATTTTTTCGATACCTATAAAGTCTTTTATTAAGTGATTATGATAAATTTCATCAATATTTTTTTCAGTATATCCATCCTCTAATAAAATCATTGGAATATCTGCTGCTTTAGCTGCATTTGCATCCGACTCACTATCACCAATCATAATCGATTTATTTTTACTACCATCTAAAATTTCTATAATTGTTGTTATATGTCTCGGATCAGGTTTACAATAATCAAAAGTATTATAACCAGCAACATACTCGAAGTAATCATATATCCCAATTTTTTTTAAAAGATCTACTGCAAGATGTTCCGTTTTATTCGTACATACAGCCATTGATATATTTTCTTTTTTACACCAATTTAAAAAATCTTTTACACCAGGCATCAGAGTACTTTCATTTAAAATATTTTTTCCATAATAAGAAATAAATTCATCTGTCATTTCATTTTTAATTTTTTCATTAATCGAAGTTAATTCTTTTTTGGCCTGGCTCCATATAGATCTACCAATCATTGCTCCAGCTCCTTGACCAACAGTATTTTTAAGTTCATCAAGAGATTTTGTGGGGTATCCAAATTTCTTCATAACATGGTTATGAGCAAGCATTAGATCAGGTGCTGTGTCTACTAACGTACCATCTAAATCAAAAATAACTGTTAATTTTTGTGTCATTTAAAAAGTATTAATAAGAAATAAATTGTGAATTAATTAAATTAATACCCAGTTATATACAACTATCTAATGAATAGTCAAAATTTACAAAATAAACTCAGAGATAAATTTTTAAAAAAAGGTGTCAAAATGAAGGGACCGGAGACAGTTTTTTTTTCTAAAGATACAAAAATTGGAAAGAATGTAGAGATAGAACCTTATGTTGTCCTTGCTGACAAAGTTCAAATAGGAAACAATGTAAAAATTTTATCGTTCTCTCATCTTGAGGGTGTTAAAATAGATAATGATGTGAGTATAGGTCCATATGCCCGTTTAAGACCTGGAACAAAAATTAAATCCGGATCAAAAATTGGAAATTTTGTTGAGGTAAAAAAAACTACAATAAATAAAAATTCTAAAGTTAACCATTTGTCATATATAGGTGATGCTCAAGTTGGAAGAAATGTTAATATTGGAGCTGGGACAATAACTTGTAATTATGATGGAAGAAAAAAAAGTAAAACAAATATTAAAGATAAAGTATTTGTAGGTTCTAACACATCTTTAGTAGCGCCAGTTACTTTAAACGAAAAAAGTGTTATAGGCGCGGGTTCAGTAATCACAGAAAATGTAGCTAAAGGGTCATTAGCACTAACAAGAACAAAGCAACAAGAAAAAAAAAATTATAAAAGGAGATAAGAGGTAATGTGTGGGATAGTTGGAATTACAAGCTCTAAAGAGGTTACTCCTAGAATTATAAGTTCATTAAAAAAACTTGAGTATAGAGGCTATGACTCTGCAGGTTTAGCAACCCTTTCGAATGGAAATATAAATGAGGTAAAGTGTGAAGGTAGAGTAGACGCTTTAGAGAAAAACATTTTACAGACTAAAATATCTGGTTCTATCGGTATCGGACACGTAAGATGGGCAACGCATGGAAAACCTAGCTCGATTAATGCACATCCACATTCATCAGAACATGTATCTGTAGTTCATAATGGTATAATTGAAAATTCCACTATTCTCAAAAAATTATTAGAAAATAAAGGTTATAAGTTTAAATCTCAAACAGACACAGAAGTAATAGTTCATTTAGTAACTGATTATTTAAAAAAAAATAACCTTAAAAATACAATTATAAAAGTTTTAAAAAAATTGCATGGTAGTTTTGCATTAGGAATAATATTTAAAGACCAGCCAGACTTAATAGTTGGAGCAAGAAGAGGTTCTCCACTTGCAGTTGGTTATGGTCCAAATGAACACTACCTTGGTTCAGATTCTTATGCATTAAAGTCGATGACTAATAAAATTTCATATTTAAATGATGGAGAGTTTTGCATTTTAAAAAAAGACCAAGTTGAATTTTTTGATGCTGATGGAACTAAAGTAAACAAAAAAATTTTAAATCTTTCTAAAGATGATCAAAATTATGAAAAAGGAGATTACAAATATTATATGGCTAAAGAAATAGACGAGCAGCCAATTACTTTAAAAAATTGTGTCAATGAGTACATCGATAAACATAACAAAGAAATAAATATTTATAATTTTCCTTGGAAAATCAATGAAATTTCATCAGTAATTTTAATTGGATGTGGAACAGCATATCACTCATGTCTTGTTGCAAAGTATTGGTTTGAGCAAAATACAAGTTTAGATGTGAGTGTTGATATAGCTTCTGAATTTAGATATCGAAAAATTAAATTTAAAAAAGATTGTCTTTATGTTTTTGTTTCTCAATCTGGAGAGACTGCGGATACATTTGCTGCATTAGATTTGTGTAAAAAGAATAATGTTAAAACTTGTGCAGTAGTAAATGTTGTTGAAAGTTCAATTGCAAGAGATGCGGATCTAGTTTTACCTATTCATTGTGGCCCAGAAGTAGGTGTTGCATCGACAAAGGCTTTTTTAGGACAAATGTTAGTCCTTTATTTATTATGTACTAAGCTTTCTTATGAACAAAAATCAATCAATAAAAAGGACTATCAAAAGAAAATAAAAGATTTACTGTCTTTATCTAAATCTGCAAAAAATACATTGAATATTGAAGATAAAATTCAAATACTTGGAAAAGATTTTGCTAATTCTAAAGGATCAATGTTTTTGGGTAGAGGTTATTCATATCCAATTGCGCTTGAAGGTGCTTTAAAACTAAAAGAGCTTGCTTATGTTCATGCCGAAGGTTATCCAGCTGGAGAAATGAAACATGGACCTCTTGCACTTATAGAAGAAGGTATGCCAGTCGTGGTAATTGCACCACGAGACGAGCATTACAAAAAAACTATTTCAAATATGCAAGAAGTTATTTCTAGAGGTGCAAAAGTTTTACTAATAACAAATAAAAGTACTGATGAAATTTATTCTGAAAATATTTGGGAGCAGATAGAAGTTGATGCCATATCTGATGAACTTATTCCTTTTTTGACCACTATACCTTTGCAAAAGTTAGCATATTACTCTGCATTAGATAAAGGATACGATATAGATAAACCAAGAAACTTAGCTAAATCTGTCACTGTTGAATAAATAATAAAGTCTGTTAAAACAATTCTGAGTTGAAATGAAAAATTGGAAAATAAATAGCTGGAGAAAATACCCTGTCAAACATATTCCTCAATATGAAGATGAGAAGGAATTGGAGATGGTTTTAAATAAATTGAAAACCTTTCCTCCGCTAGTTTTTGCAGGTGAAACAAGACATTTGAAAGATCAGTTAGCAATGGTTAATGATGGAAAAGCTTTTCTATTACAAGGTGGTGATTGTGCGGAGAGTTTTGCGGAATTTCATCCTGACAATATAAGAGATACTTTTAAGGTTATTCTTCAAATGGCATTGGTAATGACTTACTCAGCTTCTTTACCTATTGTAAAACTTGGAAGAATTGCTGGACAATTTTCAAAACCAAGAAGTGCTCCAACTGAAAAACAAGGTGATAAAGAATTACCAAGTTATTTGGGAGACAATATAAATGCAATAGATTTTAATGAAAAAGCTAGAAGACCTGATCCAAAAAGAATGTTTAAGGCTTATTCTCAATCTGCTTCAACTTTAAACCTTTTAAGAGCTTTTTCAAAAGGTGGTTTTGCTGATCTAAACAAGGTTCATTTATGGAATTTAGATTATATTAAGAAAAGTCCCCAAGCTAAGAAATTTAAAGAGTTAGAAGATAAAATTGCTGATGCTTTAGCTTTTATGGATGCTTGTGGAATTACATCTGACTTTAATAATAGATTATATACTGTTAATTTTTGGACTTCTCATGAAGCCTTACACTTGCCTTTTGAGGAAAGCATGACAAGAGTAGACTCAACGACAGGTGAATATCACGATACTTCAGCACACTTTGTTTGGATAGGGGATAGAACAAGACAATTAGATGGAGGACATGTTGAGTTTTGTAAAGGAATAGAAAATCCAATTGGCATCAAATGTGGCCCAACTTCAAAACCTGATGAAATTGCAAGAATATGTGAAGTTATAAATCCTAAAAATGAAAAAGGAAAAATAACTTTAATCTCAAGATTTGGTCATCAAAACGTTGAAAAATTTTTACCAAAATTAATTAGAGGTATTAAAAAGGAAGGTTTAAATGTTGTTTGGTCATGTGATCCAATGCATGGCAATACAATTAAATCAACTACTGGTTTTAAAACAAGACCGTTTAATGATGTTGTAAGTGAAGTTAAAAATGTATTTGCCGTTCATCAAGCAGAAGGTTCGTATGCGGGCGGTCTTCATGTTGAGATGACAGGACAAGATGTGACAGAGTGTACTGGTGGAGCAAAAAAAATATCAGATGCAGATTTATCAAGCAGATATCATACACACTGTGATCCAAGATTGAACTCTGATCAAGCTATAGAATTAGCGTTTTTAATTTCAGATGAGATAAAAAAGAATAGTTTGTATTCTAAATCTGCAATTAAAGCGGCATCTTAACAGTTTAAAAATAAATTTTTTTTCTTATATTTAAATAATGACACCCAAAGATAAAGTGAATCACATTAAAAACTGGATTTCAGATTACGTGAATTCTATGCCAAAAAAAGCTCAATCTTTAGTGATTGGTATTTCTGGTGGAATAGACTCTTCTGTCTCAAGTACATTAAGTGCAATGACTGGTTTAAAAACAATTGTTTTATCAATGCCTATTAAACAAAAATCTGCACAACATGATCTAAGTTTGGCACATCAAGAGTGGTTAAAGAAGAATTTTAGCAATGTAGAGGGACACACATTAGAATTAGATAGTTTATTCAAAACATTTGAAGGAACACTAAACAATTTTGGTAGTGAACATGGAATGGCAAACTCTAGAGCAAGATTAAGAATGACAACACTTTATCAAGTAGCTGCCGCAAACAATGGAATAGTTGTCGGAACAGGAAATAAAGTAGAGGATTTTGGAGTTGGTTTTTATACAAAATATGGTGATGGTGGAGTAGATATTTCTCCAATAGCAGATTGTAATAAAACTGAGGTTTGGGAACTTGGTAAAGAACTTGGAATTTTAAAAGAGATTATTGATGCTCCTCCTACAGATGGTTTATGGGATGATGGTCGTACAGATGAGGGACAGCTTGGATTGTCATATAAGGAATTAGAAGAAGCGATGGATAATGAAAATTCTGTAAATAGAGATAAATATAATTCAATTCGAAGTGCAAATTTGCATAAAATGGAACCTATTCCAGTATGCAAAATTCCTAATTAATCAAATAGATACACAAATCTATAATTTAAGTATATTCCTAGTTGTATGGCTAAAGATATATTTTTAACTAATAGTCTTGGTGGTAAGAAAGAAAAATTTACACCTAAAAATGAAAAATCCATAGGCATGTATGTTTGTGGTCCTACTGTTTATGATGATCCACATATTGGTAATGCTAGACCATTAGTTGTTTTTGATATTCTTTATAAAATTTTAAAAAATAGATACGGATCAACAACTGTAAAATATATTAGAAATATAACAGACATAGATGACAAAATAATTAAAGCATCTAATGATCAAAATATTTCTATAAACGACTTAACTTCAAAAATTACTGAAAATTTTCATAATGATTGTAGGTACTTAAAATGTGAAACACCAACCAATGAACCAAAGGCAACAGAAAATATAAACCAAATGATTGAAATGATCAAAGTACTAGAGAAAAAAGGATTTGCATATTCAAAGGATAAGCATGTTTATTTTGAAGTTAAAAAATTTAGTGATTATGGAAAATTATCTAATAAAAAGTTAGATGAATTAATAGCTGGTTCACGGGTAGAGATTTCAGAAATAAAAAAAAATCCTGAAGATTTTGTATTATGGAAACCATCAACAGATAAAGAACCTTCTTGGGATTCTCCTTGGGGTAAAGGTAGACCAGGTTGGCATTTAGAATGTTCAGTTATGTCTAAAAGATATTTAGGAGAAGAATTTGATATCCATGGGGGTGGTAGAGATTTGATTTTTCCGCATCACGAAAACGAGATTGCACAATCAAGATGTGCAAATGAAACAAATTCATTTGCAAATTATTGGGTTCATAACGGATTTATAACTCTCTCTAATGAAAAAATGGCAAAATCTCAGGGAAACATATTAAAAATAAAAGATTTTAAAAATAAATATAATGGTCAAGTTTTAAGATTAGCATTAATTAGTGCTCACTATAGACAAGGATTAGATTGGAATGAAAAACTAATATCAGAATGTGAAAAGACTTTAAGCAAATGGTATTCAGCCTATTCTGATGTTCATAAAAGCACAATATTACCAGATGAATTATTAGATCCTTTATATGATGATTTAAACACTCCAGGCTATATTGCTAATTTACATTCTTTATATAGTAAAGCTTCAAATGGAACGAGCGAGGATAAATCAACTTTTGTAAAAGCTTGTAATTTTATAGGTCTATTAACTGATACTTCAGAAGAGTGGCTACAAACAAAAAAAAATACAATTTCTCTTTCACAGGATGAAATTAATTCAAAAATAGTTGAGAGAAATAAAGCAAGAGATGAAAAAAATTATGAATTAGCTGACAAAATAAGGAAAGATCTTTTAGACAAGGGTATTTTAATTGAAGATAAAGATGGTACAACCACCTGGAAATTAAAATGAGTAAAGAAAAAATCTATATATTTGACACTACACTTAGGGATGGGGCACAAACTCAAGGAGTAGATTTTTCATTAAATGAAAAAGAAAAAATTTCCAAATCTTTGGATAACTTAGGAGTTGATTATATAGAAGGTGGTTGGCCAGGAGCAAATCCAACAGATACAGAATTTTTTAATAAGGATCTAAATTTTAAAAATGCTAACCTTACTGCTTTTGGTATGACTAAAAAATCAGAGCATAGTGCAAAAAATGACCCTATGTTGTCATCTCTGATTAATTCAAAGAGTTCATCAGTTTGTTTATTTGGTAAAAGTTGGGATTTTCATGTTGATGTCGCCTTGGGTATTTCAAACGATCAAAATTTAGAAAATATAAGGGAGAGTGCAAAGCATATAGTTAATTCAGGTAAAGAATTTATGTTTGATGCTGAACATTTTTTTGATGGTTATAAATCTAATCCTGAATATGCAATATCATGTTTAAAAGCTGCATATGATAGTGGTGCAAGATGGATTGTATTATGTGATACCAATGGAGGAACATTGCCTCACGAAGTTTCTAAAATTGTTGAGGAAGTAACAAAGCATATACCCGGAAAAAACCTTGGAATTCATGCCCACAACGATACTGAAAATGCAGTTGCCAATAGTTTAGTGGCTGTGCAAGCAGGAGTTAGACAGGTTCAGGGTACAATAAATGGACTTGGAGAAAGATGTGGTAATGCAAATTTAATGTCTTTGATTCCAACTTTTTTTTTAAAAAAAGATTTTTCAGACAAATATGAAATTAATATTAATCCTGACAACATTAAAAATTTAACTCAATGTTCAAGATTATTAGATGAAATACTGAATAGAAAACCTAATAAACATTTACCTTATGTGGGTGCATCTGCATTTTCACACAAAGGTGGAATGCATGTATCAGCTGTACAAAAAGATCCGAAAACTTATGAACATATTAATCCTGATGAAGTAGGTAATGCTAGGAATATTGTTGTTTCTGATCAATCTGGACAATCTAATATAATGTCTAGATTAAATGCAATTGGCATTAATATTAAAAAAGACGATCCAAAAATTAAAAAACTTCTTCATGAAGTAAAAGATAGAGAGTTCATAGGATATAGTTACGATGGTGCTGATGCATCTTTTGAACTATTGGCTAGAAGATTGATGGGGGATATACCAAGATATATTTCAATTAATGAGTATGATGTTTCTGTTAAGAAAGACTCAACTGGTGAAGTTGTATCATTTGCAAAAGCAAAACTTGAAGTAGATGGTCATGAAATACTATGTGAAGGCGAGGGCAATGGACCCGTTAATGCATTAGATAATGCGATAAGAAAAAATGTAAATAAACTTGAAAAATATTCAGAATATTTAAAAGATTTAAAGCTAGTTGATTACAAAGTTAGAATTTTAAATACAGGAACTGGAGCCGTAACTAGAGTTTCTATAGAAAGTGCAGACTCAAAACATGGTAATTGGTTCACAATAGGAGTTTCTCCAAATATTATTGATGCATCTTTTAAAGCTCTTGTTGATAGTTTGGATTACAAGCTTTTCAAGGATAATGCTCCTGCTAGTACTTGATGTCATTAAGAAATATAACTTTTATTTTACACAAACCTCAACTATCAGAAAATATAGGAGCCTGTGCTAGAGCTTTAAAAAACTTTAATTTTAATAATCTATCAATTGTTAATCCAAAACCCTCATTTCCAAATGATAAAATTATTGCAACATCTGTAGGGGCAAAGGATATTGTTAAAAAAGCAAAAGTATATGAAAATTTAGAAACATCATTAAGTAATTTGGATATATTAGTTGCAACATCTGCAAGATTTAGAAATAAAAATATTAAACATATATCAATAACTGATCTAAATAAGATTAATTACAAAAAAAAAGTTGGTTTTCTTTTTGGATCAGAAGCATCTGGATTATCAAATAATGAAGTTAGTTATGCTGATTATACTTTACAAATTCCAAGTAATAGGAATTTTAGATCTTTAAATTTGTCTCATAGTCTAATTATAGTAGCTCAAATAGTAAGTGGACTAATTTCAAATAAAAAGTTTTCCTTTGAAAAGTCAAAAAAAATTAAAAGTGCAAATAAGAATGACATTCAAAGAATGTTAAATTTGTGCATTAATAATTTAGAAAATAAGAATTTTTTTCACCCACCTGAAAAAAAACCAATCATGATGGAAAATTTAAGAAGTATTTTCTATAAACTCAATCTTTCAGAAAAAGAAACTCGTATTTTATCAAGTGTATTTGCTGGTTTAAGTAAAGAAAAGGTTGATTGACAAAACATAACTTAGGCTTATAAGACCTCATACTAATGACAAAAAGATTAAACTCTAAACATAAAGTAGATAGAAGATTAAAAGTGAACTTGTGGGGAAGACCTAAAAGTCCTTTTAATACAAGAGCCTATCCTCCAGGACAACATGGACAAACAAAAGCTGGAAAACCTTCAGACTATGGAATTCAACTTCAGGCAAAACAAAAATTAAAATCATATTACGGTAATATGAATGAAAGACAGTTTAGAAATGTTTACAAGAAAGCAATCATGAAAAAGGGTGATACTGCTGAAAACCTAATTGGATTATTAGAAAGAAGATTAGATGCTGTAATTTATAGATCAAAGTTATCAAACACTATTTTTTCATCAAGACAATTGATTAACCATGGTCATGTTAAAGTAAATGGGAAAAAAGTTAATATAGCAAGTTATCAGGTTAAAGAAGAAGATACGATTGAAATTAGAGATAAATCTAAACAACTCGCTTTAATCGATATTGCTCTTGCTAACAAAGAAAGAGAAGTTCCGGAATATCTACAATTAGATGAAAAGAATAAAAAAGTTAAATTTGTAAGAGTTCCATCTTTTGAAGAAGTTCCATACCCAGTTGTGATGGAGCCAAACTTAGTAATTGAATATTACTCTAGATAATTAATTCTTAGCTTTAAAATTTATTCCTTTAGACTCAAAAAGTTTAGCGAGTTCTCCACTCTCGTACATTTCTTTTACGATATCACATCCACCAATAAACTCGTTTTTAACATATAATTGAGGAATGGTTGGCCAATCACTAAATACTTTTATACCTTCTCGTAACTTTTGATCTGCTAAAACATTTACACCTTTAAAATTTACTTCAAGAACTTTTAAAATATTTGAAGTTGCCATTGAAAATCCACACTGAGGTGCATCAGGTGTACCTTTCATAAATAGACATACATCGTTATTTTCAATTTCACTTTTAATTAAATCATTTGTTTCTTGTTCCATTTAAATTTCCTTTGTTTTAATTGCTAAAGCGTGAAGCTCATTTCCCATTTTACCTTTTAAAGAATTATACACCATTTTATGTTGTTCTATTTTACTTTTACCTGAAAATTCAGATGATGTCACTGTAGCAGAATAGTGATTTCCATCACCCGCTAAATCTTGAATTTCAACTTTTGCGTCAGGTAATCCTTCCTTAATTAAACTCTCAATTTCTTTTAAATCCATTGCCATTAGCTATCCATATACTTCTTTAACCAATATTTATGTGCATCTGCTAATTCTTCAATAGGCAAATTGATATCATCTTTATATTCGATTGATTGTCCATTAACTGTCCCTAATTCATCGAAATGTACAGAATATTTGTTTAAAATATCATTTACTTTCATCAAACTAGCTTTAGGTATTTCAACAATATATCGAGCCTGATCTTCACCAAAAAAATATTCATATTTATTTGTTAAACCCTTAAGTGTATTAATTTTTATTCCTTTTTTTCCTTTAATACACATTTTTGATACTGCGATTAAAATTCCGCCTAATGATACATCGTGGCAGCTCACAATAAGATTTTTTCTAGCTAAATCTAATACAGTCTCACCAATGTTTTTTTCATTAAATAAATTAACTGTTGGTGGAGGACCTTTTTTTTCATTTAAAAGCTCTCTTGCAAAAATACTTTGATCTAAATGCCCATCGGTTTTACCAATTACATAAACTAAGTTTCCTTCAGTTTTAAAATCCATAGTAAGCATCTGTTGATAGTCAGAGATTAGCCCAACACCTCCAATTGTTGGCGTAGGCTTTATCCCTTTATCTTTTGTTTCGTTATAAAATGAAACATTTCCAGATACGACTGGAAAATCTAAATACTTACTTGCTTCAGTTATTCCTTCAACACATTCCACAAATTCACCCATATTTTTTTCTTTTTCTGGGTTTCCGAAGTTTAAACAATTTGTAATAGCAATAGGTTTAGCTCCAACCGAGATAAGATTTCTATAACTCTCACAAACTATTTGTTTCCCTCCAGTCAATGGATGTGAGAAACAATATAATGCAGAAGAATCTACAGATGCTGCTACCGCTTTATTGGTCCCGTGAACTCTAACAACACCAGCATCACCTCCAGGTTTTTGAATTGTATCACCCATTACTGTATGATCGTATTGATCCCATATCCACTTTTTATCTGAAATATTTGAATTACTTAAAATCTTCTTTAGACAATCTGATAGTTTTAGAGATTTAAATTCATCTTTATCAAATTTTAATTTTTGAGGTAATTTAGTTTTTTTCCAAGGACGATCATAAATTGGAGCATTTTCAGCAAGAAGATCAATTGGTATTTCTGCAACTTTTTTATTATCAAATATTAATTCTATTTTTTTTGAGTCTGTCGTTTTACCTATAACTGCAAAATCTAGGTTCCATTTATCAAATATTTTCTTTGCGTGTTCTTCTTTACCTTTTTCAAGAACAATAAGCATTCTCTCTTGGCTTTCAGATAACATAATTTCGTATGGTGTCATTTTTTCTTCCCTACAAGGAACCTCGCTAAGATTTAATTCAATTCCAAGATTTCCTTTTGATGCCATCTCTATGCTTGAAGATGTTAATCCTGCTGCACCCATATCTTGAATTGCAATAATTGAATTATCAGCCATTAATTCTAGGCACGCTTCTAGTAGTAGTTTTTCAGTAAATGGATCTCCAACTTGAACTGTTGGTTTTTTTTCTTCAATCTTGTCATCGAATGTTGCTGAAGCCATACTGGCTCCGTGAATTCCATCTCTTCCAGTTTTTGAGCCTACATATATTACAGGTTTATCTAGGCCAGCTGCTTTTGAGTAAAAAATCTTATTTTTATTTACTAAACCAAGTGTCATTGCATTAACTAATATATTTCCATTGTAAGACTCATCAAAAGTAGTTTGACCAGCAATCGTTGGAACTCCTATACAATTTCCATAACCCCCGATTCCTTTAACTACACCTCTTAATAAGTTCCTTGTTTTTTTATGTTGTGGTGAACCAAAATGAATTGAGTTTAAATTTGCTATTGGTCTTGCCCCCATTGTAAATACATCTCTCATAATTCCACCAACTCCAGTTGCTGCACCTTGGTATGGTTCGATAAATGATGGGTGATTATGACTTTCAATTTTAAAAACTATTGCATCATCATCTCCAATGTCAATCACACCAGCATTTTCGCCAGGTCCTTGTATGACTTGTTTTCCTTTGGTGTGCATTTTTTTTAAATGTTTTCTAGAGGACTTATAGGAACAATGTTCATTCCACATTGCAGAAAATATTGCAAGCTCAGTTAAATTAGGTGTTCTCTTAAGAAGTTCACATATTTTAGAAAATTCCTCTTTTTTTAATCCGTGATCTATCGCAACTGCTTCTGTGACTTCCATTATTTAAAATTATCCAAGATATTTTTGAAAAATAATGATCCATCTTCACCTGATAAATATTTGTCTATCATTCTCTCAGGATGTGGCATCATTCCAAGAACATTTTTATTATTATTAAATATTCCGGCTATATTTTTAATTGCTCCGTTTGGATTAGTTGTTTCATTTTCTGTCCCATCTTCTCCACAATACGCTACAGCTATTTGATTATTATCTTGCAACAATTTTAATTCATCATCACTACAAAAATAATTCCCTTCATTATGAGCAATATGAAGTTCTAAAACATCCTTTTTTAAATCTTTAAAATATTTATTTTGTTTATCTTTAACTTTTACAAAAACATTGCTGCATATAAAATTAAGAAACTTATTTTGTTGCAAAATTCCTTTTAGTAATCCAGTTTCGGTTAAGATTTGAAATCCATTACAAATACCTAATACTAGGCCTCCAGAATTAGCAAAATCAATTACTGATTTTATAATCTTTGATTTAGACGCAATACTTCCACATCTTAAGTAATCACCGTAAGAAAAACCACCAGGCAATACTATCAAATCTGATTTTGGAATAGATTGATCATTGTGCCAAACCATTTGATTTTTAAAACCAAATTTTTTTAAAGCTACATCCATGTCCCTATCACAATTTGATCCTGGAAAAATAATGACTGATGATCTCATTTCTTAAACTATTTTGTAATCCTCAATTACAAGATTGGCCAATAGTTTTTTACACATGTCATTTACTAAAGACTTTGCTTTTTTTTCATCCTTCTCTTTAACTTCAATTTCAAAATATTTGCCTTGTCTTACATCTTCAACATTTCCAAAGTTCATTCCATTAAGTGTTTGTTGAATGGCCTTTCCCTGAGGATCTAAAACTCCATTTTTAAGAGTTACAATAACTTTAATTTTCATTATTTTTTTTTAATCTTTACTGCTTGTGGTTTGGTGTATTTTAATGGTCTTATATTTGATTGTTCATGAAGTATATCTAATCTTCTTGCAACTTCTTGATAAGCCTCAATTAGATTGCCAAGACCTTTTCTAAATCTATCTTTATCTAATTTTTTATCACTATTTACGTCCCATAGCCTACAGGTATCCGGGCTTATTTCATCCGCGATCATGATCTCTTTTTTTCCATTTTTTTCATATCTTCCAAATTCCACCTTAAAATCTACAAGTTTAATTCCAACACCTCTAAACATGCCTTGAAGAAAATCGTTAATTCTATTTAATTCTTTATTAATTAATTTTAATTCATCTTTCTCCATCCATTTAAAAGCTAAGATATGTTCAGTGCTTACTAGAGGATCACCTAAGTCATCATCTTTCAAGCAATACTCTATTAATGGATTATCTAAGACTGTTCCATCTTCAATACCTAATCTTTTAGTTAATGACCCAGTTGCCGTATTTCTTACAATAAATTCAATAGGTATAATTTCAACATACTGAACTAATTGCTCCCTCATATTTAAACGTTTGACTAAATGATTTTTGATACCAACATTGTTCAATTGAGTTAATATATGTTCAGAAATTCTATTATTTAAAATTCCTTTACCATCCATCACTGCTTTTTTTTGATTATTAAATGCAGTTGCATCATCTTTAAAATGTTGGATAACATATTTTTTATCGTTAGTTGCAAATATTATTTTTGCTTTACCTTCGTATAATTTTTTTCCTTTTTTCATGATTTAAATACTCTTTTAAATATATAATTTACATTTTTTAAATGTTTGTCATATGTAAAGATTTTATCTAATCTTTTTTCACCTATTTTACTAGTGATCGATTTATCACTTTTTAAAAGTGTTAATAGGTTTGTATTCTTTGCAAAACTAGCTTTTGCATGAGACTGAACCAATCTATAAGCTTTCTCTCTAGCAATACCTGATTTAGTAAGTTCTAACATTACTTCTTGAGAATAAACAAGACCTCTTGTTAAGTTTAAATTTTTTATCATCGTTTTTGGATAAACAATCATTTTCTCTAAAATTCCTGACAGTCTAACTAAAGCAAAATCTAAAGTTATATTTGCATCTGGACCAATATTTCTTTCAACACTAGAATGAGAAATGTCTCTTTCATGCCACAAAGAAATATTTTCTAAAGCTGGCATTACATAGCTTCTCACCATTCTTGCAAGACCTGTAAGATTTTCACTTAATATTGGATTTTTTTTATGAGGCATAGCTGAAGAACCTTTTTGATCTTTTGAAAAGTATTCCTGTAATTCATAAACTTCAGATCTTTGCAAATGTCTTATTTCTGTAGCTACTCTTTCAACAGATCCAGCAATAATCCCAAGCACAGAAAAATAATGTGCATGTCTATCTCTTGGAATAATTTGAGTTGAAATTGGCTCAGCTTTCAATTTTAATTTTTTTGCAACATAAGTTTCTACTTTAGGATTTATATTTGCAAAAGTACCTACAGCTCCTGAAATTGCACATGTTGATACATTTTGTATTGCGTCTTTTAATCTTAATTTGTTTCTTTTAAATTCCTCATAAAATGATGCTAATTTTAGACCAAATGTAATTGGTTCCGCATGTATTCCATGACTTCTTCCAATACATGGTGTTAGCTTATATTTTTTTGCTTGTTTTTTTAGAACAGATAAAATTTTATCAATGTCTCTTAATAAAATATTTCCAGATTGAACCAATTGAATATTTAAAGTTGTATCTAAAACATCAGATGATGTCATACCTTGATGAAGATATCTTGCTTTCTGACCCGTTTGTTCTGTAATTGATGTCAAAAAAGCAATTACATCATGCTTAACTTTTGCTTCTATATCATGAATTCTTTTAACTTTGATTTTACCTTTTCTTTTAACTAATGACGCAACTCCTTTAGGAATAATTTTATATTTTTCCATTGCCTCAGCTGCAGCAATTTCTACATCTAGCCAAATTTTATATTTGTTTTCTTCAGACCAAATACTGACAAGTTCTTTTCTAGAATATCTTGATATCATTAATTATATGGGGGCCTCGTATAACCTTTAACAGATTCTGTGAAAATTTCACACGAATCTTCTGTGATACCAACAGTATGCTCAAATTGTGCTGATAACGATTTATCTTTAGTTACTGCTGTCCACCCATCATTTAAAACTTTTGTGTCATATTTTCCATAATTTATCATTGGTTCAATAGTAAAAGTCATACCAGGTATTAGTTCTTTGCCAGTATTTTTAGATCCATAATGAAGAATATTTGGAGGTTCATGAAAAACATTACTTATTCCGTGACCACAAAAATCTCTTACAACTGAATAACCTTTCCTTTCAACATAAGATTGAATTTCAAATCCTATATCACCAAGTTTTTTACCTGGTTGTAAAATTGATATTGCTTTCATTAATGAGTCATAGGTTGCTTCAATTAAATTTTTTGCTTTAACTGGCACATTTCCAATTTCATACATTCTACTTGTATCCCCATAATAATCGTCAACAACTGCTGTCACATCAATATTAACTGCATCACCATCTTCTAAAATTCTCTCAGAGGGTATTCCATGACAAACTACATGATTTAATGATGTACAGAGTGATTTTTCAAAACCTCTATAAAATAACGGAGCTGAATAGCCACCATTATCTTTTATAAATTCATAACCCAATTTATCAATCTTATCTGTTGATACTCCTGGTTTAATATAATCTGTAAGCATGTCTAAAGTTTTCGATGCAAGCTTTCCAGCAACTCTCATCTTTTCAAATTTTTCTTTATAATCACTCATCTATAATATTAATTTTTTTTTCAATTTTAATCTCTTTAGAACTAAGTTTGCATCTATAAGCGAGAAATTTTACTCCAGCTTTTTTTGCTTTTTTATAATTTTCAAAATAAATGCGGTCAATATCTTTTGCAATTCTAAAATTATTTATATTTTGAATTTGCGTTAAAAATAAGACATATGGTTTATATCCTTTTTTAGTTGATTTAATTAACATATTTAGATGTTTTGTTCCTCTTGATGTAATAGCATCAGGAAATTCTGCAATATCATTTTCTCTAAATAATGTAACATTCTTTACCTCTATTAAATAATTATCACATAAAAAATCAAATCTGGTATCATCACTAAATTTAAATTCTGGTTTAATATTTTTAATAGTTTTAAATTCTGATATTAATTTATTTTCTAATCCATGATTAACAATTTTATTAGCTCTATGAGTATTTACCCCAACAAATCTTTTTTTTGCTTTTATTATCTCTAAAGTAAATTTCAGTTTTCTTTTTGGATCGTTGTGTTCTGTAAGCAAAACCTCATTACCTTGATCTAAAAGACCCTGCATAGATCCGGTGTTAGGACAATGTGCCGTTACAATCTTGTTATTTACTTTTATATCGGCGAAAAATCTCTTATATCTTTTTAATAATTTTCCTTTAATAAGGCTACTTGTAAATTTCATATAAATTTACTTATATTTACATATGCAAAATAAAAAAGAGATAAATGCTGGTATTTTAATTATCGGTAACGAAGTTCTATCAGGCAGAACGCAAGATGTTAATACAAGTACATTAGCTATTTGGTTAAATGCATTAGGTATACCAGTTGCAGAAGTTCGTGTAATCCCTGATGATAAAAGTATTATTATAAACACAGTTAATGAATTAAGAAAAAAATATTCTTATATTTTTACTACAGGTGGAATAGGGCCAACTCACGATGATATTACAGCAGAATCTGTTTCTAAAGCATTTAATATTGAATATGGATTTCATAAAGAAGCTTTTTCAATATTAGAAAATTATTATAAACCAGGTGAATTTAATGAAGGCAGACAAAAAATGGCAAAAATGCCTGTTAGTGCTAATTTAATTTTAAATCCATCGAGTGGTGCACCAGGTTTTTATGTTGAAAATGTATTTTGTCTTCCAGGAGTTCCATCTATTATGAAGGCTATGCTTGGAAGTTTAAATAATCTTTTAGTTGGAGGGGAACCAATATTAAGCGAAACAATTAATTTAAGAACTGTTGAGAGTGAAATAGCTAAATCTTTAACTGAGGTCCAAAATAATAATTCTGAAGTTGAAATCGGAAGTTATCCTTTTTTTAAAGCTGGAAAATTAGGGGTATCAATCGTTGTGAGATCAGTAGATAAAACAAAAATTGATAAATGTAATTCAGAAATACTTAAGTTTGTTAAAGATAAACAAATTGAAATAGTTGAGCGATAATTATGCTTTATTTTGCTTACGGAAGTAATCTAAATCATTTTCAAATGAAAAGAAGATGTAAAGATTCAAAATTTATTAAAAAGATAAATTTAAAAGGATATACACTTAATTTCAGAAGCAAGTATCGTGCAGCAGATATAGAAAAGAAAAATAATTCAATTGTGCCTGGTGGATTGTACGAGATATCAAAAAGTGATGAAAAAAAACTTGATATTTATGAAGATTATCCAATTCTTTATAAAAAAATGTATTTTAAGTATTACAACAATACTGTGATGACTTATATCATGCCTAAAAAAACAATTTTTAGATATCCCACAGAAAGATATCTAAACGTTGTTAAGCAGGGTTATAAAGATTGTAAATTAGATAAAAAATATCTCAAAAATGCTTTAGTGAATTTTTAATTAATGCCTTCAAAATCAAAAATATTTTTTAAAGGTACGGTTGCTGTTTTACCTCATATGTTATCAGTGATTCCTTTTGGAATTATAACTGGAGCTATTGGTATTGAATTAGGTTTTGATCCAATTTTAGTTTATGCAACTTCCTTGATTATTTTTGGCGGTGCTTCACAGATAATATTTATGCAACTTTTGTCAGGTGGAGCCTCATCATTAGTAGCCATTACATCAGTTGGAGTAATAAACTCGAGACATTTATTATATGGAGCAGTTTTATCTGAGTATTTAGAAAAACTGAGCTTTATAAAAAAATTATTTATTTCTTATTTTATTGTAGACCAAGGCTTTGCAGAATCTAACAAGTACATTAAACAAAATAAAAATTTATCTAATCCACATTATTATGTTCTTGGTACAGGAGTAACACTTTGGTTTTGTTGGCAGTTATCCACGATTAGCGGAATTATATTAGGTTCATTTATTCCTGAAGAATTGGGTTTAAAATTTGCGATCCCTCTAACTTTTTTAGCAATTATTGTAAATGATTTGAGAAAATTAGATCATGTATTTGTGATGTTGGTATCTGGATTTGCATCATTAATTTTATTTAATGCTCCTTTTAAATCTTACATAATATTATCTCCAATAGTTGCTCTAATTGCAGCTTTTATAATGTTGAGGTTTAAAAAATGACTTGGTTTTCTATTATTGTATCTGGAATTGTTACTTATTTCTCTAGAATGGCGATGGTAGCCCTAATAGATAGAGATATGCTTAGTTCAAAAGTTAAAGAGGTTCTTAATTATGTTCCTGCAGCTGTATTTCCAGCAATAATATTTCCTGGTGTTTTTTTTAATGATTCTGGTTTGTTAGTAGAAATCACAGATCCAAAAATTTATGGTGCAATTGTTGCTTTAGTTGTTGGATTTTACTCAAGAAATGTAATTGCTACAATTGTTTCTGGATTATTATCTTATTGGTTTATTATTTTTTTCTTATTAAAATAGAAGCGTGTATTTATACTCTAAACTTCAAAATTTAAAAAAACCAATTAGAGTTGCCTTTATTGGTTGTGGTAAGTTTGTTTCTATGTTCCTAGCTCAATATAATCAATTGAACAAAATTATTTTAGATACAATTATTGAGCTCGATATTGATAAAGCTAAAAGAAATTGTTTTAATAGTGGGCTATCTAATGAAACAATAGCAAAGATAAATTTTACGGACAATTTAGATAAAGTTTTAGATAGAGAAATTGATGTATACATTGAAGCTACAGGTAATCCTATAGCGGGTACAGTCCATGCAAAAAAAATAATTGAAAATAAGAAACATATAATTTTGGTTAATGTTGAGGCAGATGTTTTATGTGGAAAATATTTATCTGATTTAGCAGAGGAAAATAATGTGATCTGTTCAATGGCATATGGTGATCAGCCATCATTAATACTAGAGCAAATTGAATGGGCAAAATTAAATGGTTTTGAAGTTATATGTGCAGGCAAAGGTACAAAATATCATCCATCTTTCGAATATTCGACACCAGAAACTGTTTGGGGACATTATGGTTTAACTAAAGAAAGAGCTGAAAATGAGTCTGGCATGAATCCTAAAATGTTTAATAGTTTTTTATGTGGAGATAAATCATCGATTGAAATGTGCGCTGTTAGCAATGCAACCGATTTAAAGTGTCCAAACAATGGACTAACTTATCCTCCAATAGGAGTTTACGATATTGCTAAAAAGTTAATTCCTAAATCTAAAGGAGGTTTATTAGAACAATCAGGTTCAGTAGAAGTTATTTCAAGCATTGATTTAGATAAAAAAGATATCCCTAATGATCTTAGATGGGGAGTTTATATTGTTATTAAAGCTCAAAATGATTATGTTAAAAATTGTTTTAAAGACTATGGAATGGTAACAGACTCTTCAGGAAGCTATTCAGCCATTTGGAGACCTTATCATTATATTGGATTAGAATTAGCTCAATCAATTTATTCAATAGTACTTGACAATAAAGCAACAGGTCAAACAAAAAATTTTAATGCTGAAATTGGTAGTGTTGCTAAAAAAGATTTAAAAAAAGGTGAAAAATTGGATGGAGAGGGTGGTTATTGTGCACGAGGAAGATTGATTTCATCTAAAAGGTCTAAATATGAAAGAATTTTACCCATGGGATACACTGATAATGCAGTTTTAAAAAAAGATATAATGAAAGATGAATTTATAAGATTAGACGATGTTGAATTGAATTTACCAAAAGAAATAGTAGAAGCTAGGAAGTATCAATATAATACAATATAAATTATCCAAAAATAATTTTTTATATATAAACGAAATTTTTAAGAGTGATTAGTATATTACTCCTATTTGCGTCATTTTCTGTATATGCAAAAAGCTATAATTTTGATAACTACTTTAAATGATAAGATTACTATATTTATCATTTATTTTATTATTCCCAAATCATGCCATCGCATATTTTGATCCTGGGACAGGTTCATATATTATCCAATTGATTATTGCTTTTTTGGCTTCGTGTTACTTTTTTCTTACAAATCCTATAAAATTTATAAAAGAATATCTAAGGAAATTTAAAAGAAAGAAAGAAATTGATAAAAAAAATCAAGAGTGAAATATTAGAATCTTTAGGATTAACTTTAATATTAATAGCTTCATACTATTTTTATAAATTTAGCTATTTTGCAGTACCTGATTTTTTCTTTATATTTAAAGAAATATTAAAAATAACATTATTTTTGTTTGTTATTAACTTCATATTAATCTTTTCTTTAAGATATGACTATAAAAATATACTCTTATTTTTATTAAATACTTACTTTTTAATATTTTTAGCAAAACTGGTATTTAATATTTCTGGCAATATTTCATTACATCATTTTTTAAAAATTTTATATTCTTACATTTTTGATTTTCAGGTTGGTAAATCTATACCTTTGAATGTGAAAGTAATTTCTTATGTTACCCCTTTTATAATAATTTTTTCTTTTTTGTTTTTATTCAGAAATAAATTAAAACAAATTAAAAAATTTCTTGTTCTATTTGGTTTTTTTTTAAGTCTGTTGGTATTTTGGGATTTATTTAAAATTTTTGATAAACATTACTTAAATAAAGAAACAAAAATTCAAAATATAAGCAAAGAAATAAATAAAAACAGAAAAGTTTTATGGTTATTTTTTGACGGCATGGATCCTGAGTATATTAATATTAAAATTAATCAAAATAAAATGTTCAGAAATTTAAACAATCTTAATGAGAATGGAATATTTCATTCAAATATGTATCCTCCATCAAATTGGACGTTATATTCTACACCATCGCAACTGATGGGTATTAATATTAATAAAATGATACCAAAAAATGATACTCTAATTTTTAAAACTTTAAATAATCAAGATATTCCTTTTAATTTCCAAAATACCATTTTTGGAAAACTAAATAGTTATGGATTAGAGGTTTCGTTATTATCAAGTGTTCTTGAATATTGCACTGCGTATATTATTTCGAATAACTGGAATTTTTGTGAAGATAGAAATTCAAATAGTAACCCTAATAGTATATTTGAAGATTCTTTAAAGTTTTATTTTAGTCTTTTTTTTAAATTCAAGATTTATCTGAATGAGTTTGGAATTATTTCTATAAAACAGGATAATAATAATTTTTTAAATGAAAAATTAAAAAATAACATGTCCAAAATACAATTAGACAGTTTGGGTTTAGAAAAAATCTACTCTTTAGATTTTAAAAATAGTTATAACGCAGATCATATGAATATAATAAATATAAATAAGATAATAAAAAATTTTAAAAAAACAAATTTTATGTTCGCACATATTTATAATCCCCATTTATATAATAATAGTGACATACATATTCAAAACAAAATTAATTACAAATTTGAAGGCGATAAGTATATTTTAAAGTATATATATTCAGATATTTTTATAGGAAAATTACTTACTGAAATTAACAAAATTTACAAGCAAGACTTATTATTAATAATTTCTTCAGATCATTGGAATAGAGCAAAAGATATTAGTAAAAAAAAAAGAAACGCAAATGGAGATTACATTGGGAATTCTTATTTCTATGCAAAATTAATAAATGATAATGAGAGTTTTAAAATTGATAAAGCATCAAGTAGTTTAATAATTGTTAAATTGATAGAAAATTATTTTTTTGAAAAAATTAACTCAAACCGAGATATTTTTAATTTAGTCGAAAATAACAAAATCAAAATAAATACATTAATAAATAAATAAAAAATTTTATGAATTATCTATTTAATTTTATTAAATCATTAATAAATCTAGTTAATTTTATTAAATTAGAAAATAAAAAAAAAGAATTTGTTTTTTTTTCTGAATCAAAATTTTATAGAGAACACTTTAAAGATTTAATTTTAGAACTAAAAAAAAGAGATCAAAGTAACATCATCTTTGTAACAATGGATCAGGATGATATTAAATATTTTAAAGAATATGTAAAAATTTTTTTAATTAGCAATTTTATAATTCTAAAATTATTTTTTATTTTATTAAAATGTAGGTTTATGATCATGACATTACCCGATTTAGGCAATCATATCATAAAGTCTAAAAATTGTGATTTTTATGTTTATTTTTATCATGCGCTTGGTAGTACCCACAAAATATACACAAAAGAGGCATTTAAAAATTACGAAATAATTTTTACAAATGGTGAGTATCAATCTAAAGAACTTAGAAAAGCAGAAATCAAATATAATTTTCCAAGAAAAGAGATTGTAAATGTAGGTTATTTTTTTTTAGATCATCTAAAAAAAAAAGTAAATTTAAATATCAAGGAAAAAAATAACATATTATTTGCCCCTTCTTGGAATTATAACGAAAAAAATCTATTTAATGATTATTCTTTACTAATAATTTCCAAGCTACTAACTAATAACTTTAGTGTTACTTTTAGACCTCATCCAGAGCATTATAAAAGGTCGAAAAAAATAATTAAAAAAATTATTAATACTTATGCTGATGAGAAAAATTTCACTATAGATAAAAATTTTTCCAATATAAAGTCTTTAGAAAAAGCAAATATCTTAATTACTGACAATTCATCTATAGTATTTGAATATTTATTAATATTTAAGAGACCAATAATTTATATTAATTATGTTGATAAAATACATAATAAGAGTTCCGATCAATTAAACTTATCTACGATTGAGAATGAATTAAAAAAAAAATTTGGTAATATTATTTTGATAGATAAATTAAATGATTTACCCTTAATATGTAGTAACTTAGTGAAAAGAAGCAATTTAAATTATGATAGTATAGATGAATTTACTAATGAATATATTTCTAATCTTGATCATTCTTCTGCGTATGCTGCAGAATATTTGATTGCAAAATCAAAATCATTAAATAAAATTTGATTATTAAACTTGTTCAATTATAAATATTAGCATAAATACTCATGAAAATATCTCATGCCCTCGTGGTGAAATTGGTAGACACAAAGGACTTAAAATCCTTGCCCTTTTGGGAGTGCCAGTTCGAGTCTGGCCGAGGGCACCACTAATGATTAATCCCTTTATAGTTTCAGATAAAAATTCTAGATCAAATAAAATTAAAAATGCAGTCCTAAAAAGAATAAACACATATCCTTTATCAAAATCTAATTTAATAATCGTAATAGGTGGAGATGGTTTTATGCTTGAAACTCTAAAAAAATACAACCAGTACAAAAAACCTTTTTATGGAATAAATTCAGGGAACTATGGGTTCCTAATGAATAAATTTTCTGAAAAAACAAATTATAAAAATTTAACTAAAGGAAGGTTAATTTCAATATCTCCATTAGAAATGATTGTAAAAAATAAATTAAACATTATTAAAAAATGTATAGCGATTAATGAAATTTCAGTTCTTAGACAAAGTAGACAAACTGCATCATTAACTATTTCAAACGGAAAAAAACAAATTATAAAACATTTAATATCTGATGGTGTTCTGGTGTCAACACCTGCTGGCAGTACAGCTTACAATCTTTCTGTTCATGGTCCTATTCTCAGCATAGACTCTAAAAAATTAGCAATAAGTCCAATAAGTGCTTTTAGACCAAGGAGATGGAAAGGAAAAATAGTTAGTGATAAATCTAAAATCACAATTAAGAATTTAAATTATATAAAGAGACCCATAAGCGCTGTTGCTGATAATATCGAGGTAAGAAATGCAAAATCAATATCTATTAAAACTAATAAAAAAATTAAATTTAATTTAATATTTGATAAAAATAGAAGTCTTCAGAAAAAAATCAAAATTGAACAATTAAGAAACGAGACAAATTAATGGTGCCCCCGCACGGACTCGAACCGCGGACCTATTGATTACAAATCAATTGCTCTACCAGCTGAGCTACAAGGGCACGCAAAGATGTATAAATAAAAATCCATATTTTGCAATAAAAAATAAAATTGATTGCTCGCAGCTTCTGTTGAAGCTGCTCGCATTTGATGCGATTTGTAGATCCAAAGTGACAAATAAATCGTACTCAATTCGTACTCAGGATCCTGTATGTTATGGGATTTCTAAAGTCATTCCTTTTATGACACAAACCAAACAAAGGAATGAACATGAAACCAAAAAACAGAAAATCTAAATTTACAAAACAAGAGTGTGACAGGATTAAAGAACCTGGAACATATTTTTTTAATGATACTCCAGCAGTAGCTTTACGAGTCAGCAGGAATAGAATTAAATCAGTTTATGCTTCTTATAGTGTTGTAGTTGGAACAACAGCAGATGGTAAACTTAAGAGACATGGCAGGTACAAATTCATTTGCAGGTTAGGAGCAAAACCAATTGAGGAAATAAAATTATCTATTGCACAAAATATTTCTGATTGGAAAAAGACACCAGATGCAGGAGCTGTAACTGCTCCAACTGTTGGAACTCTAATAGCAGATTATAGGAAGCCTGGAGCTGCCAAGTATAGAGTTAAACAAAAAGGTGGTAAACTTGGTTATAAGCAAAAAACTAAAGATGGTTATATAAGAGCGCTCAATACTTATGTAATGATGGACACTAATGATCCAGATATCCTTGATCGGTTGACTAGTAAGGTCAAGATTAATGGGCAATTCAATACTGATATTTTAAAAGATATTAAGCTGAATAAACTCACTAAAGATCATATTAAGAACCACCATGAAAGATTAGCAGCAACACCTATTTCAGCTAATAGAATGCTATCAGCATTATCAGCTGTCTTTACATGGGATATGGATAGAGGAGGCTCTAAGCTATGGCAAAAGGATCATAACCCTTGCTATGGAATTAATAAGTTTATTGAAAATAAAGATAAGAAATTTTTAAAAATTGAGAAAGTTTTAGAGATAATAAACTATATAAAAAACAATCTTTATAGAGATCCACATTTTTTAACTTATTACATGCTGCTGCTTGATATAGGTGAAAGACCTGCAGATGTAATGGGGATCAAATGGCAGGAACCATTAACCGAATCAGCTAAGGAAGAATGCTCAGGATGGTTAATAGATAATAATACAAAAATATTTATTAGAGATAGTAAAGATCGTAATGAGGCTGTTGTAGATTTAAACATGGCAACAGATCAATTAAATAAATTGATGGATTATAAATCTGAGCCAGATACTGCTGCAACATTTGCAGCTCAATCAGCTTATGTATTTCCTAGACCAACAGATCCAACAAAACATATAACCAATAATTCTTATAGAAAAAAATTATATAAATTTAATTATAAGTTTGGTTTAGCTGAAAGATCGCTTGTAAGATCATTTGGTAGTAGGAAGCTGTATACATATAAAAATATTTATTCTTTCAAACATCTTCGTAAAACATTTGCTACACATTATGGGGCTAAGTATGGACTCCAGGAGACATCTGAGAGAATGAGACATAGCTCAACAAAAGTTACTAAAGATCATTACTACAACCAAAGAGATGAAAAATTTAAAGGTAGATCAGCTTATGACATCCCAGATAATGTAGTGCAGTTAAAGGAGGGATCTAACAATGATTAATTGGACTAAAGACAACCATATTGAATGGATCTCAATATCAGATAAACTAGTTAAGGAGTACAAAAGGAATGAGAAAAAAGACCAAGACAAAAAGAAAATCATCATCTTTAAAAAAAAGAAAAAAGATTAAGATAGACCTGGAAGCAGATGGAGCTGCTTTTTGGTCAAGCGCAGCTGGTAAAGAGATAGCAGCATCCGCAAAAGGTTTACCACATGGAACTGTTGTTAATGTTTTTGATGAAGCTAGAAAAATAAAAAATTTTAATCAGCTCGAGAGATTTATTGATACTCATATTCCTGGATTAGAACCACATGAAGCAGCTGTAGCTGTTGCAAGGTTTACAAAAGATAATTGGTTGTTATTAAAAATTTTAAAAGATCCAGATGCTGCAGGATCAGTTGCTAATTTATTTGAAGCTATAAATAAAAATAAAGGTGGAGCACCTGCAATATTTAACTCCAAAGCTCTAAAAATATTCTGTGAAGAAACTGGATATAAAAAACCACCAGCAATAAAAACATTCCAAAATGATGTTACAACCATGAAAGAGTTTTTTGGTCTAAAGAGAAAAAAGAAGATAGTGCCTATAGCTAGAGGTGATAAGGAATTTAAAATCTAATATCATTTAGGATTTCAAATAATAATATTTATTTAGTATTACGACTCAGCTGGTGCAGGTCTTCATTCCACCTGCGCTGGCTCTTAATCCTGTAATTGCAGGGATTTCACTTATAGTCACAAATAATCTACCAGATAGCTATGCCCAATAATTTTAATAGGAGAGGTAAAGGCATGGAACCAAAAATAAGAAGTGGTCAGCTGCTTACTGATGAAGAATTAAAAAAATTCATTGAAGCTGATTGCAAACTGCTTACGAGTAAACAACTCGCAAATGTTCTTAGTGTTAGTGATGCTGCATTAAGAAAACAAAGAAGTAATAAGAGATCTATTTTTGCTTATACAAAAATCAGAAATAGAATTTATTACCCTGCAGATCTTATTGTTAAAAAGTTACATGAAAATGTAATTGTAGATAGGAGCTAGTATGGCAGAAACAGCTGCTGCTGGAAAGATCACTCCAGCAGATGCTGATGTATTATTGAAAAGTAAACCTAATATATCAGAAATTTTTAAAATAGATAATTCAAATACATTAGTTTGGGATGGTTACAAACCTGATGGAACTAAAAACCAATATTGGGATAAAGGCAAAAGCATAGATTATAAAAAACACCTGGAGGGGTTATCTCAAGGCGGAAACCCTGCATATAAAAATGAAAAAGGTGAGGTGGTTTGTATGTTTGGTGTAATAGATTTTGATAAAAAATTACCAGCAAAAGAAGTTGCAGCTGCTGCATTCAAAACCAATACTGGAATAATACCTTTTCAATCCCCTAGTGGTAGATGGCATTTATATTTTAATTTTTCTAAAGAATGCCCAGTTAAGCTGGCTCATAATGCTGTTAAAGAATATGCAGAAATTTTTGAAAAACATATTGGACATAAGGCAGATAAAGTTTTGCCTACTGAAAATGGATCAATGTCAGGAATTAATTTACCATTTTGTAATAATAAACAATATCCATATGATCCAAGGGGCAATAAGTATACAGCTAAACAATACTTACAAAGATTAAAATTAAATTATTTTCCTGTAGCTGCATCATTAGTTGGAATGAAGACAGGGGAGGGATCTCGATACCAGGCATTACTCATGGCTTGTGTAGAACTACACCAGGCAAAATATTCAGATGAACAAATAAGCCATGCAATAGATTTTTATAATGGTTGTTTCAGTACAAAATTAACAGATACAAAATATATTGATCGATTAAAAACTAAAAAACCTTACAAAAAATATAATCCAAAAACAGAAAATTGGATCAATTGGATAAAGCAATTTACAGGAGTACAACTAGAAAATATTAAACCAAAAGATGACCAGGATTTCTCAGAGCTTGAGGTGCAGGAACATACAGGAGAAGAATTAATTTATAGTAGAGCCTGGGTGCTGCAGGGATGGTTAATGGAAAAATGTTTAACTGTTTTAGTAGGTCAGCCTGGAATAGGTAAAACAGTAATATTGCATATGCTTGCATGGTGCTTAGCTACTGGAGCTGGGTTTTTTGGTAAACCAATTTTAATTAGAGGTAATGTTTTAATTATTGCTGCAGAAGAAACCATTAATGAAATGAACATTAGATTTGCTGCTATTAAGAAACATTTAGGTGGTGAATTAGATGAATTTAAAATTTACAAAAGAGGACTAGAACAAGACTTAAAACTGGTAAAATTTAAAGCATCACATGCAGAAAAAACTAAGCAATATAATCAACTAAAAAGGCTTATTAAATCTAAGAATATTAAGCATATTATATTAGATCCATTAATTAACTTTCAACAAGGAAGCTATGATGAAAATTCTAACCAGCATATGGAAGAATATATTAAGGGTACATTGATACCTTTAACTTTTATTAATGCAGGAACAATAATTACAGGACATCATTCTAATAAAATTTCTATGATTACAGTTGACCAGGACAGCAAGGATATTGAAGTAGATCCACAATCAGCACTAACAGCTGCAAGGGGTGCATCTTCATTGATAGGAGCTGCGAGATTCGTACTTACAATGCAGCCAATGCTTAAGAAAATTTGGACCAAATTTAAGGAGCATGTAAAAGATGGATCTAACTTTATTCACTATGCAGGGATAATAGAGGCTAAATCAAATTACAATTTAGTTGCAGATGATATTGCCTGGCTAAAAAAGAATACTGTTGAAGTAGATGTAATAGATCATGTAACAAAAGAAAAAGTTGTAGAAAAAACTGGTGTATTTAGTTTGTCAACTTTACATGAAATAACTAAATCAAAAATCAAACTTAAAGCTGCAGAAAATGAATTATTTGTAAGAAATAATATGCCATTTATTAAAACTCAATTTGATAAAGCTGGTGAAGATAAAATAACTCTCAATAGTGTAGTTGTAGAACTTGCAGCAAGAGATCCAAGAATGGCTGACTCGGATGTAAAAGAAGCTACTATTAGGACAGATATTAGACGAAAATTAATTAATGGCTTTGGAGGAGCTGTAGATAATCAAAAAGGTAATGTTGAAAGAACTGGGCTGCAATATGAAGATGGTTATAATTATTGGTACACAGTAGAGCTTTCAGGTAAAACACAACAATGGTTTATTGAAAGGGGTAGGGATTTTAAGAGATAGTTTCATGTTTCAACTTACTCAAACTTACTCTGAAACAATTAAAAAGGTGACAGTTTACCTTAAAAAATTTAAAGTAAGTTTCATTGTTAACTTAATATTTTGAAACATAAGTTAAATAAATCGCTAGTGTCAACCAGTTTCAAACTTTCAAAAGTTTCTTTTATATACATTCCATGGAATGAAACTGAACCTGGTCAAGAGTCCGTATGTACTAGCTTTGTGGTAGATAAGATTACACAATCCCTATTGCGGTAGGATTTAAATTTCCATGTTTCATGGGCTATTGTGAATTATCCGCTGGAGACAGTAATTGATAGAATTATACCAATATGACTTATGTTGCTGGTGGGCTGGGAGTTAGTGGAGTTGCCTAGGCTGTCCTTTACTCCAGTAGGATGAATATAAAATAATTAAGGACTATTTATGGCAGATACTTTTTTAAAAAGAGAAGAATTGAGAGAGTTGCTTAAGGCTGCAACAGATACAAGTCTAACCTATCAAAGAATAAATGATCGAGTTACTAAAATGAATTATGAGTTTTGGGATCTAATTAAGGAAAAAGATTTACGAATCAGAGAGCTAGAGCAAGACCTGAGTGATGCAAGAGACTACAATGATGAGTTACAATACCAGGTGGATGAGTTTCACAAAAAGGAGGAGCAGAAAGAAAAATTAGATAATGCTCAATTTGATAAAGATATTACTAAAATATTAGCACCAACAAAGGTTGATAATTAATGGATTGGAAAGAGCAGCTGCAGCAGGTTTATAAAACAATGCAGCATAAAGCTAAGCATGAAAGACCAAAAGATAAGTTTGATTTAGAGTCAAATTATAAAGGTAGAAAAGGGTACAATGATACTGGTGTACCAATAACAGCAAGAGCAGCTAAGCAAAAACAAAAAAATAGATCCATGTATGCAGCAAGAGCTGCAGCCAAATACTGGGCTCCAGGTAGTCAATTAAGAAATATTAACGATCAAAGAAAAGCAGCAGCTGAGGAGCGCTGGGGTAAAAAAGAACAACCAGCAAATGTCCATGAGCCAATAACAAATAATATTAGACCTAGATACAATGCAAATAGATATGTACCATTACCAAGAGCTAGACGAACTTATTATGAGATTACACCTGCAGATGATTCAATTGAAGTAACTCCATCACCACATTACGAACCAATTAAATTTAAAAATAAAGTTGATGAAGCTATTTATAGATTAAGACTTAAATCTAAGACCACCAACTAAATAACCAATACCAGTATTTGCATCTCTAATTTTTTGCAATTCACTTTGTCTTTGTAATTGTCTCAATCTATTAGCAGCTTGTACTGTAGAATAATCAGGTTGATATAAAGGTGACTTGAACTTAATAGGTGATGAATCAATCTTAATTGGTGTTTGATCTACAACTGGTTTTTTCTTAGTCCTGATAAAAGGTTTAGCAGCACCTGTTGCTTGATTCATGGCGCTTGATCTAGGCTTAGTTTGCACCAGGTATCTAACTTCACTTTCATCTAAGTCTCTTTGCTTCATTTCCTCTAGTAGTATTTTTCTTAAAAAATCTATCTTAGGCTTTTGATTATTTGTTTTAGTCACTATCTTATCCTCACTTAATTCTTTTTCTGTTTTTTTAATTAATGACTCCAGCTCATTTGCATTAACTGTCTTTTGCTCTTTGGTAAAATTCCTGAATGCGCCTTTACTTTTGCTTGCAGGTCTAGTCAAATATTCATGTAATTCTTTTCTGTGCTGGGGATTATTTTCATCATATCTAGTCATCCTTAATAACTCCTGATCTTTTCAATAGATCCATTACTGTAGCTCTATCTCTATTATTTAATTTTAGAAAAATATTACCTAATTTATTTAACTCACTATCCAGGTCTATATCCTTGATAGGAATATCATCTTTTATTGGAGGCTTAACAGATCCTCCATCATCATAATAAGTGTAGGTAGGATCTTTTATTATTCCACCTTTTTTAGATCCTAATCTTTCTAATTCTTCTTTTGGTTTACTCTTTAACCAATCATTAAATGATTGTCCTTTTTTCTTCTCTTTTTCGTAAAGCTCTTTCAGCTCATTTGCTATATCGTTTAAAAAATCAAATCTAATTTTTTCAATATCAGCTCTTAAGCTAACACCATCTTTTGCAGGCATAGCTTTCTCAACATTATTTATTTTCATAATTACTCCTGTTTATATTTTGATTAAAGCAGCTTGGGTTGCTGGTGGTGCTGGTAGGAACTTTCTGATTTCCTGAGCAAAAAATTCGCAGATGGTCGCCCAAATTGTGACTATCTTATCTACCAGCTACTGCAGCTTATTTTGTTTGTTTCGTTAAGTGAAATCCCTGTTGCTCTAGGATTATGTATGAGCCTTTTTAGAATTCTTGTGATAGCAGCTGTAACAACAATCAGCATCCTCTATTTCAAATTCAGAAAAATATATTTTCATTCTAGTATGGATCTTAATATCTCTAGCACCACAAAATCCACATTTACCAGTTGCAGGTCTTTCAGCAGCTTCCGCAGCTATATTGTCATTCTGAATATTATACCATGCACACATTTCAAAAAGTTTTAGAATTTTATAAAATTTTTTTTGATAAACTTTTTAAACAATATTTGATTTGCAGGGATTAACAAAATATTAACTTCTATTTTTGGACAAGTTTTTAGGATCCTTTAGTGTTCAAATGTTAGTATATACACAACATATATCTATAGCTTAAATAATATAAAACATGGTCACCAGGACTCCATACAGCTATTTTAAGACTCGTTTAGGATCCATCTCGACACTTACTCCATGCAGGATCTATCGTTAATATATGATGCTCTCAGACAGCTTCTGGAGTCAAAATTAGACTCTTTACAAAAATAAAATCTTAAACTTTATGCGGTTGAAAAAGTGTGAGGAGGCGATTGCGCAGCAATCGCCGACTATCAAAATATAAGGATTATAGAATGAAATAATTTTATAAATCGTACTCAAATCGTACACGATTCACTTTTGCTTAAATTAGTGTTATGTTTATTTATGATTTTAAAAGGAATGAAGATTACAAATCAATTGCTCTACCAGCTGAGCTACAAGGGCATTAAGAGTTTTGTATTACGAATTTTAATATTATCAAGTTTTATTTTTGTACTGATTTATATGATGAAAAACTATTGCAGCACTATTAGATATATTTAAACTCTCAATTTTTTTATTTATGTCTATTTTTACTGAAAAATCCGTATATTTTTTTGTATGTTCTCGCATACCAAATCCCTCTGAACCAAATAATAAAATATTATTTCCATCCCATTTAATTTCATTAAACTTTTTCTCAGAACTTGCTTCAAAACCATAAATCCAAAAATTTTTTTCCCTAAGGTACTTAAGAGTGGTATTTATATTTGATACCTCAAATATATTTATATGTTCCATACATCCACTTGCAGATTTATACATAAGTTTACTCTCTGAGGGAAAATGTCTTTCCTTAACAATTATGCCATCAATATCAAACGATGCAGCACTTCTAATTATAGAGCCTATATTTCTAGGATCCGTCACTTCATCTAAACATGCAAGAGTTAAATCGTTTTTTATTTTAATAAATTCTTTTAAATTATTTTTTTCAAAATGTTCTATTTCAGCAACATATCCTTGATGAGTAATTCCGTCTTTAGAACAATACTTATCAAGTTCTTTTCTTGTTTTGTAATAAATTTTTAAATCTTTAAGCAAATTTTTTCTTGAACTAACTCTGTGTATATTTTTCTTACTTTCTTCAGTTAAAAAAATTTTTAAAACTTTTCTTTTGGGATTTTTTAATGCCTCTATGACCGCATGTTTTCCTACTATAAAAAAAGATGATTTGTTCATGATAATTGTTGAATTTACTCTATTTTTTAAGCTATTTTCCTATATTTCACGTATTGCATTTGTACAATAAAAATATATAAAACGCATGTTGTTTAAAGCTTTATTGAACATGGGGTGCTTCCCCCTAAAATTTTATTAAGGAGGGGTACCAAAGCGGTCAAATGGGGCGGGCTGTAAACCCGTTGACTTCGGTCTTCGAAGGTTCGAATCCTTCCCCCTCCACCATTCAATAATTTTTTTTATAACATGGAGTGTACTTGGGTGTTGCGGGTGTAGTTCAATGGTAGAACGCTAGCCTTCCAAGCTGGATGTAAGGGTTCGATTCCCTTTACCCGCTCCAAAAATTAAATAAAGAATATAAATAAAAGAGGTAAACAAGTAATGTCAAAAGAAAAGTTCGTAAGAAATAAACCGCACTGTAATATTGGTACTATAGGTCACGTCGATCATGGTAAAACAACATTAACTGCTGCGATCACAAAAGTATTAGCAGAGTCTGGCGGTGCGCAATTTACTGCTTATGATCAAATTGATAAAGCTCCGGAAGAAAAAGAAAGAGGAATAACTATTTCAACTGCCCATGTAGAGTATGAGACTGAAAAGAGACACTATGCTCACGTAGATTGTCCAGGCCACGCTGATTATGTAAAAAACATGATAACTGGTGCTGCACAAATGGATGGAGCAATTTTAGTTGTTAATGCCGCTGATGGACCGATGCCACAAACTAGAGAGCACATTCTTTTAGCAAGACAAGTTGGTGTTCCAGCTATAGTAGTTTACCTGAATAAAGTTGATCAAGTTGACGATAAAGAAATGATTGAACTTGTTGAGGAAGAAATAAAAGATTTATTAACATCATATAAATTTCCAGGAGACAAAACTCCAATTATTAAAGGATCAGCACTAGCAGCTGTAGAAGGAAGAGATGATGAAATTGGTAAAAATTCAATTATGGAACTGATGAAATCTGTTGATGAGTTTATTCCACAACCTGACAGACCAAAAGATAAAGATTTCTTGATGCCTGTAGAAGATGTTTTCTCAATATCAGGTAGAGGTACAGTTGTAACAGGTAGAGTAGAATCTGGTGTTATTAAAACTGGTGACGAAATAGAAATTGTGGGAATTAGAGAAACAAAAAAAACTGTTTGTACAGGAGTAGAGATGTTTAGAAAACTATTAGACTCTGGTGAAGCAGGCGACAACATAGGTGCTCTTCTTAGAGGAGTTGAAAGAACAGATGTAGAGAGAGGACAAGTATTATGTAAGCCTGGCTCAATAACTCCACATACTAAATTTGAGGCTCAAGCTTATGTATTGAAAAAAGAAGAGGGAGGAAGACACACTCCTTTTTTCACCAAATACAGACCTCAATTTTATTTTAGAACAACTGACGTGACAGGTGAAGTAGAATTGCCAGCTGGAACAGAAATGGTTATGCCAGGTGATGATGCTAAATTCACAGTAAAATTAATTACACCTATTGCAATGGCTGAGAAATTGAATTTTGCTATTAGAGAAGGTGGAAGAACAGTAGGAGCTGGAGTAGTAACAAAAATTATAGAGTAAACTCCATAGGAGTGTAGCTCAATTGGTAGAGCGCCGGTCTCCAAAACCGGAGGTTGGGGGTTCGATTCCCTCCGCTCCTGCCATAATAAATATTATGAAAAACCCGCTAAAATTTATTCAGGACGTTAAACAAGAGGCATTTAAAGTTACTTGGCCAACGGGCAAAGAAGTTGTTCAAGGATCTTTGATGGTAGTAGCTATGGCTATAGTGGCAGCTTTATTTTTTCTACTATTAGATCAAGTTCTGCAATTTCTTTTAGAATTAATTTTAAAGGTTAATTTGTAATGAAAAATTGGTATATAGTGCAATCTCATTCAAGCTTTGAAAATAAAGTAGCTCAGGAAATTAAGGAGGAAGCAAATAAAGCAAATCTTTCGGATAAAATTGATGAAATAATTGTACCCACTCACGATATTACTGAAGTTAAAAGAGGAAAGAGAGTTCAAAGGAAGAAAAAATATTTTCCAGGATATATTTTATTAAAGAGCGAAATGGATAATACAATTTATCATATGATAAAAAGTTTAAAAAAAGTTAGTGGGTTTTTAGGAACAAAAGGAACTCCTATACCTGTTTCTGAAAAGGAAATTGAAAAAATACTCGGCCAAATTAAAGATGGCGTAGTACAACCAAAGTCAGGAGTAGAATACAATGTTGGAGAAAAGGTTCAGGTTATAGATGGACCATTTGCATCATTCAGTGGTTTAGTTGAAGATATAGATGAAGATAAATTGAGGCTAAAAGTTTCAGTATCAATTTTTGGAAGACCAACACCTGTTGATTTAGAATATAGTCAAGTAGAAAAGGCAAGCTAATGGCAAAAAAAGAGATAAGTGGATATATAAAATTACAAATCAATGGAGGTCAGGCAAATCCAGCCCCTCCTGTTGGACCAGCCTTAGGCCAAAGAGGAATAAATATAATGGACTTTTGTAAAGCATTTAATGAAAAAACAAAATCATTTGCAGGCAAACCTGTACCGGTAATTATCACAGTTTATAAAGACAAAAAATTTGATTTTATAATTAAATCACCTCCAGCTTCTCATTTTATAAAAGAGGCAGTTAAATTAAAGAGTGGATCAAAAGAACCTGGAAGAAATATTGTTGCAAAAATTTCAAAAAAACAATTAAAAGAAATTGCTGAAAAAAAAATGGCAGATTTGAATGCTCATGATGTTGATGAAGCTGCAAAAATAATTGCTGGTTCAGCAAGATCTATGGGTATTGAGGTGGTAGAATAATGTCATCGAAAAGATATAAAAAATTACCAGAAAAAACTAGAGATTTGCAATCTGAGCAGGTAGAAAAATTAATACCTATATTAAAGCAAAATTGTACAACAAAATTTGATGAGTCATTAGATTTAAGCTTACAAATTAATAATAAACAAAAGAAAAGTGAGATTAATATTAGAACAGTTATTAATTTACCAGGCGGAAGTTCAAAAAAAGTAAAAGTGGGAGTAGTTTGTGAAGAGAATAAATTACAAGAAGCAAAAGATGCTGGCGCTGAAATTGTTGGCGGTGATGAACTTATAGATGAAATAAAGACGGGAAATATAAATTTTGAAAAATTAATATGTACTCCTGGTATGATGATTAAACTTTCAAAATTAGGAAAAGTCCTTGGTCCAAAAGGTTTGATGCCGAACCCAAAATTGGGATCAGTTACTAACGATATAAAAAAATCTGTAACTGATGCAAAATCCGGTCAAGTTGAAATAAGAAATGATAAAGATGGAAACATAGGTGTGAGTATAGGAAATAAATCTTTTACAAATGAGAAGTTAATTATGAACTTTAATGCAGTAATTGATGCATTAGAAAAGGAAAAATCAAATAATACAATTAAAGGCGATTTGATTAAACAAGCATTCTTAACTTCAACAATGGGTGTTTCATACAAAATCAAATTAGGTAAGAGTATTTAGTTATGATGAATAAAGAACAAAAGAAACAGTATATATCTGATATGACAAATCAGTTTGAAAAGTCTGAAGCTGTAATCGTTACTCATTATCAAGGTTTAACAATGAACCAACTTGATGATTTAAGATCTAAAATGAGGGAACACGGTATAAAATTTAAAATTACAAATAATAGAATAACAAAATTAGCATTGGAAAAAACTAGATGCAAAGATCTATCTAATTTGTTTTCAGGCCCAACTGCAGTAGCACTCTCTGAAGATGCAATAACCTCTGCAAAAATTTTAACAAATTTTTCAAAAGAAAATGAAAACCTAAAGATTCTAGGTGGAATCATGGGATCAGACATATTAGATGTTGCAGGAGTCAAAAATGTAGCTACTCTACCATCATTAGATGAAGCTAGGGCTAAAATAGTAGGAATATTAAGGTCTCCAGCACAAAAAATAGCAAGTATTTTACTTGCGCCGGCGTCAAAAATCGCTATTTTAGCGCTCGAAAAATCAAAAAAATAACCAGGGACAAGAATTAATATGGCTGACTTAAATAAAATTATAGATGACTTATCAAGTTTAACTGTTGTTGAAGCAGCTGAACTTTCAAAACAATTAGAGGAAAAATGGGGAGTGACTGCGGCAGCAGCTGTAGCAGCAGCTCCAGCAGCAGCAGGAGGTGCGGCACCAGCAGAAGAAAAGGATGAATTTACAATTATGCTTACTGCAGCTGGAGATAAAAAAATAAATGTTATTAAAGAAGTTAGAGCAATTACTGCTTTAGGTCTAAAAGAAGCTAAAGATTTAGTTGAAGGTGCACCAAAAGAAGTCAAATCAGGTGTAAATAAAAAAGAAGCAGAAGAGATTAAGCAAAAACTCGAAGCAGCTGGCGCAAAAGTAGAACTAAAATAAATTAGATAGGATTATTTACTGGTTAAATTAATTTAATCAGTAGTTGAGATGCAATTATCTTTTACAGAAAAGAAAAATATAAGAAAAAGCTTCGGAAAACTTAAGGAAAGTTTATCTATACCAAATCTTATAGAAGTACAAAAAAATTCTTATAAGGAACTCACAGAATTTAAACAAGATGTTGATCAACACCTTGTTAAAGGTTTTGATAGAGTTTTTAAAAGTATATTTCCAATTGAAGATTTAAACGACAAGGCAACATTAGAATACGTATCGTATAAATTAGAAAAACCTAAATTTGATGTTGAAGAATGTATTGCAAGAGGTTTGACTTACTCAGCTGCTCTTAAATGTACACTTAGACTAGTAGTTTATGAGATAGATCAAGAGAATAATACAAAAGATATTCTATCTGCAAAAGAACAAGAAGTTTATATGGGTGAGGTACCTATGATGACTAATAGTGGAACCTTTATTACTAACGGAGTTCAAAGAGTAGTAGTTAATCAAATGCATAGAAGCCCAGGTGTTTTCTTTGATCATGATAAAGGCAAATCACATGCAAGTGGAAAATTATTATTTAATTGTCGTGTTATTCCAAACAGAGGTTCTTGGTTAGATTTTGAATTCGATGTCAAAGACTTATTATATTTTAGAATAGATAGGAAAAAGAAAATTTTAGTCTCAACTTTGCTGCAAGCTCTTGGTTTTTCAAAAAATGATATAGTAGATGAATTTTATCAAAAGGAAACATTAACATATGATAAAAAATTAAATAAATGGAAAACAAAATTTGATCCAGAAAATTACAAAGCCAAAAATTTTTCAGAGGAAGTAATTGATGCGAAAAACAATAAAGTAGTTGTAAAATTAGGAGAAAAAATAAATTTTTTAACTGCAAAAAAACTCTCAAATGACGGTTTGAAGGAAATTTTTGTTTCTAACGAGTCACTTTATGGTAAATTTTTGCACAGAGATATAACTATCGGTGAAGATATATTTAAAATAGGAACAGAACTTAATGAGACCATATTAAGTAAAATTATAGAAGCCGAAATTAAATCACTAGAAATTTCTAAAACGAACTCAATTAACAAAGGTCCATATTTATTACTAAGTATTTTTAATGATAAAAACGAAAATAAAAATGAGGCTATAACAGAAATTTATAAAGTTTTAAGACCTGGAGAGCCTCCTACAATCGAGATAGCCACTCAAATATTTAATAACTTGTTTTTTAGTTCTGATAGATATGATCTATCAGATGTTGGAAGAGTAAAAATGAATTCACGACTTGAATTGACATGTTCTGATAAAATTACAATTTTAAGAAATGATGATGTGCTTGCAATAATTCAGAAAATGCTAGATTTAAGAGATGGCAAAGACGAAGTTGATGATATTGATCATTTAGGAAATAGAAGAGTTAGGTCTGTTGGTGAACTCGTAGAAAATCAAGCTCGAATAGGTGTTTATAGAATGGAAAGAGCTATAAAAGAGAAAATGACTACTTTAGATGTTGAGTCTGCAATGCCTCAAGATTTAATTAATGCTAAGCCTTTAACAATTTCTCTTAAAGACTTCTTTGCTACGTCACAACTATCTCAGTTCATGGATCAAACTAACCCACTTTCTGAAATCACTCATAAAAGAAGAGTATCAGCTTTAGGACCAGGTGGTTTAACGAGAGAAAGAGCTGGATTTGAAGTTCGTGATGTTCATCCAACGCACTATGGAAGAATTTGCCCAATAGAAACTCCAGAGGGTCCAAACATAGGTTTAATCAACAGTTTATCAACATATTCAAAAATTAATAAATATGGTTTTATAGAGAGTCCATACAAAAAAGTTAAAGATGGTGTAGTTCAAAATAATATTGAATACCTCTCAGCAATGGAAGAAACTAAATTTACGATTGCTCAAGCAAATTCTTTAATTGATAAAAATGGAAAATTTACTGAAGAATTAGTGTCTTGTAGACAAAACTTAAATTTTATTTTGGCCAAACCAGAAAGTATTGATTATATTGATGTATCACCAAAACAACTTGTTTCTGTAGCAGCTTCTTTAATTCCTTTCTTGGAAAATGATGATGCTAACAGGGCTTTAATGGGCTCAAATATGATGAGACAAGCAGTTCCATTATTAAAACCAGAAGCTCCTCTTGTCGGTACAGGTATTGAAAGTGATGTTGCTCTAGATTCAGGAGTGACAATTGTCGCTAGAAGAGATGGAGTTGTAGATAAAATTGATGGTAAAAGAATAGTTATCAAAGCCTCTGGAGAAAAAGATTATTCTAAATCAGGTGTAGATATTTATAATTTACAGAAATTTAAAAGATCTAATCAAAATACATGCATAAATCAAAAACCATTAGTAAGGGTAGGTGATAAGGTAAAATCTGGCGATATCATAGCTGACGGTCCATCCACTAAAGTTGGAGAGTTAGCTTTAGGCAAGAATGTAACCGTCGCTTTTATGCCATGGCAAGGATATAATTTTGAAGATTCAATATTGATTTCTGAAAGATGCGTCACAGATGATGTTTTTACTTCTATTCACATTGAGGAATACGAAGTAATGGCTAGAGATACAAAATTAGGAGAAGAAGACATAACAAGAGACATACCTAATGTTAACGAAGAGTCATTAAAAAATTTAGATGAATCAGGAATAGTTTACATAGGAGCAGAAGTAAAACCAGGAGATATTTTGGTAGGTAAAGTTACTCCTAAAGGAGATACTGCATCGGGCCCTGAAGAAAAATTACTAAGATCAATATTTGGTGAAAAAGCAATTGATGTTACTGATACATCATTA
>CACAJQ010000007.1:0-62769 GCA_902532805.1 uncultured Pelagibacteraceae bacterium | reverse complement strand
AGCTGCTGCAAATCTATATTGATGATTAAATGCAGCGCCCATTCCAAGAATTAAGCAAGATAGACAAAATAAATTAAAACTTTTCTGACTAATTGCAAAAGCAGCAAGTAGTCCTGAACAAGAACTTCCGATAGCCGCAAAGACAAAACCATTTCTTCTTCCAATTTTACTCATAATATTTGCCGCTAAAACAGTAAAGCTTGCTGTTCCAACTACGAATAAAGCGGTTGGTAAGGTTGATAAAGATTGATTTGAGCTAATTTGAGAACCAACTATTCCGCTAAGAAATACTGTTATTGTTGCTGTGGTAAAACCAAATATCTGACTTAACGTAAGTAATGATAAATTTCTGTTCATATTTAGCGATAATATATTTCTGCTGTTATTTAAATATCTATATAGATGTTTTGAATTTTAATATAGAAGATATTATTTAAATTATGATTGGAATATTAGGTGGCATGGGAACTCAAGCAGGCTTAGACTTTTGCGATAAGCTTGCAAAATTAAACAGGGGAAAATTAGATCAAAAATATCCGATGTTTGTCCTCTATAATAAATCAAATACACCACGAAGAGCAGAGAATTTAAAGCAATACAAAAATGTTTTAAAAGAATTAATTGCTGGTTGTCGAATGCTTGAAAAAAATAAATGCAAGTTTATTGTAATGCCATGTAACACAGCACATTATTGGCATGAAGATATTCAAAAAAAAATATCTGTACCATTTCTTAGTATGCCAAAAGAAGTATATTTAAACACACAAAAAAGATTTAAGAAAGATTCAACTATAGGATTGTTATGTACTGAGGCTACTTTGGACACAAAAATCTACCATAAGTATTTTGAAAAAAATTATAATTTGATAAGTCCGAGTGAAAGATTACAAAAGAGTTCAGTAAATACTGCTATTAAATATGTAAAAAAAGGTAAAGTAAAAGATGCTGAAAAAGCTTTAAGACCAGCGGTTAAATTTTTAATGAAAAAAAAATGTAAAAAAATTATTCTTGGTTGTACAGAACTACCAATAGCTATTTTTTCATACAAATCTTTTAAAAAAGCAAAAGATTCAAAATTATTTATAGACCCAAATCTTTTGTTAGCTCAAGTTTGCATGAAAAAATACAAAAATTTAAAGTAAATTCAATTTTTTTTATTACAAATAAAATATAATTTTCTTGGAAATGATCCTTCTTCAAAATACTCAATATTTAAGTTTTTAAATCCATTTGTTAAATTCAGTATTTTATCTTTAGAAAAAAAATGAATAATAAAACCATCTATTTCGTATAGATCTTCTCCTCTATGAATTCCTTTTTTATAGTCTCCATCATCAGTATTTCTGACTGTGTAAATATTTAATCCTCCAGGTTTTAAAATTCTATGAATTTCGCTATTAAGTTTGTCCAAATCTTTCTGGGTTAAAGCCATGCAATAAAGCATATGTGAATAACAAGCGTCAACTGAATTAGTTTCAAATGGTAAGTCTTCTCTTATGTCAAATTTTAATGTTGAAATTGAAGATATTAGATTTTCTTTTTTTATTTTTTCATTGATAATTTTAATTCCATTTTCACTATAATCTAATGCAGTAACATTTATCGAATTTTTTCCAAAGTAAATGCTATCTCTTCCTAGGCCTGCTCCTAACTCAACAATTTTAGAACAATTGTTTTCTTTGAAAATATTTAAAGCTTTTTTTGCAGGTAAACTTGGTTCTAAACCAAACATCTCAGGCTTATTTGAGAAATTAGTTTCCCAATGCTGAGATTGTCGGTTTAAAATATTTTTATCCAATTTACTTAGAAGGATCTGGAACCTTTCTTAGATAAGGTTTTACAGTTTCCCATCCATCTGGATATATTTTTTTAGCTTCATCATCTTTAATCGCTGGCAAAATAACAACATCCTCTCCCTTTTTCCAATTAGCAGGAGTAGCTACTTTATGTTTAGCTGTTAGCTGCATAGAGTCTATTGCACGCAAAATCTCTAAAAAGTTTCTTCCAGTTGCCATAGGATATGTAAGATATAATCCAATTCTCTTATCAGGTCTGATTACAAAAATAGTTCTTACAGTTTCATTATCAACTGCAGTTCTACCCATTGAGGTTGTTCCAGCATCTGCTTCCAACATATTAAACAATTTTGCTACTTTTAAATCTTCATCAGCAATAATTGGATAATTTGGTTTTGTACCAGATACATCTTTAATATCATCTAGCCATTTTTTATGATCCTCTACCCCATCAACGCTTAAACCAATTACTTTGACATTTCTTTTATCGAATTCATCTTTCATTAATCCTAAAGCACCAAGTTCTGTAGTACAAACTGGTGTAAAATCTTTAGGGTGTGAAAAAATAACTCCCCAACTATCACCTAACCATTCGTGAAAAGAAATATCTCCTTCAGTTGTTTTAGCTTGAAAATCAGGACACATACTATTTATTTTTAACATTGTCTCCTCCTTATAAAAAAAATATTATATGAAAGATTGTTTTAGTAAGCAAACTTTTATAAAGTTAAGTATTTATGATATTTGAACAACTTTTCGATCAAAAATCTTCTACATACACTTATATAATTGCAAGTGGTGAAGGTAGAGAAGCATTAATAATTGATCCAGTCATTGAACATTCTGATGAGTATTCAACTATATTAAATAATTTAGATCTTAAACTTGTAAAAGTAATTGATACTCACATTCATGCTGATCACATCTCAGCATTAAATGAATTAAATAAAAGAACAAACTGTATAAGAGTTATGGGAGAAAAATCTAAATCAGAAGTGATAGATCTAAGAATTAAAGATGGTGAAAAAATTAAAGTTGAAGAAGTTGAACTTCAAGCAATTTATACTCCTGGTCATACTGACTGCTCTTATAGTTTTTTGATGAATGATAGAGTTTTTACTGGAGATACACTTTTAATAAATGGAAGTGGTAGAACAGATTTTCAAAATGGTAATGCTTACGATGCTTATGATTCTATATTTAATAAATTATTAAAATTACCCGAAAAAACTCTCGTATTTCCAGCTCATGATTATAATGGCAAGAAATTTTCCACTATTGAAAATGAAAAAAATAATAATCCAAGATTACAAGTAAGTTCAAAGGAAGAATACGCGGATATAATGAATAATCTAAATCTTGCAAATCCAAAAATGATGGATGTCGCAGTGCCAGCTAATGTAAAAGGGCTTACTTTAGACAATATAAATTAACTTTAAATTCCAACATTAATAACTATATAGGCAGTCTATGAATGACTATTTGCAATCAATTATTGATAGGGATCCAGCGGCAAGATCTAAGTTAAGTGTAATATTAACGTACCCTGGCGTTAAGGCTGTATTTTTTCACAGAATTGCAAATTTTTTTGCTACTGCAAAATTCGATCTTATCGCAAGAATAATTTCTCAATTTTCAAGATTTTTAACTGGTATTGAAATTCATCCAAGAGCTAAGATAGGTAAAAATTTATTTATTGATCACGGTATGGGCGTCGTTATAGGTGAAACATCTGACATTGCAGATAACGTAACAATTTATCATATGGTTACTTTAGGTGGAATATCTCCAAGCATAAATTCCAATGATCAAAGAGAAATTAAAAGACACCCTACTCTTCATGATAATGTTGTTGTTGGTTCAGGGGCACAAATTTTGGGGCCTGTAGTTGTAGGGAAAAATGCAAGAATTGGTGCTAATGCAGTTGTAACAAAAAATGTTCCTGAAAATGCTGTTATGGTAGGAATACCTGCTAAGAATGTTGGAACAGCAACTGAAGAATTTAAACCTTATGCTGTTACAAATGGCAATGAGGAAAAAGAATAATGAAAAATTACAAGGATGATTTTATCCAATCAATTGGAAATACTCCTTTAATAAAACTGAAAGCTGCATCTGAAATAACTGGCTGTAACATTTATGGTAAAGCCGAATATTTAAATCCAGGAGGATCTGTAAAAGACAGAGCAGCACTTGCTTTAATAAGGGATGCTGAACAAAAAAAATTAATATCTAAAGGTGGAATAATTGTAGAAGGAACTGCAGGAAACACTGGCATTGGTTTATGCCTTATTGGAAATTCACTTGGTTACAAAACGATTATTGTAATGAATGATAATCAAACTCAAGAAAAAAAAGATACATTAAGAAATATTGGTGCAGATTTAAAATTAGTTCCACCAAAACCTTATAAAGATGAAAATAACTTTGTTAAAGTTGCTGCTAGAATGGCTGAAGACCTAAAAAGTTCAAATAATCACGGAGTTGTTTGGGCAAATCAATTTGATAATACAGCAAACTCAAAAGGTCACTATAATACAACGGGTCCTGAGATATGGGAACAAACTGAAGGTAAAGTTGATGGATTTGTATGTTCTTCTGGAACTGGGGGAACAATTGGTGGAGTAAGTAGTTTTTTAAAAGAAAAAAATAAAGATATAAAAATTTATCTATCAGATCCAAAGGGATCCTCTCTTTACAATCACATTGAAAATGGTGAGTTAAAAGCTGAAGGTGGATCAATAACTGAAGGCATTGGATCCAGCAGAGTAACTGCTAATTTTGCAGAAGCAAAAATAGATGGAGCTTTTTCAATTGAAGATAAAGAATCTTTGCCAATACTATATGATTTAATCAAAAATGAAGGTTTAAGTCTTGGAACAAGTTGTGGAGTAAATATTGCAGGTGCAATTAGATTAGGGAAAAAATTAGGACCAGGTAAAACTATTGTCACTATTCTTTGCGACAAATCAGACAGATACAACTCAAAGATGTTTAATAAACCTTTTTTAATTGAAAAAGGTTTGCCTTATCCCGACTGGATATAATCACGCATACCAGCACTGTAATAAAACCATTACATTTTTAATTTAGAATGAATAATAATTATCTAATAATTAAAGGAATTTTATGAACGCAAAAGAAGTAGTAAAAAAAGGATATGAGCTTTTTGGCAAAGGAGATATGGAGGGATTTATGGAAATGGTACATGATGATATCACTTGGATTTATCCTGGAGATAAGCATCCAATGTCAGGAACTCATAAAGGCAAAGAAGCATATATGAAAACCATGATGCAAGTTCCAGATCTATGGAGTAATTTTTCAGTAACCCCTGATATGATGATAAGTGAGGGGAATAAAGTGTTTGTTAAAGCAATTGCTAAGGCAGATGGCATGGATACTATTTTTGGTCATTATTTTGAAGTAAGCGATGATGGTAAACTGACATTGTTTATTGCGTTTGACGACACATTGAGCATGTTCAATGCAATGAAAAAGTAATAGTTTATGAAAAAATTATATTTTTTTTTAATTATCATATTTATGTCGAGCACAGCTTTTGCTGAACAAGGACAAATTAAACAAAACGGTTTTTTTGCAGGTACATCAAAGGTTTTAGGTGACGATAAAGGTAATTTTACAATTATCTATGATGGTATGTTGGGTTTAAAAGCATTAGATGGAACGACTTTTGGAGATAAATCTTCAATGAGATGCGTAGGTTCAATAGTTGTTTTTGCAGGAAAAGGATATGAAAGTGGTACTTGCGTAAATAAATTTGAAGATGGTGGTACAGCAACTTCACAATATAAAGGTGTTTTTGGAAAAATGTTGAGATGGAAATATGTAAGTGGAACCGGGAAGTATAAAAATATTTCAGGTGGTGGAACTGCAACTATAAAAAGTATGAATTCTGCACAAGAAGGTATTGTTCATTCTTACAATGAAATTACAGGAAATTACAAGTTAAACTAATTAGCATTTGTTCAGATTTAAATAATTGAAAGGAAAAAATGAAAAAAACAATTTTAGTATTAATATTAAGTTTATTTACAGCTAATGTTTACGCAGATAGCCATGTAAAGAGAATTCTATCAACAAGTCAAACAGGAATGGGAAATGATATTGTATACCCTACTGGAAAAGCAAAAATAACAGCTTTTGAATTTACTGTACCTGTAGGAGCTCCAGTAACTCCTCATACGCACTCATTTCCAGTTTTAATTATGATCCAGCAAGGTGAAATTGAATTAATTCATGAAGGAAAAACCCAAGTATTCAAAGCTGGTGATGCATTTGTTGAAGATGTTGGAATTGTACACGAGTCGAAAAATATTGGAAATGTTCCAGTTAAAGCGATTGTAGTTGCAATTGGTGTCGAAGGACAGAAAATTATGACACCGGTAAAATAAAAAGGAAAAAGAAATGATCATAAAAATAGAAGAAAATATAAAATCATTTTCATCTTGGATGAATATGGTAAAGGCGAATGCTGAAAAAATTAAAGGATTTGGTGCTACGATTATTTTTGCAGGTGTATCAAAAGAAGACCCTACAAAATTTACTGTAATCGTTAAGTATGCAACCATGGAAGGTTTTGAAGCATTTAAAAATGACAAAGAACTTCATGCAGCAAGAGCTGAAGCAGGCGTGGATTTAGATTCAGCAAAGGTTACACCGATGCATGAAGATTTTATGGAAAATTTTAGTGGATAAACAATCAATATAAAGAAAGGATAAAATATGGAAACAGAAACACTAGTAGTAGCTCATTTAAAAGAAGGTATGTTAGAAAAATTTATGGGCTTTATGCAATCAGATGCTGGTATGGCAGAAAGATCGAAAGTTGCAAATGTATCAAAAACAATTGGAACAGTTGCACCTGACAAAAAAACAGTAATGTTTAAAATTTTTGTGACCGATAAAGCTGCCCTTAAAGCTTTTATAGATGGAAGCAATCCAGTATCAGCTCCAGTTATGAAAGAAGTTATGGAAAGTTACAGTGTCTATGAATTAAATAAAGTAGATATGTAATAATTTTTGTAATAAGGTTTGTAATGCCTTCAGGATATATCATATTAAATATTAATGTGTTAAATCCTGAAAATTACAAAGAGTATTTGGAAAAAGCTCCTCCAACTGCTCAAATGTTTGGTGGCGAATACATTATAAGAGGTGGCGAAAATGAAGTCATTGAAGGTGAGTGGAAATATCCAAGAACTGTTGTAATTAAATTCCCATCTTATGAAAAAGTTTTTGAGTGGTACAATTCAGAAATATATAAGCCTATCAGACAAATTAGATTAGATAATACAGTATCAAATACATTAATAATTAAAGGAGCATAAAGGAGAAAAAAATGTCAATATTAGAAAAATATAGTGCTGCAATTAAAAATAAAGATGAAGCAGCAATGAATGAACTTTTGCATGATGATTTTAAATTCACAATGCATAAATCAGGGAGTGTTTTAACTAAAAGTGATGTTATCAAATGGGCAATGAGTGGTGACATTAAGCAAGATAAAACTAGAATTGTTTATGAAAATGATGAAGTTGGTGTTCACCATGCGTTCGTAACATTTGATGATGGTAATGTAGAAGCAGTTATGGCAGTCTACAAATACAAAGATGGCAAAATGATTAGTTTAGAAACTGGCGCAACGCCAATGCCAAAATAAGTGAACAACATAGATTTTTATTTTTCTATTGGAAGTACTTATACTTATCTTTCGGTTACTCGAGCACTAGAAGCAGAAAAACAATATCAAATTAAGTTTAACTGGACTCCTTTTAGTGTTAGAGCAATAATGAAAGAAATGAACAATGTTCCCTTTCCTAAAGAAAAAAAAAATAAAGTAGATTACATGTGGAGAGACATAGAAAGACGAGCAAAAAATTATGGATTTTTTGCTAAAACACCAGTCCCTTACCCTTTAACAGAATTTGATTTAGCTAATAAAATTGCAATATTAGGTTTAAAAAATAATTGGGGTGTAGATTACGTTCAGCTTACGTATAAACGATGGTTTCAAGAAGGAAAAGAGCCTGCTGTTGAACCCAACTTGAGTGAAATCTGCGAAAAACTAAACTTAGATAAAGAAAAGATTGTTTCAGAGGCAAGCTCTGAGGAAATAAATAATATTTATTTATCAAATACAGAAAAAGCTAGAAAAAATAAAATATTTGGAAGTCCATCATTTGTTGTAAAAAATGAAATATTCTGGGGAGATGATAGAATGGAAGATGCAATCAAATGGTCGAAGTCAAATGAATAATATAACTGCTTATATAATTTTATTAATCGCAGTAATTCTTGGAACAGCATCTAACAGTTTTGCTAAAAGTGCTCAAGGTTTTACATTATTAATACCTAGCATAATCACAGCAGTAACAATTGTTGGATGCATGTATACTTTGTCTTTAGTTATGAAAAGTATACCAGTTGGAATAACATATGCCTCTTTTGCAGGCTTATGTATAATTGCAACAGCTGCTGTTGGTGTTATAAAATTTAATCAAGTACCAAATTTTTATACAATAATTGGATTGATTTTAATTATCTCGGGTGTCTTAATAGTTAACTTATTAGGAACAAATAAGTGAAACCGTTATCTGGTTACATTTATTTAGTATTAGCTATATCAACAGGAATTGCCGCAAATAGTTTTGCTAAAATTTCAGATGGATTTTCAAAATTAACTCCAACGATATTATCAATAGCTTTTATGTGTATAACTATGTATGGACTTGCAAAAGCAATGTCTATGATACCAGTAGGTTTTACTTATGCTACTTATAGTGGGATAACAGTGGCTGCTATTTTAGTCTTCGGTATGATTAAATATAACCAGATACCAAATATGTATGGGTTAATTGGGATTTTTTTAATTATTATTGGTGTCGTAATGGTTAATTATCTTGGAAGAATTAATTAGCTTTTATTAAGTAGTAAAATTAGTACACCTACTACAAATATAATTATCCCTAAAATTTCTGTAATTTTGACTTTTTCTTTAAACATATACTTTGAAGACACGTAACTAAATAATAATTCTATTTGGCCGATAGCTCTAACAAATGAAGACTGTATTAACGTAAAAGCATAAAACCAAGATAATGTTGCAAGAAATCCAGCTAACCCTGCTGTCAAACATTCATACTTGTTCTCATATAATTTTTTAAACTGCGACTTTTCAAATATAATTAAATAAATAGTAACTAATGTTGTTTGTATAACTAGACCAAAAAATAGTGTTGCTATAGCTTTTTCAAAGTTATTACTAAAATTTTCCAATGTTAATGCTGCTGCTCTAAAATATACAACACTTAAACCTAAGAATAGTCCTGCGGATAAACCAATTAAAGTTGTTTTTGAAAATAAGTTTTTTAGAAATAAACTTAAATCTTTAATCGATAATATAATTACTCCAATTGTAGATACAATAATTCCTGTTATTCCAAATTTATTTAATTTGTCCCCTATTATTAAATATTCAAAAATTGCAACTTGAATAACTTCAGTCTTGCTCAATGAAGTTCCAACTACAAAATTAGCAAATCTAAATAAATAGAGTAAAACAAATGTAAAAATTATTTGGAAAATTGAACCTAACAATACGTTAAATATAAATTTTTTTTGACTTAGGATTTCAGGAATTACATTTAAATCTTGGAAATACAAAAAAAATAAAACTGTCCCAAATGGTAACGCAAAAGCAAATCTTACATAAGTTGATGCAATAGTTGATACTTTTTGATTAAGTTTTTTCTGTAAAGTTGATCTAAGATTTTGAAAAAAAGCCCCAGAAATAGCTACAATTATCCAATTCATTGATGATTATTAATATTGTATTTAATTTTAAAGTCGACTTAAATAGTCTCATTTAACAAAAAAGAGGGAAATAACATGAAAATCTTTAAAAGAATAATATTTTCTCTAATTTTCGTTTCTTTTGCCAGTGCAAGTTTGGCAGAAACAAAAATGAGAATTACACTTCAATTACCATTAAAGGCTCACTTAGGTCAGAACCTTTTGGTATTTAAAAAAGAATTAGAATCAAGATCGGACATTAAAGTAGAGATTTACGACTCTGCACAACTTTACAAAGATAAAGAGGTTCCACAAGCTGTAGGTTCAGGAGCGATCGAAGCTGGTGTTGCATCTATAACAAGATTTGCAGGAACTAATCCTGAAGTTGATGTTTTCTATCTTCCATTCTTATTTGATTCAGAACAAAAAGTTAGAAAAGCAACTCAAGCTGGATCTGAGATAAGAGCTATCCTTGATCCTGCAATAGCAAAGACTGGAGCAGTTCCACTTTATTATCAAGCTTATGGATCAGCAATAATGTTATCTAATGGTGGTCCGATGAAAACTCCGGCTGATTTTAAAGATAAAAAAATTAGAGTATTTGGAAAAACACTTGGAGCTTTTGTAAGTTCTTTAGGTGGTAAACCAGCATTAATATCTGGATCTGAGCAATATTTAGCTTACCAAAGAAATACAGTTGATGCAGGTATGACTGGTGTATCTGGTGTAAAATCTAGAAAATTATATCAAGTAATGGATACATTAACAGTTACAAATCATGGCGATATCGAATTCGTTGTTGTTGCTAATGATAAATGGCTAAGCTCATTAACTCAAAAACAAAGAGACGCTATAGCTGAAGCATCAAAAGTAGCTGAAAAAGCTGTTAGAGATGACATGGCTAACATCGAGGCTGGCGCTTACAAAGAAGCAAAAGCAAATGGAATGAACATTGTAAACCTAAGTAGTTCTGAAGTTTCTGCTCTTAAAAAAGCATCGTCATCTGTTATTGATGATTACATTTCTAGAACAGGTGGAGCTGGTGGAGTTGGTGATCAACTTGTAAAAGCTGCAAACAAACTTTAAATCGTATAAATACCCCGCACTTAAGTGCGGGGTTTTCAAATGAATACCTACGACAAAATTGTAAAATATTCTGGCTATTTAGCTTCAGCGTTATTTATTATGATAGGCTTTATAGTTTCTTATGAAGTTATCATGAGATACATATTTAATTCACCTACTATTTGGGTAAACGAAATTTCTCGATTTTTACAAATTTGGGCTACTTATTTAGCTTTAACTTATACTTTTCATAAAAATGATTTTATCAGAATAACAGTTATATATGACAAAGTAGGAGATAAAGGAAAAAAGATATTAGATTTAATAAGTGCAATATTCATTTTAATTTTTAGTGGATTTGTACTTTATTATGGATGGTTAATTGCTTACGACTCTCTTAAAGTTGGAAGAACAAGCTCTACAATTTTAGATGTTCCATCCTTTCTTACAGAATTTGCGATACCATTATGTTTTGCATTTTTGGTATTAAGAGTGCTTTTCGAAGTACCTAAATACATCAAAGATATAATTAAATGACAGTAGCAATAATCTTATTTTTGTTATTTTTTGTGCTTTTTTTAGGAGTGCCAATAGCATTTGGTTTAGGTTCTATAGGATTGGGTTTAATGTTATTTGGAGATATTTCTCCTTTAATGATCCCACAAACTTTTTACAGTGTGGCAGATAACTTTATTTTATTAGCTGTTCCGATGTTTTTGATGATGTCTAATATATTGTTAAAAGCAGGTGTTGGAGAAGATCTTTTTAATTTTGCTCAAAGCTGGGTTGGAAATTTTCCAGGAGGTTTAGCAATAGCAACTATTGTTTCTTGCAGTATTTTTGCTGCTATATCTGGATCATCAGTGGCTACTGCAGCAACAATCTCAACTGTAGCATTTCCTGCAATGATTAATAGAGGTTATCACAGAAATTTTACTTTAGGTATTTTGGCAGCGGGTGGAACTTTAGGGATTTTAATTCCTCCATCAATTCCAATGATTGTTTATGCATTTGTTGTTGAAGAGTCTGTACTAAGTATGTTTCTTGCAGGAATTGGGCCAGGAATAGTTTTAGCATTATTTTTTATTATCTTTTCAGTTTTTTACGTAAAATTTTTTAATAAAGAAGTTCAAAATGTATCCAGTACTTTAGAAGAAAAAATTAAATACACAAAAAGAGGTTTGCCAATATTATTAATGGCCTTCATCATGCTAGGTGGAATTTATGCTGGAATTTATACACCAACAGAGGCAGGTGGTATTGGTTTTTTAATATCATTTATCTATGTTGTGGCTAAAAAAAGATTAGATTTTAAAGGTTTTATCGAAGCTGGTTTGGAGACAATGAAAACTACAGTTACTATATTTATAATTATTGCAGGAGCTAAAGTTTTTGGTAAAGCAATATCTCTTTATAGAATTCCTCAAGATTTATCATCTTTCATAGTTACTAATATTAATGAGACTGGTTTATTTATACTAGTTGTTTGTATTACTTTGTTAATCTTAGGATTTATAATGGAAACTCTTTCATTAATTTTAATCATGATGCCTATATTTTCGATTTCAATCGCTGCAATGAATATTGATTTAATTTGGTTTGGAATAATTTTTACACTAATGATTGAGTGTGCATTAATTACGCCACCTGTTGGACTAAATATTTATGTTCTCCAAGCAATTGGTAAAGCAAAAATGTCAGAAATAGCTAAAGGTGTGATACCTTTTGTCATTATAATGTTATTTACAGTATTTGTTATTTACTTATTCCCTGACCTAGCATTATATATACCTTTTAAATTATAAATATGTTTTCAAAAATAAAATCAAAAGATAAAGCAGAACAATTAAGACAATTATTAAATGGACCAGAAATAATTGTAATGCCTGGATGCTTTGATGCATTATCAGCAAAATTAATTGAAAGAGAAGGTTTGAAAGTTGGGTTTATGTCTGGCTTCAGTGTTTCATCTACAAAGCTTGGTATGCCAGACACAGGTTTAATTTCTTTTTCTGAAATGGCAGAACAAGTAAGAAATATATGTAATGCTACATCAATTCCAATAATATTTGATGGGGATACTGGATATGGAAATTCAGTGAACGTATTTAGAACTGTAAGAGGATATGCGGATGCAGGAGCAGCTGGTGTGATGATTGAAGACCAAAAGTGGCCAAAAAAATGTGGTCACACAAAGGGTAAAGATGTTGTCGATCTTGATGAGGCAAACTCAAGAATTAAAGCTGCGGTGGATGCAAGAGAATATGGAAATAAAGATATCTTAATAATGGCAAGAACTGATGCCATAGCAACTAGAGGATTAGATGATGCAATTAAAAGAATGCAATCATTTTCAAAACTTGGTGTTGATATTTTATTTATTGAAGCTGTTAAAAATAAAGAAGATATGAAAAGAATTATCAAAGAAGTTCCAGGTCATCATATGTTAAATTTGATCGAAGATGGTGAAACACCATTATTAGAAATTAATGAAATAGAGGAAATTGGTTATAAAATTGCTGTAATGCCTCTAACCCTAATGAGTGCATCAGTAAAAACGATGCAAGAATGTTTAAATAATATGAAAAATAAAGTTTATAATAAAAATGTTTCTAAATTTTCAGACTTAAGAGATATAGTTGGCTTCAACGAATATTACGATATTGAAGACAAATATAAATAATGTTTCCAAAAAAATTCTCTAAAATTCTTTTCGTTTTTTTTATGGGTTTAGGAATGAGTTTGTTAATGACCCTAATTATTACATTTATAAATACAGGTTATGATGAATTTTATTATAAAAGATTTTTCAAAGCTTGGTCTATTAGTTTGCCAGTTGCATTAGTTGCAACAACTTTTGTTGCACCGTTGGTTAATAAATTAGTGGAAAAAATTACTAAATAGAGAGGATGTCATATGAGTGAAAATATAGCTTTTATAGGAGTTGGTAATATGGGAAACCCGATGGCCTGTAATTTAAAGAATGCAGGGAAAAAAGTTAAGGTTTTTGATGTTTCTAAAGAAATGATTGATAAAGCCATTGAAAATAATCTTGATGTTGAGAAAGATTTTGGAAAACTAATCAATAGTGAAACATCTGTTGTAATCACAATGTTGCCCGAGGGCAAACATTCAAAAGAAGTTTATTTAAAAGAAAACGGTGTTCTAGATAAAGTTTCAAAAAATTGTCTACTGATAGATTGTTCAACAATCGATATAGATACCTCTAAGGAAATAGGAAAGAAAGCAAATGAAAAAGGTATTAAGATGATTGATGCACCAGTAAGTGGTGGAGTGATGGGTGCACAAAAAGCAACTTTAAATATTATGGTTGGTGGATCAAATGATGCATTTAATCAAGCTTTACCTATTTTAAAATTAATGGGTAAAAATATTTATCATGCTGGAGAGATAGGAAGCGGAAACGGTGCAAAGATTTGTAACAACATGTCTCTTGGAATAACAATGATTGCTGCTTCAGAGTCATTAATGTTAGCAAGAAGATTGAATATAGATATAAAGAAAGTTCATGAAATTATGAAAAATGCCTCTGGAAATAGCTGGCCTATTTCAGTTTATCCACCCTTACCTGGATTAATTGAAGGAACTCCATCTAACAACAAATATAAGCCTGGCTTTTCTGCAGGTATGATGAACAAAGATTTAAAACTTGCAAATGAATGTGCTAAAAATGCAAATGCATCTACTCCATTAGGAGAGATGGCATTAGAAATATATTCAAAGTTTTGTGAAGATGGAAACGGTTCGAAAGATTTTTCAGCTATATCAAAGGTTATTGGTGGAGATGCTTGGGATTATCCAATAGAATAATTACCAAGAGGAATTTGGACTTTCTAAAAATTTTAATTCATCTGGTGTAGATTTTCTTCCCATAACTTTATTTCGATGAGGATATCTATGAAATCTTTTAATTGCAGCGGTATGATCTTTCCAAAATTTTTTTATCTCATTATAGTTTGGATGGTTAGATAAATAGTTATCCAACAATTTATATGCCCTATCATGATCTATTACTTCTTCGCTGTGAATGTATGGTAGTAGCATGAAAAAACGTTGATATTCATCCATTTGATCAAGATACCCGTTATAGACTGCATCATTTACAATCAGTCTTGCTTTATGGTCAAACTCGAAAGCTTTTTTATCGTCTCTATATAAATTTCTTGAAAATTGATCCAATAAAATAACTAAAGCCAGAGTACTCAATGGTTCATCTTGCCAATCATCATATTCATTCAAAGTAGCTTTTTCATGATCATCTTTGAATTTGTCTCTAATCAATTGATCAAAATTATCATCTCTTTTAAATCGCTTTTCAACGACCATATCATCAAACCAAAAATCTAATATTGCTTTGGCTCTATCATTCATAAACTTTGTCAACTTTTACCTGATATGACTCAACAAGTCTGTTGGTTTCATTTGCCATTGCAACGACTGCAATAAGTTCGCTTAACATCTCAGTAGTAGCGCCTTTAGATTTAGCAGCGATACTGTGAGATTTAATACAATACTCACAACTATTTGTCATTGAAACTGCAACATAAATAAGCTCTTTTGTCATTTCATCCAAAGCACCTTTTTTCATCACTTGCTGTATAGAAGTCCAAGTTCTCTCTAAAGTTTCTGGGTTGTTAGCTAACATTTTCCAAAAATTGTTTATGTAGTCTGTATTTCTCTTCTTTTTTATATCTTCAAATACCTCTTTTACCTTTCCTGTAGCATCAGCTTCTTCAATCATATTAAAAACTGCCATTTCACCTCCTTAATTGTAAATTGTTTCTATTTTAGGCATTAATCTTAATAATTCCTTAGTATATTCATGATTTGGATTTTTAAACAACTCTTCTGTCTCAGACACCTCGCATAGTTTTCCATTCCTTAAAACTCCAATGTCATCACACATTTGTCGTACAACTGGTAGATCATGACTTATAAAAAGTATAGTTAAATTAAGTTGTTCTTGTAAATCTTTAAGTAAATTTAGTATTTGAGCCTGAATACTCACATCCAAAGCAGATGTTGGTTCATCACAAACTAATAATCTTGGTTTTGTTGCTAACGCTCTTGCAATAGAAATTCTTTGTCTTTGTCCTCCTGAAAACTCATGAGGATATCTTTCAGCTGAAGACTTAGATAACTCTACCGAGTCTAAGAGATCATTTATATATTCATTTAATTCATTAGAGCTAATATTTGCATCATGTAACTTTATAGGCTCAGCAATTATATCTTTAACTTTAAGCCTACCATTCAACGAAGAGTATGGATCTTGAAATATCATTTGAATTTGTTTTCTGAATTTAAGTAATTCTTTGTTACTTTTTATATTATTAATACATACATCATCGAAATATATTTCACCTGAGGTGGGTTTAAATAAATTAACAATCATTTTTGCAATTGTAGTCTTTCCACTGCCACTTTCACCAACAAGTCCAAAAGATTTTCCTTCTTGTATATTAAATGAAACAGTATCAACTGCTAATACATTATTTTGAGATTTTTCTGTAAAAAAACCTTCATTAAAAGTTTTAGAAAGATTTTTTATTTGAACTAAATCTTTTTTTGAAATTTCTCTTTTATTCCATCTGTTTAAAATTTTTAAATTAATATTTTCCTGGTTATTATTTTCTTTCTCTATAATTTTAAATCTGGATATCTTTTTATTTGTGGGAGGAACAGAACTAACTAAACTTTTTGTATAAGTTTCTTTTGGTTCTGTTAATATTTGCTTTGTTGTTCCCAATTCTACCAAATTACCATTTTTCATTACAGCAACTCTATTGGTGGTCTCTGCTATAACTCCCATATCATGTGTGATTAATATAACTGCTAAATTTCTCTCTTTAGTCAGCTTTTTGATAAGTTCTAATATTTGTGATTGTATTGATACATCAAGTGCAGTTGTGGGCTCATCTGCAATTAACAATTCTGGTTCACAACATAGAGAAAGTGATATAACAACCCTTTGTCTCATACCTCCTGAAAATTGATGAGGATAATCATTAAATCTTTTTTCAGCATCTTTTATACCTACTTCTTTTAAAAGATTTATTGATTTTTCTTTTGCTTCTGAGTTACTGAGGTTTAGATGAGTTTGGATTGTTTCAATAAGTTGTTGTCCAATTGTTAAGATAGGATTTAAAGATGTCTGAGGATCTTGAAAAATAAATCCAATTTTTTTTCCTCTTAAACTTAGAATATTTTTTTTATTTTCATGAATATTTATGTCGCTTAAATAAATTGATCCTTCAGATACTTTCCCTGGTTCGTCAATTAAATCAATTATTGCATTTGCAACGGTACTTTTTCCAGAACCAGATTCCCCAACTAATCCTACGATTTCTCCTCTTTTTATCTCAATATTAATGTCTTTTGCAGCATGAACCGTCTCTTTTCTCAATTTATAATCCACGCTTAAATTTTGTATTTTTAAAAAACTCATTTTTTTAATTTAGGATTAAGTGTGTCTCTCATCCAATCTCCTAATAGATTAATCGAAAAAGCTAAAACAACTAAGAATATTGCTGGGAAAAAGGTAATCCACCATTCACCAGAAAATAAAAAATCATTTCCAAGTCTAATCAAAGTTCCTAAAGAAGGAGTGGTTGGGGGAACGCCAACACCTAGAAAACTCAATGTGGCTTCTGCAATGATTGCTAATGCAAGACCTATGGTTCCAATAACAAGTACCGGTCTCATTATATTTGGAAGAATATGTTTAAACATTACTATAAAATTAGAAACTCCAATAATTGTTGAGGCTGAAACATAATCTTTATTTTTTTCAACTAAAGTTGCTGCTCTTGATACTCTTGCAAACTGTGGCCACTCTGAAATACCAATTGCAAAAATTAAAACATATATTGCCATCTCGTCATGAAGTTCACGCGAAATTATACCTCGAGCAATACCATCAACCAGAAGAGCCATCAAAATACTTGGAACTGTTAATTGAACATCAGTTAATCTCATAACAATCATTTCATACTTGCCACCAAAAAAACCAGCAGTAAGACCTAATCCAACTCCTAAAATTAAACTAAATAAAATTGCTGAGAAACCAACAATCAAAGATATTCTAGATCCATAAAGAATAGTTGATAACATATCTCTTCCTTGTCCGTCAGTACCAAGTAAAAATTCTACTTTTCCATCACTAGTCCAAGATGGTGGAGTGAATGCATCCATTAAAGATAAAGATGATGGATCGAATGGATTATAAGGTGTGATAAATTCTACAAAAAATGAACAGAAAAATATTATTACTAATAAAATCGATGAAACTATTGCTGTAGGAGATTTTATAAAACTAAAATAAATTTCACTATCTTTTATTTTATCCCAAGTTGTTAAAGCTTTATTATCCACTAGCTGAATCTCCTTTAAATCTAATTCTTGGGTCTATAAAGTAATACAAGATATCGACTATAAAATTTATCATTACAAAAACGAATGCTATAAATACTAAATATGCTGACATAATTGGAATATCTACAAACTGAACAGCTTGAATGAAAAGAAATCCCATACCTGGCCATTGAAATACTGTTTCCGTAATAATTGAAAATGCAATTAATGTTCCAATATTTATACCAGCAATAGTTATTACTGGAATTAATCCATTTTTAAGTGCGTGCTTATAATTAATGCTTTTTTCATTAATACCTCTTGCTCTTGCAAACTTTATGTAATCAGTCTGAAGTATTTCCATCATTTCTGCTCTAACGAGTCTGATTATATAAGTCATTTGAAAAAGGCTTAAAGTAACTGATGGTAATATAATTGCTTTTAAACCTGAGATGGTTAAAAAGCCTGTCGACCAAAATCCTAGATCTACCACCTCGCCTCTTCCAAACGATGGTAGAACGCCCAATATAACTGCAAAAAGATAAATAAATAAAATACCAATTACAAAAGTTGGAAGAGAAACTCCTAATAAAGAAACTGCTAAGATAAAATCACTCAAAAAACCTTTTCTTTTTATGCCTGTATATACTCCCAATAAAGTACCAGAGACCAATGCAATTAGAGCAGATATTAAAACTAATTCAATTGTTGCAGGTAATCTTTCAATGATTAATTCTGATACAGGTCTTCTTAATTGATAAGATATTCCAAATTCTCCTTTAGAGGCATTAATTATAAACCTAGTAAATTGTACATGAATTGGGTCCATTAAACCCAAGGTTTCTCTTAACTCAGCTCTTTCTTCATCTGATGTTTCCTCACCCACCATGTTATTTATTGGGTCTCCTACAAAATTAAAAAGAGAAAAAGATACAAAAGCTACGACAAGCATAACCATTGCAGATTGAAACAATCGTTTAAAAAAATACTTTATCAATTTATGAAATTTTATTTTTATACAAGCCCTTTAGTTAAAAAGGGCTTGTAATAAATTGTTTAGTCAAAGCTCGCAAAACGGAATAACGGCTCGTTATTCGGTCTTATCGGAACATTAACATCTTTTTTTGCAGCCCAAGATATAACTTGGTGATGTAAAGGAAGATAAGAAATATCATCTTTTACTATTTTCCAAGCTTTAGCTATTGCAGCATTTCTCTTATCTAGGTTAACTTCACCTTCCATAACTCTTATCGCAGCATCTACATCAGAGTTACTAAAGTTAACTCTGTTCCAGCTTGCTCCACTTTCATATAAGTAATGGAAAACATAATGACTATCTAAAGTTGGAACTCCCCAACCTAACATATAAAAGTCACCTTGATTATCTTTTAGTTCTTTAAAGTGCTTACTTTTTGTTTGGGCAAATAAATTTACTTTAACACCGATTTTACCTAACATACCAACAACAGCTGTGCATATAGCTTCATCATTTACATATCTATCATTTGGACATCTAAGCTCAACTTCAAATCCGTTCGGATATCCAGCATCAGCTAGAAGTTTTTTTGCAGCAGCTACATCATAAGGAAGTCTTTTATCAAGTTCTTCTGTGTATCCGTTAACACCTGGAAAAGTAATTATTCCAGCAGGTTCACTTAAACCTCTCATTACTTTTTTCTTAATAGCTTCAATATCTATAGCTTGATAAAGAGCTTGTCTAACTGCTTTCTTTTTAAATGGGTTATCACCTGTATTACCTGTTCTAAGTTTATCTGCTCCCTGATCCATACCAAGGAATATAGTTCTCATTTGAGCAGTGCTTTCAACTTTGTGAGCAGGTGAATTTTTAATTCTAGCTAAATCTTGCACAGGTGCATCAGTAACAACATCAATTTCACCAGATAAAAGAGCTGCAACTCTAGTAGCTGCATTTTTTATAGGTAGTAGATGAATTTCTGTTACTTTGTCATCTTTCATAGTACCCCACCATTTTTTATTACGTTTGAAAACTGTTTTAGTATTTGGTTCTCTTAATGTAATTTTAAATGGTCCAGTTCCCATAGCATTTGTAGCTGAAAATGTTTCTTGTCCAGCATCCCAGTTCTGCGCCATGACTGCAAAATTCTTTTCACTCCATTTTTTTGACATTATAAAAATGTTTGAAAGTTGGTTTAAAAGAATTGGATTTGGTTTACTTGTTGTAATTTCTACTGTGTAGTCATTAACTGCTTTTACACCTGATACTGTACTAATATATTCTTTAAAATCAGATGTTCTTTGTTTTGCTCTTAAAATACTAAATACAACATCTTCAGATGTAAATGGAGTTCCATCAGAAAATTTAACATCTTCTCTTAATTTAAAGATCCAAGTATTAGGACCTTGAGTTCTCCACTCTGTTGCTAGTTGAGGTCCAATTTTCATATCTAATCCTCTGGTAACTAGAGCTTCGTATACTTGTCTAGATACTTGAGTGGTAGGACCTTCGTTTTGAGCATGAGGATCAAGTGTTAAACTATCACCCTGCATTGACCATTTAATAGTTTTTGCAAACGCTTGTGTTGGAGCAAAAGCTAGAAAAAAAGCCAATAAAATTTTTATAAAATACCCATACTTCATTTCTCTCTCCTATATTATTAAAATAAAAATCTAACTTATTAATTATGTAAACTAAAGTGATTTAATTCACTATTTTTTTGAAGTTTTCGTAAAGAATTTTAGAATATTTGTTCATAGATTGAATGTTGTCTTTCGCATCACTATCAAATTTATCAAGAGCTCCTTGTCCTAACTGACTCTCTAAAGCAGACTTATATTCAGGGACACAACCCCATTCTCCTACAGTGGTATCTTTTATCTCTATGTGAAATTGAATACCGTAAGCATGTTTTTTGTATTTAAAAATTTGGTATTTCGTTTCAGGAGATGACGCTAAAAGAGTTATATCATTATTTTTTTCTAGATTTTGAACTTCATATGAATGCCATTGGAGTGATTTAATAATATCAGGATATTCTTTAAATAATAAATCGTCCTTTTTACTATTTAAAAAATTAATGTTTAAAATACCTATCTCTGGATTTTTTGATTTAACTACTTTACCTCCAACTACCTCTCCTAATAATTGACAACCTAAACAAAAACCTAAATATGGTTTATTTAAGTCTACTACAAATTCTTTGATTTTTTTTTTCTCTTCTATTAACCAAGGGTAATCTTTTTCCATCCAAGTATCCATTGGTCCGCCCATACAAAACATTGCATCAAATCCAGTTAAATCATCAGGTATTTTTTCTCCTTCGTCAAGTTCTACAGTTTTAATATGAACTTTATCCTTTAACATCAAATCTTTAATATAACCAGGATCCTCAATTTTAATGTGTTGAAGAACAATTATATTTTTCATGTAGCTGGCTTGAGTAATTTTAAAATTTTTTTATGATTTGATAAATTATTTGAAACAATTATGTTTCCACCTAATGAAGCATCTTTATTATCCCATGTAGTAATTATTCCACCTGATGCTTTAATAATTGGTATTATCGGATGTATATCCCAAATTTTGTTTGCACATTGAGCTACAATATCTAGTCTTCCCTCTGCTAATTGACAATATGTTAGTGCATCGAAACATGGAAACTGCATTCTCTTAATAAATTTCATTATTTTTTTTTGTTTTTGAAAAGACAAAGCTCCATGAAAAGCAGCGGCTACTTTTAAATAATCAAATTTTATTTTTTTGTTTACTTTTAATTTTCTTTTTTTTCTGCCTTCAAATACAAAGGCAGATTTATCATTTTGATTTAAATAGTATCTTTCCATTCTTGGGAAATTAGCTAGCCCGACCATTGGTTTATTGTTATAATTTAGAGAAATTAAATTGCTCCAGGTAGGATTTCCGGCAACGAATGATCTTGTCCCATCAATTGGATCAATTATCCATGAAAATAGACTTTTCGTCTTTTTTACCCCAAACTCTTCACCAATAATTTGATGATCTGGGAACTTATCATTAATCTTCTTTCTTATAAATTTTTCAAAAGCTTTATCAGCACTGGTAACAGGATCATAACCTTTACCTTTTAACTTATTATTAATTGTAAAAGTTTTGTTAAGTTTAGTGTAATAAAAATTAGTTAAATCCTTAGCTAGCTTATTCAAAAACGTGTAATAAATCTTGTAATCGTTTGTTTTTTTGAAGGTCATTTATTTAACGAGTAATAATTAAAATATACAACTAGTTCAAATAAAATATCTTGAAAATTTTAGAATTTGATAGAAGAATCTAGATAGATGAAAATAGAAATCGATTCTAAAAAAGTATTTATAAATAGTGGAAATAATAAAGAGGAAATCCATCCTTTTTGGCTTAGAGAAAGAATAAATAACGAAGATGCTTTGGATAAAGGAAATCAACAAAGATTATTTGATCCAAATTCTATAAATACTAATATTGATATAGAAAAAATTGAAAATGAAGATGGATTGCTTAATTTATTTTTCAATGATGGGACCAATTATAAAATAAAAGAAGATCAAATATTAAATGAGTATAAATCTCAAAATCTTGATCCTATTTCAATTGATAAAATTAAATGGGATTCAAATTTTAATAATTTTCAAAAATTTAAATTTGAAAATGATATTTTTGAAAAAAAAATCATGTATGATTTATTAGTATCATTCTATAAATATGGTTTTGTAGTTTTAACTAATGTTACAACTGAAGATAATTTTATTATAAAATTTGCAAATTCAATTGGCAGTGTAAGAAGAACTAATTTTGGGGAATTTTTTAATGTAAGATCTGTGCCTAATCCAAATGATTTGGCTTATACATCATTAGCATTATCTCCACATACAGATAATCCGTATAGAAAACCAGTTCCTTGTGTTCAATTATTGCATTGTATTACAAATAATGTGAGTGGAGGAAATTCTACCTTGGTTGATGGTTACACAGTAAGTGAAAAAATCAAAGAGGATTATCCAGAATATTATGAAATTTTATCTTCAGTTAAAGTAAAATTTAAATTTATAGACAATACAGTTGTTCTAGAAGATATGTCTGAGTTAATTAAATTGGATGAAAAAAATAATTTTAAACAAGTTAGATTTAGTCCAAGATTAGATTATGCTCCGATATTAGAAAAATCAAAATTGGATTTATTCTATAAAGCTAGAAATAAAATTTCTGAATTATATAACTCTGATAAATATAAAGTTGAATTTAAATTAGAAACTGGAGATTTGTTAATGATGGACAATCATAGATTACTTCATGGAAGAACAAAGTATGATGTTAACGAAGGTGATAGATATTTACAAGGATGCTACATTGATTTCGACAGTACAGAAGGTAAACTTAGACATTTAAAAAGAAAATTTAATCTTTAAATAATTCTTTTATTTTTTCTTCAGCATTTTTTATAGATTTTTCATAATCTAAAGCCATTTGATCTGCTGCAACTATATCAATTTTTTTAATACCAAAAAAATTTAACATATGTATCAACCATGGAGTTAAAAAATCTTCTTCCCCTTGTATTTTTGTTCCACCAGAAGTAATTACTAAATAGACCTGCTTATCTTCTAATAAACCTTTTCTTCTTCCGTCGTCCCCGTATTTAAATGTCAATTTTACTCTGGCTGCAAGATCAGCCCAAGCTTTCAGTGTTGCTGGCGGGCCAAAATTATAAATTGGCACTGATATAATAATTACATCACATTCTTTTAACTCTGATACTAACTTATCAGACAATTCAAACATTTTTTTATGTTCATCTGTTTGCTCATTCTCTGGAATTTTCATTCCAGACTCAGTTAAACCAGATATAAAAAGCATTTCGTCATCTAGATCTCTATAAATGACTTCATCATTATCTTTTTTAACTTTATCAAGTATTTTTTTTGCAAGCATCCTTGAGGTAGAACCTTCTTTTCTAGCACTACAATCGATTTGGTATATTTTCATTTTTATCCAAGTTTTTGAAGTATAGGAAAATACTTTAATATGTAAAATCCTAAAGCTTGTAACTGGTTTGTAATCATTAATATTCCTGTTATCAATAATAATCCTCCACCAACTTTTGAAATAATTATCATTTTTGATTTTAGATTTTTTGTAACAACCATAAAACGTTGTATCAAATAGCCTGATGCAATAAATGGCAATGCTAAACCAAGTGAATAGAACACAAGTAACAATATGCCTCGGTTCAAACTTTGCTCGATCGAAGCTAGAGCTAATATTGATCCCAAAATAGGTCCAATACAAGGAGTCCATCCAAATCCAAATGCCATACCAACTAATATTGAACCAAAATTTCCTGATTTAATCTCAGTATTAATCCTTTTTTCATAATTTAAAAACTTAATATTAATTAATCCCATAATATGAAGGGAGAAAATGATTATTATACTTCCTGCAATAATTCTTAATTCAAAAGAGTTACTTAAAATTAAAGAACCTAAAAAAGTTGCGGTAGCTCCGAAGCTTATAAAAACAATGGAAAAACCAAAAGTAAATAAAACTATAGGGAATATATTAATTGTTTTTTTTTCTAATAGCTCATTTAAAGAGCTTCCAGAAATATAAGATATATATCCAGGTATTAATGGAAGTACACATGGAGACAAAAAGCTTATCAATCCAGCTCCAAATGCTACAAATAATTCTATCATTTAACCAGTATTTTTCATTGCAGCTGAAATGCCTGCAATAGATGTTAATAATGCATCATTAAGATCATTTTTTTTATCTGAATTTAATTTTTTGTTTTTGATTTTATTCATAACTACTGCTTGAATTATATTTAATACTTCTGTGTAAATATTTCTTACAATAACTCCTGATCTAAATTTTTTTCTTTCATTTATAATTTCTTTAGGCGTAATCTTTTTATTTAATTTTTTAATAACTTCGAATTGGAACCTAAGTTTTTTTCCAACTCTTTTTAAATCTTTATCAGCTAAGTATTCTTCATATATTTTTGAAATATCTGGGTCCACTTTTGAAATTACCATATCCAAGATATCCATCATTGAATTGAAGAAAGGCCAATTTTTTTCCATATCTATTAGTGTTTTCTCAAATTTTTCTATCGATGAATATCTTAAAGCTTCTGCACTTCCAAGCCATGCTGGAAGCATGAGTCTTATTTGTGTCCAAGCAAATACCCAGGGTATTGCTCTTAAACCTTTGATATTATCAATATTCTTTCTTTTAGACGGTCTTGATCCAATTGAAAGTTTTCCTAAAGACACATGTGGCGTAACGGTTTTAAAATATTTAATAAAATCTGAACTTTGATTAATATTTTTTCTATATGAACTTTTTGAAATTTCAGACATTTTTTCAATTAGATTTCTCCAATCTTTTTTAGGGACTGGAGGTGGTGTTAATGTTGCCTCCATTACCGCTCCTATATAGCTACATAAATTATAAATTGCTAAAGGCTGATATCCATATTTCTGCTGAATAACTTCTCCTTGATCAGTTATTCTAATTTTTCCATTAACTGTATTTGGCGGCTGAGATTTTAAAGTAGCTTGAATTGGTCCTCCACCTCTACCCGCTGAACCACCTCTTCCATGAAAGAAAGTAACATCTATTTTATATTTTTTTGCAATTTTAATAATTTCTTCTTGAGCCTTATATTGATGCCAACTTGCACAAATTTTTCCAGCATCTTTGCTTGAGTCTGAGTATCCAATCATGACTTCTTGTTTATTTTTTATTAAATCTCTGTACCACTTTAATGAAAACAAGCTGGCCATTATTGATTTTGCATTAATTAAGTCATCTAATGTTTCAAATAAAGGGACAACTCTTAATTTATTCTTAATATTTGCTTCTTTTTGCAAATATAAAACAGAGAGAATGTCAGATGCAGATGATGTCATTGAAATAACATAAGCCCCCAAACATTCAGGTGGCTCTTCAGATAAAATTTTAAATGTTGACCAAACTTCTTTGTTTTCTTTATTTTTAAAATTAAAATTTTTGATGAAATTAGATTTTTTTTTCATCTTAAATGATAAAAATTTAATTTTTTCCTCCTCACTCCATTTTAAATAATTGTGTTTATTTTTTTTCTGAACAAGTTCATTAATTAATTGTGAGTGTCTAGATGATTCTTGTCTAATATCTAGTTTTGCTAAATTAATTCCAAAACATTTTGCTCTTCTCATTAAGTCTAATAATTCACCACTTGCGATATTTTCACTTTGATTTTCCTCTAAAGATTCACGGACAATTCTAAGGGGTTTTAAAATTTCTTCTTTTGAGTTTAGCAATTTGTTATAGTCTAAAGGTTTTTTGTTCACTATAAACTGTTCAATTGATCGATGAGTAAATCGCATTTTATCTCTTAAAGGTCTTAAGAAAACTCTGTAAGGTTCAAATGATTTTCCTGTAAGTTTTTGAATTTTTTTTGAACACTTTTTCATTGAATATGATCTAATTAATTTAGTAAGTTCTTTTTCATACAATTTTGCCGCTTCCCATCTTGATAATAACAAAACTTCTTTTGTCACTTTTGAAGTTACATTTGGATTTCCGTCTCTATCACCTCCCATCCATGAACCAAACTCAATAGGATTAAAATTTTTTGGCAAACCTTTACCCATATTTTTCAAAAATATATCATTGAGTCTTCTGTAGACTTTTGGAATAGTTTCCCAAAGACTATCCTCTATTATTGCAAGACCCCATCGCGCTTCATCGGCTGGAGACGGTTTTGATCTTTTTAAGTCATCTGTATTCCAGATAATGGTAAATTCATCATGAATTTTTTTATTTAAAGATTTTATTTTTGAAGAGTGATCTTTAAATAACTCTCTATCCTCAAGTATTTCTGTAATTTTATGGTATTTTTGAATTAAAGTTCTTCTTTTGACCTCTGTTGGATGGGCTGTCAAAACTATTCCAATATTTAAATTTTTTGCAAAACTATATATTTTATTATTATTAATTTTTTTATTTTTAAATAATTTCTCAAAAATTTCTTCTATAAAAATATTTTTTTGATTTTTACCATCTCTTTTATTTTCATATTGGTTTAGTTGTCTAGATGCATCAATAGACTCAGCTAGATTTATAAAATTCATAAAATGATTAAATGCTCTTGCAAGCTTGTAAGTATTTTTAGGATTAATACTTTTTATTTCACTAGAAATTTTTTTATATGATTTTTTTTGGATTTTATTTGCTTTTGATAACTTTCTTATTTTCTCAACAAGATTATAAAAGCTTTTACCTTCTTGTTCTTTAATTACATTTCCTAATGAATTTCCTAAAAACCTAACATCCTCTCTTAATGATTTTGTAGGAATTCTCTCGTAGTATAGGTCTCTTTTGATCACAATTTATTATATCAAAAAAGAGATTATATTTGGATTAAATTGCTACTACTTTTGATTTTTGTTCACCAAGAAGTTCAATTGAAAGCCTCATTTCATCACCTGCTTTTAAAAATTTTTGTGGTTTCATTCCCATTCCAACTCCTGGGGGTGTTCCTGTGGTAATGATATCTCCAGGTTGAAGGGACATATATCTGCTAACATATGAAACAATATGATCTACATTAAAAATCATTGTTTTTGTATTACCCGTTTGCATTCGTTCACCATTTAAATCTAATTCCATATTTAGGTTGTTTACATCATTAATCTCATCTTTGGTCACAAGATATGGACCAACAGGACCAAATGTATCGTGCGACTTTCCTTTTACCCACTGTCCCATTTTTTCTATTTGCCACTCCCTCTCACTTACATCATTCACTAAACAATAACCTAAGATATAATCTTGTGAATTTTTTTCTGGAATATTTTTAGCATTTTTTCCAATAACTAAACCTAGCTCAACTTCCCAATCTAGTTTGTTTGAATAGCTTGTAATTTCAATATCATCATTTGGTCCATTGATTGAACTAGTGGCTTTCATAAATACAATTGGTTCTGTTGGTGGTTTTGCTCCAGTTTCCGCTGCATGATCAGAAAAATTTAATCCAATTGCAATAAATTTTCCTGGTTTAGTTATGCATGAACCAATTCTTGTATTATTTGAAATCTCGGGCTGTGATGATAAATCAATTTGTTTAATTTTTTCAAATGTTTCAAAATTTAAATGAGTTGGATCTAAATCAATTATATGTTTGGATATATCTCTCAACTTTCCATCTTTATCTAATATAGCTGGCTTTTCTTTATTTTTTTCTCCTACTCTTAGTAATTTCATTTCATCTCCAATAATTATTTATAGCTTTTGTATAACGAACTATGATCATAATTACCTAAACCCTTTTTAACAAGTTTATTATACATTTTTTTTACTATTTTAGATAAAGGTAACTCTAACTTTTTATTTTTCGCACAATCAAGGATGTTATTCATATCTTTTAATTGCGAAAAATTTTTTCCTCTTGGTTTAAAATCATTTTTGATCATTCTTAGTCCGTGAGTTTGCAATACTTTACTGTCAGCCCATCCTCCTTTCAATGCTTTGAGAATATTAATTGGATTTACGTTATTTTTTTGTGATAGTTTAATTGCTTCTGCAACAGATCCTATTGTAATTCCAACTATAATTTGATTAGCTAATTTTGCTATTTGACCTGCGGAATTTTTTCCAACTAAAACTGGATTGCCTAATTTCTTAAGTACATTTAAATTTTTAGAAAAAACTTTCTTATCTCCACCAACCATTATGGCGAGCTCTGCATTCTCTGCACCATTGGTGCCTCCAGAAACTGGTGCGTCTAAAAAATTAATTTTATATTTTTTCAATAATTTTGATAAATTAATTGCTGTTCTAGGATTTGCAGAACTCATATCAATAACGGTAGATCCTTTTTTTAAATTTTTTAAAAATTCTGAATTAAAATATATTTTTTTTATAGCCTTATCATCAGATAACATTGTAATTATTAGATCTCGGTCTGAAACAACTTCCTTTAAAGAATTACATACTTCTGCGCCAAATTTTTTTAATTTAAGAGCTTTATTTTTAGTTCTATTAAAAACTTTGATTTGATATTTAGATTTTAGGAGATTTTTTGCCATTGGATATCCCATTAAACCTATTCCAATGAAACCAATTTTAACTTTTTTCATATTTTATTGATTTAATTCGCCAGATCTTCCTAGATCAGCAGCTCCTCTTACTCCGCTTGAGTCACCGTGAATATGTTTTAATACTTTTGTATTTACAGTGTCGCTAAATACATATTTTTTTAATTTAGGATTTATATTCTCATAAATTTGGTTCATATTTGAAACACCTCCACCTAAAACTATAGCTCCAGGATCAACAATATTTATGACTTGGGAAAGTCCTCTTGCTAGATAGTCTAGATATTGAGAAATAAATTCTAAAGATTTTTCATCTCCATTATTAGCATTATCTTGTATAATTTTAGCGTCGAGATTAATTTTAAACATGTCATAAAAATGTCTTGAGAAACCTGGGCCCGATAAAAAAGTTTCTATACATCCTTTTTTTCCACAATAACAATCATGTCTATTCCATTTGTCATTTGAGCCCAATGGCATCTGATTATGGCCCCACTCTCCAGTTATATTATTATGACCATTGATAATTTTATTGTTTATAACTAGACCACCACCAACTCCTGTTCCAATTATTACTCCAAAAACAACATCATCATTTTTTCCTGCTCCATCAATTGACTCCGACAATGCAAAACAATTTGCATCATTTTCTAAAAAAATATTTCGATTTAATCTAAGTTCTAAATCTTTTTTTAATGGTCTATTATTTAACCATGTTGAATTACCACCTTTTATACAGTCGTTTTCAAAAGAAAGAGCTCCAGGAGAGCCTACACCTACACTACATTTAGATTTATATTTATCCTCTAAATAATTTACTAGTTCACAAACTATATCAAGTGTACCGTTATAATTTTTTGGGGTTGATTTTCTTATTCTCTCTAACTCATTACCTTTTTTATCTAATATAATGGACTCTGTTTTAGTTCCACCTAAATCAATACCAATATACATTTTAATATGAGCTAGACTGCTTCCAGATGTTAATATTACCATCTTTTGCAGTTTTATTAATTATTTTCATTTCAGAGGCTGAAAAATTAAGTTTGTTTAGACTTTCCAAATTTTCTTTTAATTGATTTAAACTTCTAACTCCTATCAGAGCAGATGTTACATAATTATTTGATAAAACCCAAGAAATTGCCATTTGAGATAAAGATTGCCCTCTTTTAATTGCAATCTTATTTAAATCAGAAACAATCTTTAAGTTTTTTTTTGTTATTAATGATTTATCTAAGTATGATGTAATATCACTTGCTCTTGAAACTTTAGGTATCTTTTTTAAATATTTATCTGATAGCATTCCTTGAGCTAGTGGAGAAAAAGCAATACATCCAATTTTTAGTTTTCTTATTGTCTTAGTTAAATCTTTTTCAATCCATCTATTTATTAGCGAATATGATGGTTGATGAATAAACAATTTAATATTTCTAGATTTTAAAATTTTGTAAATTTGATTTGTTTTTTTGGAGGAATAAGATGAAATGCCAATATATAAAGCTTTTCCAGATTTATAAATACTTTCTAAGGCATCTGCTGTCTCTTCTAAAGGTGTATTTGGATCAAATCTATGTGAATAAAATATGTCAAAATAATCAACTTTCATTCTTTTTAAACTTTGATCACAACTTGCGATAATATGTTTTTTTGATCCCCATTCTCCATAGGGTCCTTCCCACATATCATAACCAGCTTTGGATGATATAATGAGTTCGTCTCTATATTTTTTTAAATCTTTACTTATTATTTTTCCAAAATTAATTTCAGTACTTCCATATGGTGGACCATAATTATTTGCCAAATCAAAATGAGTAATACCTCTATCAAAAGCATAAAATAAGATTTTTTTAATATTTGAAAGTGGGGTTTTGGCTCCAAAATTATGCCAAAGACCCAAGCTGATTAAAGGTAATTTTACACCGCTGTCACCGCATGTCCTATATAACATATTTGAGTATCTATTTTTAGATGCAGAGTATTTCATAAAAAAAATATTAAATTAAATACATTAATAAGTAGCTCTTCCCCCACTTAGATCAAATACTGCTGCAGTCGCAAAAGAGTTTTCTTCACTAGCTAAATAAGTTACTAAAGAAGCCAATTCATTAACTTTTGCAAACTTATTTCTTGGGATCTTTGAAAGCATGTAATTTATATGCTCTTCTGTCATTTGATCAAATATTCTTGTTTTTGCAGCCGCTGGTGTTACGCAATTTACTGCTATATTTTTTAATGCTAATTCTTTTCCTAGAGATTTAGTCAAACCAATAACTCCAGCTTTTGATGTGCTATAAGCTCCAGCATTAGGATTACCTTCTTTTCCAGCAATTGATGCAATATTAACTATTCTTCCATAATTATTTTTTTCCAAATAAGGAACAACTGCTTTGCAACAATAGAATACTGCATTTAAGTTTAATTGAATTACTTTTTCCCATTCCTCAATAGGATATTCTGCAACTGTTTTGTTCATACCAGTTATCCCAGCATTGTTTACAAAGATATCTATTTTATTATGTTCAGTCTCAATATCTTTTAAGCTTTTAGAAATCTCTTCAAAGTTACACACATTTACAATTTTATAACTTATGTTTTCTGAATTTATTTTTTCAACAGCTTTCTTTGCTTCTTGTTCGTCAATATCCCATATAACAACTTTTGCTCCTGATTGAATGAATCTTTCCGCTATTGCAAATCCAAAACCTTGGGCTCCACCTGTTATAACTGCAACTCTGTTACTTAGATCAAACTTTATCATTTTTTTTCTTTCTCTTTATTAATGGAAAACTCAAAGCAATTAAAGATAAAACAAAAAATGTTAAAGCTATAGGTCTTTGAAGGAACATTAACCAGTTTCCATCGAAAATAACAAGTGATTGTCTTAAAGTACCCTCTACTAATTCACCTAGAATTAAACCTATAATTACAGGTACAACTGAAAATCCATATCTTCTCATAAAAAAACCAATAACCCCAAATAATAGCATCAACCAAACATCAATAATTGACTGATTTAAAGAATATGTTCCACAAACAGAAACTGCAAAAATCATCGGCCATAATAATTTATTCGGAACTAAAGTTATTCTTGCAAATATTTTAGCTCCAAAAAATCCTAATACGAAGAATAAAATATTTGCAATTAGCATTGATCCAAATATTCCATAAAGAAACTCAGGTTGCTCTCTAAATAAATCTGGACCCGGTCTTACACCATGTATGATTAATCCTGTAAGTATTACTGCTGTAGTCGCACTACCAGGAATGCCTAAAGCTAGCGTTGGAACCATAGCTCCTCCAGTAGCAGCATTATTTGCTGCTTCAGCTCCAGCTATTCCTTCAATTGATCCTTTTCCAAAATCCTCAGGTTTTTTTGACCATCTTTTTGCTTCAGCATATCCTATTAATGATGCAACAGTTCCTCCCTCTGCTGGTAAAACACCAATGAATGATCCTATGCCGCTAGATCTAATTATTGTTTTCCAAGTTTTTTTATAATCATCGATTGATGGAAGTTTAACTGCCTTTAAAGCTACTCTATTAAATATTTGATTAATTAAAGTAGATTGAGTTAACATTTCACTAATAGCAAACAAACCTACTACTACTGGAATAAAACCAATACCTTCAGTCAATTCATTAATTCCAAATGTAAATCTATCTATAGATGTCATAAAATCTTTACCAACAGTTGAAATTAGAATTCCAAAAGCACCAGCAATTAAATTTTTAATAGGACTACCTTCGCCAATTGATGCAAGCATGGTTAATCCAAAAATTGCTAGAGCAAAATATTCAGGTTGACCGAATTCGTAAGCTAAATTTGCAAGTAAAGGTGCAAAAAATATAAGAACTACAACACTAGCAATTCCACCAATTACGCTTGAAACAGTAGCCATACCTAAAGCTCTACCAGCTTCTCCTTTTTGTGCTAAAGGGTAACCATCTAAACATGTGGCTGCTGCTGCAGGGGTTCCAGGAGTATTTATTAAAATTGCGGTAATCGCACCTCCATAGGTTCCTGCACAATAAATTGCAGTCAGTAATACAATTGCAGATAGTGGATCTAGTGTCATAGTAAATGGTAATATTAAAGCACCGCCTGTTGTTGGTCCTAGTCCAGGAAGAACTCCAAGAATTAATCCAAAAATTGTTCCAAAAAATAAAACAATTAATAATTTATAACTAAATAAAGGAGCAAAGATTAAACCTAAATTTTCCATTTTATCCGTAATAAAGATTTGTAATAATTCCAGGTGGAAATCGTAATCCTAAAATTGTTTCAAAAAATACAAAAACAATCAAAGGAAATATAATTGATACCATTATTAAATAGGCAACTCTTCTTTCTCCCCAAAAGTAAGAAACTATGATTGAAAGTAATGCTATGCCTAAAAAGAAATCTAAAAATTTTGAAACAGTTATAAAAACAACAAATGAAAGCAAAGTGATGTAAAATGAATTAGGTAATTTTTTTTCATTTTTCCAGGGATTTTTAAGAGAAATAAAATAAGTTAATAAAGTTAGCGCAATAATTAAAATTAATAGGGCCTTTGGAAACGTTGCTGGCTGTATACCTCTATTTAATATAGGAGGCACTATGTCAAAAGTAAACGTAAAGTATAATAGAATTGAAGAAATTAATATTATTACAGCTGAAACAATGAATGAACTTTTAAAAAAAAGGGACAAACTTTTGTTTGTCCCTTTTTCGTTATGTACATCATTCATTTAAATGTACAAAATTTATTAATTAATGTAACCCAATGCTTTGAGTTGAGCTGTCATTTCAGCAAGCATTTCTTCCATTTGCTTGCCCCATTCATCTGCGCCTACAACACTAGATTCATCAAGACCAATTTCTGTTAGGAAATTTTTATAGTAGTTGTGGCTCATAGCTTTCATCATTCCAGCTTCTAGTTGTTTAACTCTGTCTGCTGGAGCACCTTTTTTAGTTACGAAACCTCTAACAGTAGATAAAGAAACAGGTATCCCTAATTCTTTTGCCGTTGGAGAGTCTCCTATTTTAGCCATTCTATTATTTGCTAATACAACTGAAACACAAAGTTTGCCTTCATTAATTTCAGTTAGGGCCTCACCTAAATTTAAAACTCCTACATCAATATCTCCCTTGATTAGGTTAGTTTTAATTGGCGCAACACCTTTGTAAGCAACAATAGTTGGATCTTTTAATCCACCTTTTTTAGTAAATGCAATTGCACTAACATCATCGATTCCACCAGTGTGAGTTGTTCCATATTTTAGTGATTTTGATTTTTGAGTGCTAATAAATTTCTTAGCATCTTTGATGTCATTATTACAATTAACAACAAATAGTTGAGGATCATCAGTTCCTCTAGCTAGCGGTTGCATATCGCTTATTTTGACTTTTGTTTTACCTAAAGCCATTGATACTGCGTGACCAGTAGTCCAAGTCAAAGTGTGATTACCATCAGCAGGAAGTGTCATCATATAGTCCATAGATGCAGCTCCACCACCACCTTTTTTATTAACTAATTGCATGTCTTGTTTTAAAACTCTTCTTGCTCTTAACAACATCATTCTAGTAGTAACATCTGTACCACCACCAAAACCAGCATGAGTAATTGCTTGTATTGGATGACCATCTGCTTTTGCAGATGTAATCATAAGTGGAAGTGCTACAACGAAAAATTCAGTTACTAAAAAAGCAGCAGCTAAAAATAGTTTAAAGCTTTTTTTCATTATTTCCCTCTTAAGTTAATTTATATTTAAATATTTAATCATAATCTGTTAGAAACAGTAAGAAAAAAGATGACAAATAAGAAAAAAAATATTGCTTTATTGCTTGGAGATCCATCAGGTATTGGACCAGAACTTATATCAAAACTTTTGACCCAAAACGAACTATCGAATGCAAACATTACTATAATTGGTGAAAAAAATATTTTAAATGCTGGAGATAAAATTTCAGGAAATAATTCAGACCTAGAAATTGTTACTGATTTTGATGAAATAAATTTTGATAAAAAAAGTAAGTATTTTTTAGATATCTCTAAGGGTAAAAACAAAGATTATAATTTATCAGAGTGCTCTGCCGAATCTGGAGAAACTGTTTTAAATGCATTAAATTTAGCACTAGAACTTGCGAAAGAGAAAAAAATTGATGCTATTAATTTTGGTCCTTTTAATAAGACAAGCTTAAAATTAGGTGGATGTAAATTTGATGACGAATTACATCATATGGCTGATAAATTAAATGTAAAAAGTTTTTTTTGTGAATTTAATGTAGTAGATAATTTTTGGACTGCACGAGTGACATCTCATATACCTATCAAAGAAGTTCCAGAACATATTAAGAAAGATAAAATAATGAAGCCAATAAAATTGATTAATGAAGCAATGAAATTAAACGGTATAGAAAATCCAAGAGTTGCGGTTCAAGCTCTTAACCCTCATGCAGAGTTTGGTAATGAAGAAAAAGATGAGATAATACCAGCAATAGAGGAAGCAAAAAAACTTGGTATTAATGCTGATGGTCCTTTGCCATGTGATACTTCTTTCATTACAGCATTTAAAAATAAAAATCATGATTGCATTGTTGGAATGTATCATGATGCTCTTCAATCTGGACTAAAGGCTTTTGGATTTGATAGAGGGGTAACAGTTCAAGGTGGTCTTCCAATTCCAATAACAACACCTGCGCATGGAACTGCGTTTGATATTGCTGGAAAAAATCAGGCAAATTTGGAGCCAACATTGCAATCGTTTAAAATTGCACTAAGAATGGCTCAAAATTTAAATTAAATGTCTAAAATTAAAGATATAAGAACAAAAGTATATCAATGGAATGGTAAAACAGTTCCTCCACAAAATAATTTTTGCACAAATGCATCAGATTTACTTTATGAAAAATCAGATGCCATGGGTTCTTTCAGATTTCATGAATGGTTAATTTGTGAAATTGAAACTGATGATGGTCATATTGGAATTGGTAATGCAGCTCTTGCACCTCAGTTAGTAAAAAAAACTATTGATGAGTATCTTAAACCATTAGTTATAGGAGAAGATCCTTTTGATTACGCTTACATCTGGGAAAAAATGTATAGAAGAACTCATGCATGGGGAAGAAGAGGTTTGGGTATGGTTGCAATATCTGCAATTGATATTGCTATTTGGGATATATTAGGAAAGTTAACTAACAAACCCGTATTTAAATTGTTAGGGGGTAGAACAAAAGAGAAGATACCTGTTTATGCATCAAAACTTTATAGCCAACCTATCAAAGATTTACAAAATGAAGCTGAAAAATATAAAAAACAAGGTTTTAAAATGTTTAAAATGAGATTTGGTTGGGGGCCAAAAGACGGTCCTGAAGGTATGAGAAAAAACATTGAACTTGTAGAAGCTGTAAGAGAAGTAATCGGGGATAATACTGACTTAATGTTAGAATGTTATATGGGTTGGAACCTAGATTATTCTAAAAGAATGATACCTAAATTGGTAAAATTTAATCCAAGATGGTTAGAAGAACCAGTTATTGCTGATGATATTCATGGGTATGCGGAACTGAATAATATGAACGCTATACCAATTTCTGGGGGAGAACATGAATTTAATCTATTTGGTTTTAAACAATTGTTAGACCTCAAAGCAGTTAGCTACATTCAATATGATAATAATAGAGTTGGTGGATTTACAATCGCTCAGAAAATAAATGCTCTTGCAGAGGCTTATCAAGTTCCAGTAATTCCACATGCAGGTCAAATGCATAACTATCATTTAACAATGTCGAATTTTAATTGTCCTATCTCAGAGTTTTTTCCAGTTCATGATGTAGAAATTGGTAACGAACTATTTTATTATATTTTTGAAGGTGATCCTGCTCCAATAGATGGAATGATAGATCTAGATGATAATGTTCCTGGTCTTGGGCTTAAGATTACAGATAAATATAAATCAGAATTTAAAATTATTGAGTAATTAATAATTTTCTACTTCATTGATACTTGGCATTGAATTTGCAGCCCCTTCTTTAGTTGTAGAAATGCCAGCAACTTTATTAGAAAATTCTAATGCATCAACAATTTTTAACGATTTAGCTAATGCCACACTAAAAGCTCCATTAAATGCATCTCCTGCTCCAGTAGTATCTTTTACATCGTCTTTTAATTTATGAGCATCTACAAAATGGCTTTCGGTTCCATTTGAAAAATAAACTCCTTTAGAACCTAGAGTTATTAAAATATTTTTTACTCCTTTTTTTAAAAATTCTTTAGCTGCATTTTCTATTTCAGATTTTGTTTCTATTTTCTTTTCTAAATAAAAACTAGCCTCAGTTTCATTTGGTGTAAAATAGTCTATGTTTTTAAAGTCATTCTCAGATATTTTTGAAGCCGGAGCTGGATTTAAAATTGTAATTAATCCAGTATCTTTAGCTTTTTGTAAAGCATAACTAGTAACATCATATGGTGTTTCTAATTGTGTTAAGAATATATCTGACTTCTCGATTGCTTTTAAATTATTATCTATATCAGAACTATTTAAAGTGCCAGCAGCGCCTGGTATAATGTTTATTGCATTATCACCTGTATTAGCATTAATCATAATACCAGCAACACCAGTTGAGTGATTTTTGTCTTTAATAATATAATCGGTATTTACTCCAGAGGATTTATATAAATTTAGTGCCATTTCAGCATTATTATCATCACCTATTTTTGTAATAAAACTTATGTTTCCGCCAAGTCTTGCTGCAGCAATTGCTTGGTTAGATCCTTTTCCACCAGGTCCTATTAAGTGTTTTGTTCCTAAAATAGTTTGACCAACTTCAGGAATTTTTTCACCGATAAAACATAGATCTGCAACAAATACTCCAAGTACACATATAGATTTCATTTAACTAAGACCAGACTTTACCATCAGGAAGAATAACTCCTTTAGTAATAATAAAACATCCAAAAGGTCGGGCATCTGTAGTGGTTACAATACAATATACTTTTTTTGCTTCTTCATAAAAATTTTGTCTTGAAATTGATCCAACTTTCCAATGGGGACCAGAATTATTTTTTACTGCTTCAATAAATTCTTTATGGGTTTCAGTTAGTTCGTCTGGTTTATCATCTACTTCCATTCTAAGTGCAGGTGAGCCCCCTTGTGATACGGTAAAACTATCTAATGGAAAAACAGATAAAATTGCATTTGCTGCACTTTTAATGTCTACCCCATCCAATCGAATTACGTTTTTATTCATAGAATTTGCGGGAAAATTAGCATCAGCAAGAATAATTTTCTCGCCGTGACCCATGGATCTTAAATTAAAAAGTAATTCAGGGCTTAAAACTGGATTAATATTTATTAACATTTTATAAGTATATTATATTCTTTTTAAGATTTCTAACATTACTTGAATTAATTAATTTACATAATTTTTTTTATCAAAAATTCTGAAAATATTTTCTTTGTACTTATTTATTCATTGAATTTAAAATGTTATGTTATAACATAACAAATAATATATAAAAATTAGGAGAAATATGAAAATTGCTTATGTATTTAAAACAAGTATGGCTAGTACTTTCCAACTTGCTACAATGATATTGCCACAACTGGAAAAAAACTCTCACGTAGTTGATGTTGCTGGAATGTTTTTTTTTGATGATAACCTTTTTTGTTTAAAAAAAGGAGATCCCATCGGTGAAAGATTAGCAAAAATTGCTAATGAGAAGAAAATGCTGTTGATGGTATGTGATGCCTGCGCTGTTAGACGAGGTTTTGCTGATGGAACTTTAGAACAATGCGGAAGTGGAGATGTTAAAGCAAAAGGTTTGGTTGATGGTGTGGTGGCCGGATGCTTTCCACAATTATATACTGCACTTGGATCAAATCCACCTGATCAAGTAATCACTCTTTAAAATAAATAAAAAAAAAGGGTGGAATAAAACTCCACCCTTTTTTAAATGTTATAAACTAATGATTATTTAAAATCGTTAGCGTTTTCTTTTGTTACTAATTGTGTTCCAGTATCAATGTTTGGATCAATACTTCCACCATTAGCTAGCTCAAGTGCATATTTAACACCGTAAGCACCCATGTTATATGAGAACTGAGCAATAGTTGCAGTCATTTCACCTTTTAAGATACTTGTAGCAGCATCTGGAGTTGCATCAAAACCAACAACAACAACATCATTCATATCTGCATCTTTAAGAGCTTGCATAGCACCTAAGCCCATATTGTCATTTGAAGCAAATATTGCTTTGATGTTAGGATTTTTCAAAATAATAGACTCTGTAACTGATCTACCTTTTGCAGTATCCCACTCGGCTGTTTGTGTAGCAACTATATTTAAACCACAATTTTTAAATCCTTTAATTGCACCGTCTCTTCTTAGTAAAGCTGTTGATTGAGACTCTATTCCAGTCAAAATTGCAACATCTGAACCTTTTGGAGTTTTGTCACAAATGAATTTAGCAGCTAATTCTGCTCCATTCATATTGTTAGTTCCAATAAAAGTAACACCTTCATTGATTCCTTTTGTATCTACGAATACAACTGGAACACCACTTTTGATAGCGTCATCTACAATTGGAGCAAATGCATTTGGATCTCCTGGTGCAAGAGCTAAAGCATCAACACCTTTAGCAAGTTGGTCTTCCACTTGGTTAATTTGTGCTTGAACATCACCTTCTTGAGGTGGCGCAACCAAGATTAACTTAACACCTAATTTTTTAGCTTCTTCTTCAGCACCTTTTGTAACTGAAGCCCAGAAAGGATTTCCAGACCCAGGACCTTTAATACTGAATAAGATTTTTTTACCATGACCATCAGCAAAAGAAGCTGAAATCATGCTTATCGATAAAAAAATTGCTGATACTAAAACAACAATTTTTCTTGATAGTTCTCTCATAAATTTCCCCTTTAATAATTATTAAAGCTTAATTTAATAAAATTTTTAAAAAAAATTCAACTGTTTACAGGGTCTCTTATGATAGCATCTATTCAACTTTGACGTGTTTATTTTCTCGTGCCGAAATCTCTTCTTAAAACATCCACGTAAACCGCTAATACAATGATCGAGCCAATCAATACTTGTTGCCAGAAAGAACTTACATCCATCAAATTAAGTCCATTTCTTAAAATTCCCATAATCATTACTCCAGCAAAAACTCCAAGCACAGTTCCTCTACCACCAAAGAAACTAGCTCCACCAATTATACATGCTGCAATAGCATCCAATTCAGATTGTAATCCTGCATTAGGATAACCAGAGTCTGTTCTTCCAGCTAAAATTAATGCTCCAATACCTGATAAAAATCCACAAAGTGAATAAACAATTATTAAAATTTTATTAACATTAATTCCTGAAGCTCTTGCTGCGCTTGGGTTGCCACCAATTGCATAAATCCACTTTCCTGTTCGACTATGATTTAAGAAAACCCAAAAAACAAAATATACAACAGCGATTAAAACTAAGCTTACGGGGAGATATTGAGATTTCTCTAATCCTAACCAAGTAAGATCAATTCTACCATGACCTAAGTACCTAACTTCATCGGTAAATCCACTTATGGGTGTTCCGCCTGATATTAAGTTTCCTGTTCCTCTAAAAATATAAAGAGTTCCTAAAGTCATTATAAAAGGATGAGGCATTCTTAAAAGTGTTATCCCCAAACCATTTATCAACCCACATAAAAATCCAGCAAACAAAGGTACTAGAACAACTATAAACCAAGGTGCTCCAGCTTTAGCTACTATAGCTAAAATCATCAATGAAAGCATCATTATTGAGCCAACTGATAGATCTATACCCGCAGTCACAATCACCATAAAAACACCTAAAGCTAACATTGATTGCCAAGATATTTGTTTGAATACGTTTGTTACATTTCTCCAAGACAAGAAGACATCTGGTTGCAAAATATGCATTACCAAGATCATGATAACTAATAATAGTAAAATCCCATATTTTTCAAAATATGGAATAAGTTTTACATATAAGCTATCTTGTTTTTTTTCCTTATCGTCCATTTTATTTTTTTCCCATAATCCAACCAATGACTTCATCTCTTGAAGTTTTATCTAATTGAGACTCAGCAAAGTTTGTTCCTTGAAAAAGTGCCATTACTCTGTCGCAAACAGTAAAAATATCATCCATTCTATGACTTATTACTATAACACCTACGCCAGTACTTTTTAATTTATTAATTAAGTCTAATACTTTTCCAACTTCTTTTATTGCTAAAGCAGCAGTTGGTTCATCCATTATAACAACTTTGGCATTAAATGCTGTTGACCTAGCTATTGCAACCGCTTGTCTTTGTCCTCCAGATAATTCCTCTACTTTCTGATCAGCACTTTTAACATTTATTTTTAGTTTCTCTAAGTGTGCGCTTGTCATTTCTTGAATTTTTTTAAAATCTAGAAATTTTAAAAAGCCAATATTTTTTGTTGGCTCTCTTCCTAAGAATATATTTTCTCCAATAGGTAAATTACCTGCCAATGCAAGATCTTGATAAACCATTTCTAAACCTAAATTTTGAGAGTCTTTTGGACTATCTAATACGTGTTCTTTACCCTCAAAAAATAAAGCACCTGCACTTGGTTTGTACAAACCAGATAATACTTTCATTAGTGTAGATTTACCTGCACCATTGTCTCCCACTACACCTAAACATTCACCTTCGTGCACTTTTAAATTTACATTTTCTAGAGCAGTTATTGTTCCAAAATACTTTGTGATACCTTTAGCCTCTAAGAGCAATTTATTTGTTGAAGTCATTTAATTTAAATTAAAAAAAAAATTAATTAATTGCAACAGGTTTTGACCTTAAAAGATGAACAGTTTTTCTTAGAGCTCTTTTACAAAATCTTGGATTAAGATTTTTTGAAATTAATTTCATATCTTCAAAAACAATATTGCCCATTTCCTTGAATGCCTCGTCTAAAGCACCCGCTCTATGTGCAGAAAATAAAACATTTTTTAATTTTCTTATTGGGTCATTTTTTTTAACTGGTTCTTCCGGAAAAACATCAAGCGCTGCATAAATATCACCTTTTTTAAGCCTATTTTTTAAATCTTTAAAGTTAACAACTGCAGCTCTACTCATTAGTATAAAAAGTGAGTTTGATTTCATAAGATTGAGTAATTTTTTATCAATCAGTCCTTTGTTTTTTGTAGTAATTGCAGCGAGCACATAAATAACTTCACATTCTTTAAACATTTTTTTTAAAGTAATTGGTTTAAATCCTTGATTAATAATTTTTTTGTTTGGTATCCAAGGATCATAGATATTTATTTTGCTCGAAAATGGTTTTAATAATGGAACCAAAGCTTTTCCTAGGTCTCCAAATCCCAATAATCCAATTCTTTTGTCTGATAACAATGAAGACTTAAGATTTCCATCTAATCCGTACTTTTCCTTTTTATTAATGAAATCCTGATTTGCTCCATGAATATTTCTAAGAAGAGAGAGTGTAAATCCAAGTGCAATTTCTGCGACTGGTTTCGAGAAAACGGGTGAAGTTGCAATAACATGAATGCCTTTATCAAAGCAATAATTATAATCCATATTATCTAGAAAGTTACTTTCAACGTTTATTACTGCTTTCAACTTTTTTGCTTTCATTAACAAAAATTTAGGAAGATCAGGCTGTCCAATTATAAATTTCGCTTTATGAATATTATTAATATAAAATTTTTGTTTATTTGTTTTTGGTGCGAAAATAAGCTTAAATTTATTTTTTAACTCATTTAATTTTGGTTTTGAAAAAATAAGCTCCATAGTTCTTGGATACGGATCAACAATTGCAATATCTTTCATGATCTATAAGAGAATTTTTTTTACTTCTTCTTCCGTAAATCTTTTTGGCTTTTCACAATTAGTTTTTATTTTTTGAGGTACTCCAGTTGTTGCAGCTTTCATAGTAGACTCAATTATATCTAAAACATGAAGAGATAGCTCTCCAGAACATCGATGTTTTTTCTTTTTTTCGATTGAATATAACATCTCAGACATTCCAACACTTCTATAGTTTGCATTTGTTGGTGACTCATTAGATCTACCGCTGGCAGATGTAATATTTATTTTTCCTAAATGCATTTTATCAGTTTTATGTTCACCCCAACGACCACCCTCTGTAACAGAAATATAAACAGATCCACCAAACATATTCGGATCAGGAACGATAATTGATCCTTTAGTTCCATAAAGTTCCATATGATTTCTTTGATGATTAATAACATCAAAGGATAGAGTAACTTGAATAATTGCTTCATTATGAAATTGAATTGTTGCTAAATAAGTAGTTGGTGTTTCAACCTTAAATGTTTTTCCTTTATTTGGACCTGCTCTATAATTTCTTCTTTTAAAAGCCGTTAATGTTCTTCCTTGTACCTGTTTAGCTGGCCCTAAAAGATTAACAAGCGTTGTAAAAAAATAAGGACCCATATCTATTACTGGACCTCCCTCTTTTTTATACCAAGACTCTGGTTTAGGATGAAAGTTTTCAACACCAGGAAATGCAAAGATTGCATTTCCAAGTTTGATTTGTCCAATCAAATCAGAGTCAATTAATTCCTTTGCTTTTTGTCCACCTCCTCCAAGAAAAGTATCCGGCGCATTACCAATGTATAATTTTTTTTGTTTTGCCAAAGCCACTAGCTCTTTTCCTTTTTGAAAGTATGTTGCTAATGGTTTTTCTGAATAAACATGCTTACCTGCATTTAATACTTTTTTTGATACAGAATAATGTGATTGAGGAATTGTTAAATTTAAAATTACCTCAATATCTTTATTTTTTAGTATTTCATTAACAGTCATTGATTTGATGTTGTATAATTTCGCACATTTTTCAGCTGCTTTTTGATTAATATCTGCACAAGCAACGATTTTGAAATTATTAAAATATTGGTGTCCCCTAAAATATGTTTCTGCGATATGGCCACATCCTATGAGACCAACCTTAAAAACTTTATTCATGAATTTTAGACACCTTGTCTTTGCTTTGATTTTCCTTCTTTATGAAGTTTTAATGCCTCTTCATTTTCTTTTGTTGATGGCATTTCTAAAGTGGGACTTTCCCAGTAAGCAGAACCTTCTAGCCACTCATAAGAATGAGTTTTTATTGAAATTAAATAAGTCACATCAGATTTTTTAGCTCTTTTAAATGCTTCTTCTAATTCAGAAATAGATGATACCTCCTCAGATTTTGCACCCATACTCTCTGCATGTTTAGCAAAATTAACAGGTACAAGATTTGGAGCTTTTGAACTATTAAATAGACAATTAAATTCTTTGCCACCTTTAAATAATTGTAGCCTATTAATAACGGCATGACCTCCATTATCACATAAAACTATTATTAATTTATTATTTGTTATAACTGATGAATAAATATCTGAATTAAAAAGCAAATAAGATCCATCTCCTACAAAAGCTATTACTTCTTTATCTGGGTTTGCCATTTTAACTCCTAATGCACCAGAAATTTCATAACTCATACAGCTAAAACCCCATTCGGTTTCATGTGTATTTAATTCTTTTGGCCTCCAAATTTGTACAACTTCTCCGACCAATCCACCTGCTGCAGTAACAGCAATGTCTGTTGGATCTGAATTACGATATATTGCTCCTACAGCGTGTGCATAACTAGGTAGTTCTTGATTAGTTGGACCGCTTTCTTTATCTACATAATCATTCCAATTTTTTAATTCATCTCTTGATTTTTTATGCCATTCATCAGGTGCTTTCCAATCTCCCAAAGCATTTGATAGCTCTTGTAAGCTTACTTTTGCATCACCTATTACTGATTGCGCCAAATGTTTGCTAGCATCAAATCTAGAGACATTAACACTAACAAGTGAAAAGTCTGGGTTCTCAAAATTTGCCCACGAACCAGTTGTGAAATCAGCTAACTTTGTTCCAACAGCAATAGCTAGGTCAGTTTGTTTTGCTAAATTATTTGCTGCTTTGCCACCAAGACCACCTATTGGACCTAAAAAATGAGAGTGATCTCTCTTCATAGTAGAGTAACCCATAACTGTTTGTGTAACTGGTATATTGTGTTTAATTGCAAAATTACCTAGATCTTCCATTGCATCAGAGTAGAAAACCCCTCCACCTGAAATCAATAAAGGATTTTTAGATTTTTTAATTTGCTCAGCTGCTTGTTTTATTTGAAAATCATCAGGTCTTGGTCGTCTAATATTATGAACTCTCTCTTTAAAAAATTCCTCAGGATATTCATATGTTTCACCTTGGACATCTTGTGATAATGATAAGCAAGCTGGTCCGCAATCTGCTGGATCTAACATTGTTTGGATTGCTTGAGGTAATGTTTGTAAGATTTGTTCAGGTCTTGTAATTCTATCAAAATATTTCGTTACTGGTTTGAATGCATCATTCTGAGTAATGCCAGGATTATTAAAATGCTCAACTTGTTGTAGAACCGGGTCAGGCATTCTGTTTGCATATGTATCTCCAGGTAAAAATAAAATTGGAAGTCTATTGCTCATAGCAACTGCCGAGGCTGTAACCATATTTGTAGATCCTGGTCCAACTGAACTAGTTGCAACAAAAAATTGTTTTCTTCTTTTAGCTCTAGCATATGCTATTCCAGTCAGAGCCATATTTTGCTCATGATGCCCTCTATAAGTTGGTAATTTATCTTGATTTTCTTGTAGAGCTTGTCCTAAACAAGCAACATTGCCATGTCCAAAAATACCAAAAGCTCCAGCAAATAACTGCTCTTTTTTACCATCTATTAAAATTTTTTGAGCAATAAGATGTTTTATTATTGCATGTGCACAAGTGAGCTTTATTTTTTTCATTATTCTATATATAAATCTTTAACTTTTAACAATTAAACACAATTTAAAAAATATGTATAGCAATTTTGGTCAATTCATTGATGGTCAGTGGCAACAAGCAGAAAAAAAAGAAACTTATAAAGTTATCAATCCAGCAACAGAAGAAGTTTTAGGAGAAGCATCAAAAGCGTCCTCTGTTGACGTTCAAAAAGCATTAAAATCAGCAGAGAAAGGACTCGAAACTTGGAAAAATACCACTCCATGGCAGAGGTCTTATGTAATAAGAAAAATTGCAGATTTGATGCGTGAAAGAAAAGATGTATTGGCTAAATGGCTTACACTTGAAGTTGGAAAACCTCTTAAAGAAGCAATTGGAGAAGTTGGTGGTGGAGCAGATATATTTGAATGGAATGCAGAAGAAACTAAGAGAATTTATGGTGAAACATTACAAAGTAGATTTCCAGAAACAAGAGTTCATGTTTACTATCAGCCAGTAGGTGTTGTAGCAGCACTTGTGCCATGGAATTTTCCCATAGTTTTAGCATCTAGAAAAATTTCAACTGCACTGGCTGCTGGTTGTTCAGTTATTTGTAAACCAGATGTAATTACGCCTGGAGCAGTTATGGAACTTGTAAATATTTGTAAAGATGCTGGAGTACCTGATGGAGTAGTCAATTTATTATCTGGAGACCCGGCTGAAATATCAAATGAATTACTTGAATCAGATATAATAAAAAAAGTTTCTATAACTGGCTCAACACGTGTTGGAAAATTAATACTTAAAAAAGCTGCAGATAAAGTTCAAAGAGTTACAATGGAATTAAGTGGTCATTCTCCATTTATAGTATTTGACGATGTTGACATGAATAAAGTTGCAGATATGGCAATAACAGCAAAATTTCGAAACAATGGTCAAGTTTGTATATCCCCAAATAGGTTTTACATTCAAGAAACAAGAAAAGAAGAATTTGTAAATGCTTTCGTTGATAGAGCAAAAAAATTAAAAATTGGAAATGGTATGGATGAAGGTACTGACTTAGGACCTTTAACAACAGCAAAACGTTTGGAGGAGATTGAAAAATTAGTTGAAACGACAAAGAGTGAAGGCGCAAAAGTTGTTTTAGGTGGGGGTAGACCTTCAGGATTTAATAAAGGTTATTATTTTGAACCAACCGTATTTGATGATGTGCAGGATAATTTTACAATTATGAAAGAAGAACCTTTTGGTCCCTTAGTGCCTGTTTTAACTTTCAAGGATTTTGACGAAGTAGTAGAGAGAGCAAATAATAATGACCTGGGACTTTGTAGCTATTTATATACAAACTCAATGGACAAAGCTAATAGAGCATCAGAAATGATGGAAACCGGTTGTGTAGCAGTAAATACAGCTGCAGTCGCAGTTGCTGAAGCTCCATTCGGTGGAATAAAACAAACCGGTTATGGTCGTGAAGGTGGATCTATGGCTATAAAAGATTACCTGAATATAAAGTATACCCATATGGGTCTAAAAACCTGAGTTAATGAGAAAAAATAAAGCCAAAGAAATAATTAAAAATGGCAAAGCTGTAATCAATGGTTGGTTACAAATTCCAAGTACTGTTTCAGCAGAAACAATGGCTCAACAAGGGTGGGACTCATTAACAATTGATATGCAACACGGGCTCGTTGATTACACAAATGCAATGCCAATGATGCAAGTGATTTCAGCGACAGAAGTCGTACCTTTGGCAAGAGTTAATTGGAATGAACCTGGTCAAATTATGAAAATTTTAGATGCTGGATGTTATGGGATCATTTGCCCAATGGTTAGTAATCGGAAAGAAGCAGAAAGATTTGTTCAAGCATGTAAATATCCACCACATGGATATAGAAGTTTTGGTCCAATGAGAGGGTTAATCTATGGAGGGCCTGATTATGGAGACCATGCAAACGATGAAATATTAAAAATGGCTATGATTGAAACTAAAGAAGCTTTAGAAAATCTTGATGAAATTATGAGTACCCCAGGCCTTGATGGTATCTACATTGGGCCTGCTGATTTAAGTTTGGCTATAGGAGAAAAGCCTGGTTTTGACAAAGGTGAGGATACTAAAGCTTATTCAGAAATACTTAGAATATTAGAGCATGCAAAAAAAAACAATATATTTGCTGGAATTCATAACGGAAGTACTGACTATGCAAAAAAAATGATTGAAAAAGGTTTTCAATTTGTAACGGTTGGAGCAGACTCCAGATTTATAAGTGCAGGTGCGAAAAATACAGTTGAAAATTTAAAAGGCACAGTGAAATCAGAATTATCTAAAGCCTATTAATAAATAAAGTATATACTTTTACGTATGAAAAAAATCTTAATAATAGGATCAATACATAATCATGGTATTGATTTACTAAAAGGAAATAAAAATTTTGAATTTCAAGTTGTAGACAATACAGATACAGAATTTTTGAAAGATAAAATAAAAGACTGTGATGGAATAAGTATTAGAACATCTAAATTATCAAAAGAAATTATAGACTCAGCTAAGAATTTAAAAGTGATATCTAGACATGGTGTAGGCTATGACAATATAGATCTTAAAGCAACCAAGCAAAACAATATCACATTAGCAATAACAGCTACAGCGAATGCTCAAGCTGTAGCAGAACATGTTTTATTCATGCTATTCAGCATTGCAAAAAGAAATAATATGTACAACGAGACTGTAAAAACTGGAAAGTTCAGTGATAGAACTAAGCTTCCTAAAACAATTGAGTTATGGAATAAAAGCATCTTAATTGCAGGTTTTGGTCGTATTGGAAAATGCTTACTTAAAAAATGTAAGGGTTTAGAAATGAACATTTTTGTTTATGATCCTTTTGTCAGCGAAGAGGAAATTAAAAAAGTTGGTGGTACTAAAATTAATGATTTAAATGAGAGTTTAAATAAAATGGATGCAATTTCAATTCATATGCCTCTAAACGAAAACACAAAACATTTAATCAATTATGAAATGATAAAAAAAATGAAAAAAAATTGTATTTTAATTAATGCTGCAAGAGGTGGTATTATTAACGAGGAAGATCTTAATAAGGCATTAAACGAAGATTTAATTTTTGGTGCAGGGCTTGATGTTTTTGAAAAGGAGCCTCCATCTTTAGATAATCCATTGCTAAAAAATGAAAAAGCATTTTTAAGCCCTCATTCAGCAGTATTTACTGAAGAATGTTTGTCTAGAATGGGTATTGAAACAGTCCAAAATATTATTGATTTTTTTGACAATAAATTGGAAAAGTCAAAAATAGTAAAAATCTCATGAGCTTAAAATTAAAAAATTTTGGATTATTAGAATTTCTTATCATTATATCGGCTGTTTATGTTGTAGGAATGTTGATATGGACAGCGAGTACAAGACCTGAAGTTGAAGCTCGTGCAAATTTAGTAAAAGAAAATCATAAAAAAGTTGTCGATTTTATTAATGGCGAAATTAATAATTGCGGAAATAATGATGAGGGGAAAATAACTGTTTGGGGTGATCCATGTAATGCTGAATGGATAGCTGAAAAGGTTGTTAATCATATAAATGATAATCTAAAGATTGAAAATCCATTTTCAGATGACAATAAAGTTAAAACAGATCCTGACCCGAGAATAAAAGCAGAGGGAAAAGCTGGTCAGTCAGTAGAAATGGGTGTTATTTTTATAATGTCATCAAATTTTTTAGCAGAACCAGGATCAGAATGGATAGTTGGTACTTGTTTTAAATCTCCATGTGTGGCTGCTGGTAATAATGAATTAACTTCTTTATATAGATAGCTAATTATTTTCAATTTCTAAATTTGCACTTTTTAAAGTTTCAATTAGATATTTGTATCCAATTTTAGCATATTCAAAAGGATTTGCTTTTGCTGGATCTTGCTCCGCTTCTACAACTAACCATCCAGAATAATTTTGTTCTTTTAACAATTCAAAAAAAGGCTTGTAATCAATACAACCATCTCCTGGAACAGTGAAGGCTCCTTCCAAAAAAGCCTGTCTGAAACTATAATCGTGATTTAACGAATTATCTAAAACATTTTTTCTCATATCTTTGCAATGTATATGAATTATTCTTTCTTTAAATTCTTTATAAATTTTCAAACTATCTCCTTTTGCAAATAACATGTGTCCAGTATCTAAAGTTAGTTTGACACTACCATCTGTGTTTTCTAATAATCTTCTTGTATCTTCTTCACTTTCAATGCAAGTTCCCATATGATGATGGTAAGCAAGAGGCATGTCCTGATCCTCTAGATATTTTCCCATTTCTGAAATTTTTTTATAATATTTTTTAGTCTCGTCTAAATCCATTCTAGGTCTTTTAGACAAATTTATATTTGGATCACCTTGAATAGAACCATAAACTTCGGCAAAAACCATGCAGGGTGCTTTACAATCTTGAAATAGTTTCAATTGGTTTTGAATTTTTAATTTTTCCTCCTCAAAAGTATTTTTTCTTAAATTTGCTCCATACCAACCTGAGCATAATTTTAAATTATATTTATTTAATATAGGAATTAATTCTTTTGATGTTTTTGGAAATTTTCCACCAGACTCTATTCCTCTAAATCCTGCTTCACTAGCTTCGGAAAGACATTGTTCAAGCGGAGTATCACCACCAAGCTCAGGCATGTCATCATTGCTCCAAGCTATTGGGGCTATACCTAATTTTACTGACATAAATAATAGTTTTGTTATGATATTAGATGCTTCAAAAAATTAAACCTAAAAAATTTAAACTTGGAATTGTTGGAGGCGGACCTGGATCTTGGATCGGGCATGTTCATAGAATTTCATCTAGATATGATGACAAATATGAAATCGTTGCAGGGGTATTTTCTAGAAGTGTTGATAAATCTAGGAAATTTGGACAAAGTATAGGTTTAGATAAATCTAGATGTTATTCAAATTACAAGGAGATGTCTGAAAAAGAAGCGAAAAGAAAAGATGGTATTAATGTTGTAGCAATAATGACTCCACCATCAAGTCATCAAATTATTGCGGAGAATTTTATAAAAAAAAACATACATGTAATTTCAGACAAACCATTTGCTGGAAATCTTGAGCAGGGAAAAAAACTATATAAAGCGATAAAAAATAACAAAAAAATTAAATATGCACTGACTCACAACTATTCATCTTATCCAATGGTTAGAGAAGCAAAAAATTTAGTTGAAAAAGGAAAAATTGGAAAAGTTGAATATATCAACGTTGAATATATTCAGGATTGGACAGATGGTAATAAAATTTCAAAAACAAATTCAAAAAAGGTTTTTAAATGGAAAGTTGATAAAAAAATTGTAGGTGTATCAGCAGTTCTCAATGAAATAGGATCACACGCATATCATCTAGCAATTTATATTACAGGCCTTAAAGGAGAAAAACTGATAGCTGATGTAAGCAAATATTCGAAGGATGTTAAAATGGATAATAACGCACAAGTTTTTGTTAATTTTAACAATGGTGCTAAAGGAATTGTATGGACATGTGTAACAGCTAAAGGTGGCGTATATGGTTTAAGAATTAGAGTATATGGTTCTAAAGGAAGTTTAGAATGGGTTCAAAATGATCCAAATTATTTAAAATTTAATCCAAGCAAAGGAGCAGTAAAGTTTTTAGAAAGAGGATATACAAAAGCAAATTTTTCAAAAAAATTTTCTAGAGTAAAATTTGGTCACCCTGAAGGATATTTAGATGCTTTTGCAAATATATATAAGGAATTTGCTGAATATTTAAAAACGAATACAAAAAAAAGATTTTATTTTCCTAACGAAGAAGAGGGTTTGGAGACTGCTAAATTCATTGATGCATGTAAGAAATCATCATTAAAAAAACAATGGGTAAAAATTTAATTAACGTAGCATTATTTGGTTTGGGAAGAATAGGACTAATGCATGCAGATAATTTAATAAATAATAAAAATTTTAATCTTAAATATATTTTCGATGTTAATAGAAAACTTGCAAAAAAAGTTTCAAAAAATCTAAATTGTCAAAATATTGAAAGTCCTCAAATAGCATATAAAGATAAAAAAATTGATTGTATTTTTATCTCTTCCACAACATCAACTCATCTTAAATTTATATATGAAAGTATAAAAAGTAATAAAACAGTATTTTGTGAAAAACCTTTAGATTTAAATTTAAAAAAAATTCAAAATTACGAAAAAAAAATAAATAAATTTAATCATAAAATTCAAATTGGATTTAACAGAAGATATGATCCAGGTCATAGCTCTCTAAAAAATAATTTAATAAAAGGCAAGATAGGAAAGCTAGAGAAAATTATTATTACTAGCAGAGATCCGGCTGCTCCATCTATAAAATATTTAAAAGCCTCAGGTGGTATTTTTAAAGATATGATGATCCATGATTTCGATCTAGCAAGGTATTATGTGGGTAAAGATGAATTTGTTTCTATATTTGCCACAGGGAGCAATATTTCTAATAAATACTTCAATAAACTTAAAGATTTCGAGCTTGCTACAGCAATTTTGAAAACAAAAAATGGTGTTCAATGTATTATTAGTAATTCAAGACATTGTAGTTTTGGATATGATCAAAGAGTAGAGCTCTTTGGAAGTAAAGGAATGATTATTTCTGATAATATCAAAGAAAATGAGATTAGTTTGTATTCTAATAAAAGTACGAATGCACGATCAAGCTTTAAACATTTTTTTATAGAAAGATATGACCAGGCATACAAAGAACAGTTAAATGATCTTGCTAAATTATTCAGATCAAATTTAAGACCTAAAAGTGGTTTTATTGATGGAAAGATTTCAATACAAATTGCTGAGAGTGCTATCCGGTCATTAAAATCAAAAAAGTTTGAAAAAATAAAATATTAAAAATCAACTTTAGGTTGAATACAACCTGCTTCTTTACAATCTAAATAAATTTATGTTAGCTTTAATGTTTAAAAGTTAACTTTTACTTAAGAGAGGAAATTAAAAATGAAAACAATAAAGAACTTTATATTAGCTGTTGCTGCATGGGCAATGATGTCTGTATCAGCATTAGCAACTGATATAATTGTTGTTTCACATGGACAAGCTAATGACCCTTTTTGGTCGGTAGCTAAAAATGGAGTTGATGCTGCTTGTAAAGATATGGGAGTATCTTGCAAATACACTGCGCCTGGAACTTTTGACATGGTTGAAATGGCAAAACTAATTGATAACGCTGTATCACAAAAACCAAAAGGTATTGTAATTACTTTACCTGATGCAGCTGCATTAGGAAAATCTGTTAAAGCAGCAATAGCTGCTGGTATACCAGTAGTTTCTATGAACTCTGGTTCAGATGACTATGCATCGTTAGGAATTAGTGCACATGTAGGTCAAACTGAATTTGAAGCTGGCGTTGGTGGCGGACAAAAAATGAAAGCTGCTGGAGGAAAAAAAGCTTTATGCGTTAACCACGAAGTTGGAAACGTAGCGCTTGATAGAAGATGTGCAGGTTTCAAAAAAGGTTTTGGTGGATCTGTTGATATTCTTGGAACATCAAATGACCCAACTGAAATTCAAAAAGCCGTTGCCGCAAAATTAGGTGGTGGATATGACACTATTCTAACTTTAGGAGCTGGTTTATCTGGTGAAGCAGCACTAAAAGCTTTAGAGGCTGCTGGTAAAGTTGGAAATGTTAAATTAGGAACATTTGATATGTCGCCTAACATGTTAAAAGCTGCTGCTGCAGGTAAAGTAGAGTTTTTAATTGACCAACAACAATATCTACAAGGTTATTTGCCTATAGCTATTTTTGCTCAATACATGAGATGGGGAACAATGCCTGCTGGTGTAGTTATGACTGGACCTGGATTTGTTACTCCTGATAATGCTGCTAAAGTAATTAAATGGGCAGCTCAAGGTTATAGATAAAATCTATATTTAAGGCCTGACTAAATTTTATAGTCAGGCCTTTTTTCAAAATTTAAATGTCATTAAAATCAAAAAGTATTTCATCAAAAAGTAGTCTTAATCAAGATGAACGTCTAAAAAAAATATCACCACTAAGAGTTTTATTGAATAGGCCTGAGCTTGGTGCATTAGGTGGCTCGATACTTGTATTTATATTTTTTGGAATTGTAGCTGGTGATACTGGTATGTTTAGCGCCTATGGAATGCTTAATTTCCTCGATGTTTCGGCTAATTTAGGAATTATAGCAATAGCAGCAGCAATGTTAATGATTGGTGGTGAATTTGATTTATCAATTGGATCAATGATTGGCTTTGCTGGAATTTGTATAGCAATTCCTGCAATTTATTGGGGTTGGCCATTATGGATGAGTATAGTTTTTGCTTTCGCTATGGCAGTATTGGTTGGATACTTTAATGGCATAATGGTTGTCAAAACCGGTTTGCCGTCTTTTATTGTAACACTTGCAATGCTTTTTATTTTAAGAGGTTTGACATTAGCAATAACAAGATTGATTACTGGTAGAACTCAAGTTCCAGGACTAAGAGTATTAATTGAAGATGATCCATTAGCATGGCTATTTGCTACAGATACTTTTAAATGGCTTTTTACTTGGTTGGGATCATTAAAATTGATTGAACTAAGAACTGATGGAACTCCTCTTGCAACTGGAATACCTCCATCGGTTATTTGGTTTATTGCATTAACATTGTTTGCAACATGGATATTGATGAAAACAAGATACGGTAATTGGATCTTCGCATCTGGAGGCGATAAAGTTGGAGCAACAAATGTGGGTGTGCCTGTTGGAAGAGTAAAAATAAGTCTATTTATCGGGACAGCAGTTGCTTCTACTATTTTTGCTTGTATTCAAGTATTAGATGCAGGTTCTGCAGATACTATGAGAGGTACTTTAAAAGAACTAGAGGCTATTGCAGCTGCTGTTGTTGGTGGTTGTCTCTTAACAGGTGGATATGGATCTGCAATAGGTGCTGCTTTTGGTGCAATTATATTTGGGACTGTATCTATGGGAATATTTTATACAGATGTTGACACTGATTGGTTTAAAGTTTTTTTAGGAGCAATGATGTTGATAGCTGTAGTATTTAATAACTATATCAGAAAGAAAGTGACTGAGAGTAAATAATGTCTGACTATCTCGTTCAATTTAATAATATTAGTAAGTTTTTTGGGAAGGTAATAGCGCTTAAAGATGTCACTATGAGATTAAAAAAAGGCGAGATCATGTGCTTACTTGGAGATAATGGAGCAGGAAAGTCGACATTAATTAAAACTTTAGCAGGTGTTCATAAACCAGATGAAGGAGAAATTATATTTGAAGATAATAAAATTGTTTTTGACTCACCCAAAGATGCTTTAGATATTGGTATAGGAACAGTTTATCAAGATCTAGCATTAGTTCCTTTGATGAGTGTTACTAGAAATTTTTTTATGGGAAGAGAGCCTCAAAAAGGTATTCCTTTTCTTAAAACTTTTGATGTAGAGAAAGCAAATAAGATAGCAGCAGATAGAATGGGACAAATAGGTATTGATGTTAGAGATCCATCTCAGGCAGTTGGAACTATGTCTGGTGGTGAAAGACAATGCCTAGCAATATCACGGGCTATATATTTTGGAGCAAAAGTTTTAGTTTTAGATGAACCAACTTCTGCTTTAGGAGTTCATCAAGCATCAATGGTATTAAAATATATTGTAAAGGCTGCATCTGAGGGATTGGCTGTGATTTTAATTACACATAATGTACATCATGCTTACCCTGTTGGTAATAGTTTCACTGTACTTAACCGAGGAAAAAGCATGGGAACGTTCCAAAAAAAAGATATTTCTAGAGAAAACCTTCTTAGTATGATGGCTGGTGGTGAAGAATTAGATAAACTTGAAGTCGAACTTCAAGAAATGGATAGAATTCACAATAAAAATTAGATATTACGCCATATATCTTTACCATGACAAAATCATTTCCTTTGCTCTTTATATTATTATGGTCGTCGGCATTCATATCTGGAAAAGAAATTGTTCAAAACGCTTCTCCATTTGCAGCTTTAGCATTTAGATTTGGGATTGTAACAATTGGTTTTCTCGTATTTGCTTATTTCAGTAATGATAAAATTTTTGGAAAATTAAAAAATATTATTGAAAGTCTTTCTACAGGTATTTTATTTCATGGGATTTATCTAGGTGGATGTTGGTATGCATTTTCAATTGGGATGCCAGCTGCAATTGTAGCTTTAATAGTTACACTTCAACCTATTTTAACAAATATTTTATCTGGTCCAATTTTTGGAGAAAAAATATCTTGGAAACAGTGGGTGGGTATCAGTTTAGGTTTTATTGGTTCTGTCACTGTCTTAGGTGTTGATTTTGGAAAAGAAATTCCTCCTTTAGGATTGTTAGCTACAGTCTTAGCTTTATTTGCAATAACGGCTGGAACATTGTGGCAAAAAAAATTGAGTGGAAATTTAGCTTTGTCAGTCAACAATGCATATCAAGCAGTTGGTGGTTGTCTTTTTAATCTATTGTTAATGTTTATATTTGAAAATGCTTACATAAATTTTACAACTAGTTTTATATTAGGTATGTCTCACCAAATTATATTAGTTTCATTTGGAGCTTTTACTATTCTTATGTTTTTAATCAAAAGAGGAACTGTGGGAAAAACTACAACTTTATTTTTTTTAGTACCTCCTACTTCAGCAGTGATGGCATGGATATTTTTAAATGAACAATTAACATTTTCTGACATAATTGGTTTTTTAATAACAACTGTTGGAGTATTTATAGCAACAAGGGATAAAAAAAATGGATAACAATTTTTTTAAAAAAATTAGAATATTAGACGGTGGCATGGGTCAATTATTACTTGAAAAAGGAATAGTATCTATGGGGACCTTATGGTCTGCAAGCGCTTTATTAGATGAAAAATATCATCAATTGTTAGTTGATACTCATCTATCTTATATTAACGCAGGCTCAGATGTTATTGTTACAAACACTTTCAGTTGTAGAAAATTTAGATTAATAGAAAATAATGTTGGTAATCAATTCAAAAAATTAAACGAAATTGCATGTAAACTTGCAATCAAAGCTAAAGATTTATCAAAGAAAAATGTATTAGTAGCTGGATCAATTCCAAGCCAAAGAGAAACTTATATAACTGATAATCGCGATATAAAATTAATTGAGGAAGATATGTTTGAACAAGCTGATATTTTAAGCGAATTTACCGATTTTTTATATTTAGATGTTATTAGCAGCACTAATGAAGTTAAAGCCGCTCTTAATATATCTGAAAAGTTAAACAAGAAATTTTTAATTGGAATACATTTAAAAAAAAATGGTGACCTGCCCTCAGAAGAAAAAATTGAGCAATTAATTGAAATTATTCAACATGAAAATACACTTGGTGTAGTTTGCGCATGTGTTTCTCCAGAAATATCATTATCTGTATTAGATAAATTTTTAAATTGTAAAGTTCCATTTGGATTTAAAATAAATTTGTGGGGAGTTGATGAGCCGGGCCCAATACAGACATTTAATACAGCAAAACCTAATGAAATTGGAGTAAATCCTAATCAATCTTTAGGAAAAAGAGATAATTTTGATGCAAAAGAATTTTATGGTTTATCTAAAAAATTTATAGAAGGAGGGGCAACAATATTAGGTGGATGTTGTGAGACAAAACCAGAGCATATTAGCTCTATATCTTCACTTAAATAATAATTTTTGTATCTGCTTTTCTAACAAAATAAATTCCTATAACTACAGCCAATAAAGATATTAATACTTTGTAAGTTATTAATTCATTTAAAAATATATAGCCTAAAATAATTCCAAAGATTGGGATTAAGTACGAGACCTGAGATTGAAAAATTAAACCATTCTTTTTCAAAATTTTAAACCTTAAAAGCCATGCGACTCCTGTTGGTACAATGCCAAGATAAATTACTGACATAGTTGAATTTAATGATGGAGTATTTTCCCATGGAGCTTCTAATAAACACATTAAAGGAAATAAAATCAGAGTTGCCCAAATTAATATTGATCCAGTAACGTTTTCATTTTTTTTTTTACTAATTTTAAGTGTCAAAACCCCACCTATTACATAACATGTTGATCCTACTAAAATTAATATTGCTGAAAGAAAATTATTTTCATCAATTAAAATATTATCAGAAAATAAATAAATAATTCCTGCAAATCCAATTAATATTCCTATAGTTTTGGCAAAATTAAATTTTTCATTTGTTGTATAAAAGTGACCTAATATGGTAGAACTCAAAGGAGTAGTGGACATCAAAATTGCTGCCAAATTACTTTGCACAGACTTTACCCCATAAGCAATTAAAAAGAATGGTATAACTAAATTGATTAGTCCTATTAACATAAACCAATGCCAATCTTTTGAGAATGCTTCAATTACTATTTTTTTATAAAAACATAAAATTAACACTGGTATAGATCCAAAAAATACTCTCAAAAAAGCAATTGTCATTGGACCGAACGATTCTGTTGCAATTTTTATATTAAAAAAAGCAGATGCCCAAATCATTGATAGTAATGTTAATAATATATAATCTGTTAAATTAGCTTGCTTCATTCTGTAATATCTTTTACATCACCTTTTGTAATTTGAATTAATTTTTCGTAATTGATCTTAAAAATTACATTAGGATGACCAGCTGCAGCAAAAATATCTTTAAACCTACTTAAAGAATTATCTATAAATATTTGAATTTTATTTATATGACCTACAGGAGATACACCTCCAATTGTATATCCTGTTTGAGACTTTACTTCGTCAGCAGAAGCCATTCTTACATTTTTTTTTTCAGAAATTTTTTTTAATTTATTTAACGAACATCTTTTGTCACCAGAAACTAAACAAAGTAAAAAATCATTTTCTATCTTAATAAGTAGACTTTTAACAATTGCTCCAACCTCGCAATTTAATGAATTTGCTGCATCCAATGCTGTTTTTGCTGAATTTTCTAATTCTACAACTGATAAATTTTCATCAAACTCTTTAAGACACTTCTCTGCTCTTTTAACTGGTTCTTTATACAATAAAGTCATATTCAACTTATGATTGATAAAAAAGCACTGAAATTATTGGCATAATTATATGTATAAATTGCATAGGTGATATCCTCATTATATGTATTCTTTATTATAACAATATTGGTAATTAACCCAGATATTTAATTCTACAGGAGATTATATGAGCGCAAGCAAAGTTCTAAAAATGATGAAAGACAAGCAAATTGAGTTTGTCGATTTAAGATTTACAGACCCAAGAGGTAAATTACAGCACTTAACTATGGATGCATCGGTAGTCGATGGGGACATGTTAACCGATGGTGTATTTTTTGATGGATCATCTATTGCTGGATGGAAAGCAATAAATGAATCTGATATGATATTAAAACCAGATTTAAACAGACAAATCGTTGATCCATTTACATCTCATAATACTCTTGTTTTATTTTGCGACATTTTAGATGCAATTAAAAGAAATCCTTATGAGAGAGATCCAAGAGGGATAGCGAAGAAAGCTGAAGCTTATTTAAAGAAAACTGGCATAGGTGATAAAGCTTACTTTGGTCCAGAGCCAGAATTTTTTGTTTTTGATGATGTAAAAATCAAAAACGATATGAACGAAACAAGTTTTTCGATAGATAGTACAGAAGGACCATATAATTCTGGAAAAAGTTATGAAAATGGGAATATGGGTCATAGACCTGGAGTTAAAGGTGGATATTTTCCAGTCCCTCCAGTAGATAGTGCTCAGGATATAAGGGGTGAATATTTAAAAGGATTAAGAGACGTAGGTATCACAGTTGAAAAACATCACCATGAAGTTGCTCCAAGTCAGCACGAACTTGGAATGCTTTTTGGTACGTTAGTTGATCAAGCTGATAATGTTCAATTATACAAATATGTAGTTCAAATGGTTTCACATTCATTTGGTAAAACTGCTACGTTTATGCCTAAACCTGTAAAAGGTGACAATGGATCAGGAATGCACGTTCACCAATCAGTTTGGAAAGGGAAAACTCCAGTTTTTTCTGGAAATAAATATTCAGGTTTGTCACAAACTGCACTTTATTACATTGGTGGAATACTTAAACATGCTAAGGCGATTAATGCGTTTTCTAATGCTACAACAAATAGTTACAAAAGATTAATTCCAGGTTTTGAAGCTCCGGTATTACTTGCTTATTCTGCAAGAAACAGATCTGCATCTTGTAGAATTCCGATAACTCTAAGCAAAAAAGGAGCGAGATGTGAAATTAGATTCCCAGACGCTTCTGGTAATCCTTATTTAACATTTGCATCTATGTTAATGGCGGGAATTGATGGTATCAAAAATAAAATTGATCCAGGTAAATCCTTTGATAAAGATCTTTACGCTTTATCAGAGAAGGAAGTTAAAAAAGTTCCAACTGTTTGCGGATCATTAAGAGAAGCAATGGAAAGTTTAGATAAAGATAGAAAGTTTTTAACTCAAGGTGGGGTATTTACTGACGATCAAATTGATGCTTATATTGCTCTTAAATTTGAGGAGATACACAACTTTGAACATACACCTCATCCTATTGAGTTTGATATGTACTATAGTTGTTAAATAGCTTTTTTATTTTTTAGCTATTTTATTTTTTCCTAAACCTTTTTTAACCACGTAGTTGAGGGTGCCATGTGCGCCCGCTTCTACTGGTTTAATTAAACTTCTGAATAAAGATTTTCTTTTTTGTGTTTTAACTTCAGAGTTAATGAGGTTTTTATGCTCAAAAGTGTTCATATCAATGATTCTATCATAGATATGCAATAAACGCAATTCTGATATGCGTATATTAAATACTATATTTTAAAGGACTCCCCGCATCCACATCTCTCAGTTTCATTCGGGTTATTAAATACAAATTGTGAGGAAAATTTTTCTTTTTTAAAATCCATTTCTGTTCCAAGTAAATACATTACTGCTGCAGAATCTATAAACACTTTTACACCCTTATCTTCTATTACTTCGTCATTTGGGTTTGCTTCTTTTGTATACTCCATAACATAAGACATCCCTGCACACCCACCTGACTTAACACCAACTCTAACTCCTAAAGAGTCTTTTTCAGCATTAGACATAATTTCTTTTATCCTTTGAGCTGCGTTATCGCTTAATGTTATAATTTGTTTTGTCATAAATTTAATTCAAGTTTTGCAGCTTCTGACATCATTGATTTGTCCCATGGTGGTTCCCAGACTAAATCAAGATCTACTTTTGAAACTTCTTTAATTTCTAATATACTGTCTTTAACTTCTTTAGGCAAACTTTCAGCTACTGGACAATTTGGTGTGGTTAAAGTCATTTTAACCTTAACTTCTGAATTATTAACGATAATATCGTATATCAATCCTAATTCGTATATATTAACAGGTATTTCAGGATCATAAATTTTTTTTATTTCAGCAATTACTTTTTCTTTAAGATCCATATTCATTCTTCTGTTTTTACAATTTGATCTGAATTATCTAATGCTGATGTGAGAGTATGCCAAGATAAAGTTGCACACTTTACTCTCATAGGGTATTGCTTAACACCAGATAAACTCATTAATTTAGTTTTTTCATCATCTTTTAAAATATTAGTTTCTAAAGAATCTTTTTCTTTTATCATTCCTAAAAAATCAGTTACAATTTCTTTTACCTCTTTCTCCTCTTTGCCTCTAACCATATCAGTCATAATTGATGCCGATGCCATTGAAATAGCGCAGCCATGACCTTCAAATGCAATATCTTCAACTTTTTTATTTTCATTTAGTCTGAGATAGACATGAACATTATCACCACATAAAGGATTATTTCCCTTTGCATCTTTATTGTAATTATCAAACTTTCCTAAATTCCTTGGATTTTTTCCATGGTCTAATATTATTTCTTGATATAAATCTTTTAAGTCCATTATAAGTTAAAAATTTTTTTACATTTATTTATTGCTTCATCAAGTTTATCAATATCATCTTTTGTATTGTAAACACCAAATGAAGCTCTAGCGGTTGCGGGTAAATTTAATTTATCATGTAATATTTGACAGCAGTGATGCCCTGCTCTAATAGCTACTCCATCTTCATCAAGAATTGTTGCAATATCATGTGGATGAACACCTTCAATAGTAAATGATATAACCCCACCCTTTTCTTTTGGATTTCCTATAATATTAACTGAATTATTTTTTCTTAACTTTTCTAGTCCGTAGTCTAATAATTCTTTTTCATGTTTTTCGATATTTTGAATACCAATTTTTTCCATAAATTTTATGGACTCATTAAAAGCTATAACTTGAGCTGTAGCCATTGTTCCAGCCTCATATTTATTAGGTAATTCACCATAAGTAATACCTTCTTTTTTTACCTCATTTATCATTCCTCCTCCACCTTGATATGGGGGCAAATCTTCAAGCCATTTTTTTTTAGCATATAGAATACCTATTCCAGTTGGTCCGTACATTTTATGTCCAGATATTGCATAAAAATCACAATCAATATCCTGCATATCTAATTTTAAGTGAGGCGCACCTTGGCAACCATCAATTAGAACCGGTATATTTTTCGAATGAGCCAATTGTACAATTTCTTTGATAGGTAATATTGCTCCTGTTACATTCGATAAATGACTTACACTAATTATCTTTGTTTTGTTTGTAATTTTTTTTTCTATAGCTTCTAATGTTACTTCGCCATTATCATTAATTTCGGCAAATTCTATTTTTATATTTTTTGCTTTTCTAAGAAAATGCCAAGGAACATAATTTGAATGATGCTCAAGTTCAGTCAACAATACTTCATCTCCTTCAGATAAATATTTTTGACCAAAAGTGTTAGCGACTAAATTAATTGCTTCTGTAGCACC
>CACAJQ010000006.1:0-73898 GCA_902532805.1 uncultured Pelagibacteraceae bacterium | reverse complement strand
TAAGGTTAATAAGAAGCAAATGATCAATGTATTTGAGAAGCATGACTTAGTACCAGATAAAAAAGTGGATACTGACATATTCTGGGCTTTGTTAAAGCATGTAATTCCTCATGATGAATGCAGAGAGCACTTCTTAAATTGGTATTCATATCCTTTACAATTCCCGGGTCATAAGATTCGGTCAGCAATCATACTTCAATCTGATGAGTTTCAATTAGGTAAGGGAAGTTTATTTGACTTGCATAGAAATATGTTAGGACACCATAACACCCGTAAGATTGAGTTAGCTGAAGCATTGGATAAAGGTAAAGGCTACCTGATAAATGCACAAACAGTTTTAATTGATGAAGCTAAAAGCTCAGGATCATGGACTGAGAAAGCTCAATTGATCAATACATTAAAAACAATCATTACTGAGGGGACAATAGGTGTAAGGCAATTGTATAAGGAATATTCAGAACAAGATACTTGCACCAATTACTGGATTAACACTAACTACAGAGATGCATTTCCACTTCCATACAATGAAGTTAGATACTGGGTTTATTTTAGTCCTGCAAAACGTAACCAACAAATGCTTGATGAATTTCACTTGCAAAGAACACAGGGCAATCTAGCGGCAGGAGTATTGGCAGAATTAATGGAAAGAGACTTAAGTAAGTTTAATCCATTAGCTCCTGCGCCGCATACTGTTTACAGAGATGAGATGTGCCAGTTAGCAGATAGACCGCTAAATGACTTTGTAAAAGAAGCATTTGAGCAGGGAGTACACCCATTTGATAGGGACATGGTAACGACTGTTGAATTGTTTGATTATCTAAAGCGAGAGAAGCGAATGAAAGTAACTAGAGAAAGAGAAGTCGCTATGGCTTTGAAGTTACTGCATGGATCTTACAAAAAAGCAGGAGTTACAGTATCTGGAGTAGGGGACTCAGTAACTGTTTGGGTAATTAGAAATCAAGATAAGTACAAAAGCATGACTGCTAAGGAGTTAGGCAAAGTGTACTTACCATTTTATACAGAATAAGGAGGAAAGTAATAATGGCTAAAAAAAATTACGTTGTACCAAAGACACCTGAGCAAGTCTTGAAACGTATCATGAATGATTTTTCTAAGTCTAGAAGAAGATGCGAGGAGGTATTTAGAGCTAATAATGAGCCACCTAAGTATCCGCATGTAGACTACGAGGAGTTAAGAAAGATAGTTCAAGATAATTTTGGATACCTTGGTGTAAAGGTTAGACATTGGAAAAAGAATAATACTTGAAGCAAAAGAAGTAAGCGATTGATTCGGTAAATTAAATTACCATATAGCATGTAATAAATATTTTTTTTACAGATTGCAATTTAGCTTCGTATGCTTCTAAATGAAAAAGTTTTGGAGCTGTCTCAGAGACTGGGTTATGTTACCCTGAGCTACCTTGTAAAGTTAACCTTAGTTAACCCTTAAAAATATCGATTGCTGAGTCATAGAGCCACTTTTTTTAACGTTATTAAATTAATTGGACTCAATGTACCTATTTTGTTTTGAGGTAACTCTAGAGCGCTGATATGAGTCAAATGCTTCCCTTAACTCACCTTAAAAGTAACCCAATGTCACCCATAGAAAGTATACTAAAGTATACTAGCATGTTTCATGATTAGTGAGTCTTTGTGCGGGTTCGAGTCAATTTTTAACTGGTATACCTCAGCATAAATTAGGTGGGTTACTGCGGCATGTATTTGAGGGAATAAACTTACTCAAACTTACTCTGAATGTTTTACTATTTTTAACTTTTTTATTACCTGATGTTACCTATAGTTATTAGCAAATATTAGCATGCCAGTTGCTTGATCCATGAGTAATTATGCCAGTTTTAGAAGAATATCCACTTGCTAACCTAGTCGGGTAACATGAATTATTCAGGTTAAGTTTCGGGTTAATTTTTTAGAGTAAGTTAGATAGCTTTAACTTCAATTGCATTAGCAGAATAACAATCCCTGCAACACTTGGTATTTTCATATTCAAATTCTGAAAACACTATTGCCATGTTACATTTAATAACTTTAGTTTCCCCACAAAATCCGCATCTGTCTTTTATAGGTTTTTCAAATAATGATTTGTGGTTCTCTTTGCCCGTTGCATTATACCAAGCCATAGGATTTTATAGGACTCTTAAAAAAATTTTGCAAATTATTTTTAGACTTTAGGATCCCTATAAGTGCATAAGTATTCATTAGCAGTAGCTGTATAAGACTTGCTATATAGTCTAACTATTAGGATCCCTATCTGTAAAAAGGGGATAAGGGGGTCTAGCAATTTGTGAGTTCGAGATCCGTTTAGGATCCCTTTGCAGGATCGCGGGAGTCTCAACAGAGACGACCGCAACGTGGGCACACTACGGGCACACTAGGTTGCAATTCATACAAATATCCGTAATGTTAATTAACCAGTAATTATATGTTAAATGAGCTGTCCAAGGGTCAAGACAACGGGTTCAAGATCCATGAAAGAGGGGTTCGATTCCCCTAGGGACCGCCATAATGAAATACTTTGTTTATTTGATTATATCTAAAAATAAACAGAAATATCTTAGCTACGTTGGATATACTAACAATTTAAAGAAAAGATTGGCAAAACATAATGCTTCGAAAGGAGCAAAATTTACTAGAGGTAGAAAATGGAAATTGGCCTATAGTATGAGTTATGATTCAAAATCTAAGGCCATGAGTGAGGAATACAAACTTAAAAAAAACTATAAACTTAGAAATAAAATAAAATCTAATTATTTATAAATGAAAATCTCAATTCTACTTCCTTACAAAGAAAATTTTACCCCAAATTATGCAGGTGCAGTTTCTCTTTTTTTAAACGATACAATCAAACTAAGTAAATACAAAAAAAATATTCAAGTATATGGAAATACATCTTTTAAAAAAAAATTATTACCTAATTATACTAATTTAAGTTTTTCGAAAATATTCTTCAGAAGCAGTAGTAAAGCATATGTAAAAAAATTTCTGGATATTGAAAAAATAAAAAAATCAAATTTAATTGAAATACATAATAGACCAGATTATATAAATTCTATTTATGAAATAAATAGTAATATTGTTCTATATTTTCATAATAATCCACTAGAAATGAAATCATCAAAAACGGTTAAAGAAAGAATTAATATATATAACAAAACAAAAAAAATAATATTTAATAGTAATTGGACTCTAAATAAATTTATGAAAGGTTTAAATGAAAAATACAATACGAATAAACTTGAAGTTATTAATCAATCAACAAGTAAAAAAATAATTAATTTTAAAAATAAAAAAAAAATAATTTTGTTTGTTGGTAGATTAAATGCCTCTAAAGGTTATGATTTATTTGGAAAGGCTATTATAAATGTATTAAATAATAATCCTTATTGGAAAGCTGTCGTTATTGGTGATGAACCTAGAGAAAACCACATTTTTGAACACAAAAATTTGAAAATTTTAGGTTTTCAAAAATATAATACTGTTACAAAATGGTTTGTAAAATCAGATATTTCAGTTGTTTGTTCTCGATGGGACGAACCCTTTGGAAGAACCGCTTTAGAAGCTTCAAGTGCAGGATGTGCTGTAATTATTACAGATAAAGGTGGGCTTATTGAGGCATCTCCAAAAGCTATGAAAATAAAATCTTTAAAAGTTAAAAATATTGAAAATTCAATCGAAAAACTTATTAAAAATGAAACTTTAAAAAAATCATTACAAAAAACGATTTATAAACATTTTTACTTAACAAATAATTATATTTCAAAAAAAATTGATAGATACAGAGATGAGCTAATTTAATATTATTATAATTTAATTTTATTTAATGCATTATTTTTAAATATATTTACCTCTCTAATATATCTTCTAACCATTTGAGTCGTTTTATGACCTGTCATAGCCATTATGCTTCGCTCATCAGCACCAGAATCAGCAGCTACTGTTGCAAAACCCGACCTTAAACTATGACCTGAAAAATTTTTGTTTTCGATACCTGCTAACTTTAAATAGTCTTTCATTAACAAAACTACAGATTGGTCAGTTAATCTTTTATCTGTTAATGATAAACCTTTAGAAAATCTTCTAAAAATAGGTCCAGACTTAATTTTAGAAATTTCTAACCATTTTTTTAGATTTGTAACAGGACAGTAAATTTCATTATCGAAATAGGGTAGTCCTTTAGTCATTCCTTCTCCGAATTGGTCAGTTTTTGATCTATTAACAGTGATCTTTAGGCCCTCAGGAACAAATTCTAAATCCTCATGATCAATTGAAATGAGCTCAGTTCTTCTAAAGCCTCCTCCAAAGCCAATTAAGATTATTGATTTATCTCTAAGTTTTTTTATTTCGTAAGTTTTTTGTTCATTTATTACATTAATAATTGTTTTTAAATGATTGATTAATAATGGTTTTTTACCTTTCTGAATACTTCCTTTGACCCTTCTTATTCCCATTAAATTTTCAACGATGATTGGATGTTTTGTGTCTAGGTAATGTCCTTTAAGCTTATGAACCATGCTTATTGATACTAATCTACGCCTTAAAGTGCTTATTTTTGAGTTTTTAGATAGATGGGTTAGGTATAAGGAAACTATTTTTGGCTCTGTTGGTAATGAATCTAATCCATGCTTGGCACAAAAAGCTCCAAAATCTTTAAAATCAGATTTATAAGCTCTTAATGTATTATTTGCCTTTGAGCTTTTAAGGTTATTTAAAGTTGCCTCATGAAGCGATTTTAGGTCTGTTGTCAGTTCATTCATATAATTACTATTGATAACAATTAATTATCATTAGTAATATATCAAGTGATTTTAAATGTCAAATGAATTAAAACTAAAGTTTATGACTATAGATGGTGAAATTCCTACAAGCTATTTTTTAATTATATCTTTAGGTTTAACTATACTGAGTTATTTGGTTTACAAAAAAAATGGAAAATCATTAGAAGTATATTTCTTATCTGTTTTAACAATAATTTTCTATTTATCTTATTTTATTCTAATTTTCGTTGGTCCTAGATAGTTTGTTAACGCTATTCACAGCTGTTAAAAACCCTTAATAATCAACTATAAAGTGATACTAATCATATTAGCACTATGATAATCTCTTAAATGAATTAAGAGGCAACTCTTAACTGACCATCTGGGGAAAAATCGAGAGATTCAAGCCCAGAGGGCAGAAAACCACGCAGAGTAGCGCTAAAATTGCGGGGTGGAAGGCATGGCGGTAGCGCATACAACGACGTGCCAAAAAACTACTGATCTTTGTACCTGAAAGGGTGCAGAGATACAGGGTTTTTCTTTATATGATCCTAAAAGGTACAAAATTTCAAATTAAAGTTTGGAAATATTTAAAAACTATCAGAAAAGGTAGTGTTTTAAGCTATTCTGACGTCGCAAAGGGTATTAATATGCCTAAAGCTGTTAGAGCTGTAGCGAATGCTATTGGAAAAAATCCATATGCTCCTAAAATACCATGCCATAGAGTAATCAGGTCTGATGGATCTCTTGGAGGATATTCTGGAAAAGGTGGTATAAAAACCAAGAAAAAACTGCTCAAATCTGAGGGAATATTGCTCTAAAAGTTAGCAATACCAACGTTTTTTTAAAATTTAACAACATTTAGTATTACAATTTTAAATTCCCCTATTGGTTGCAGCTTATAAAATGAAATCTTTAAATTAGGCCTATATTTGGGGCATTAAACGCTATATTCATAAATTGCATTACTTCGGTAATTATTTAGAAAATTATTATTTTTATTATATTTATATCAGTTAATATTAAGAAATTTCCATATCAAAATAAAACTAGGTTTTTATTAGTAATAGATTTGTTCTAAAATTTCATCATAATTGTTGATTTTATTGAATATTGTCCCCTATCTCATAATCCAATTTCAATATATATTTTTATAATTCAAATAATCGCATATTTATTGATTATTTTTAATTACCAGGACATGTCTAATTGACAAATTTTATAATATTTATTCCATTTTTTTGTATTTTATACTAATTAACTACAGTTTAGATATTATATAAAATGTAATAAATACAATAATTTACATATATTAATTAAAGTGTTATATTAATATATAGTAAATATAAATTTACTTATATTTATGATAATATTCTCTTTTAAAAACATATAAACCAGATGAAACAATTATGAAAAGACCAATAAAAGTATATTTATCTGGAAAATCCGAAAACACATAGTATCCTAAAATAAGGTTAGTAACTATCTCAAAATAACCAAATGGTGCTAATTTTGAAGCATCAGCGTGACGAAGAGACAAAATGATTAATATATGGCCTAAACAGGCAAATATACCCATTAGAGCCATCCAAGACCATTGAATTGGAGTAGGATTAATCCAAACAATAGGAACAAAAAAAGATGCGATAATGACCCCTACTACGCCTGTAATCAGCAATGTGAGTAAAGGACTATCTGTTGAATGTAATTTTCGAGTTATTATCAGATAAAAGCCGTAAAAACAGCCTGTTCCAACAGCTGCTATGCTAGCAAGATTAATCTCTATAATTCCAGGTCTTATGACAACTAAAATACCAAAAAAACCGACTAATACAGCAGTCCACCGTCTATATCCGACTTTTTCGTTAAGTAAAAATGGAGAAAGAGCAGTTGTGACTAATGGAGCAACGAACGCCAATGTTAATGCTTTTGCCATAGAGATCACAGAAATGGAGTAAAAAAAACATATATTTGCAAAAAATAAAGACAAACCTCTAATTATTTGTAATTTGATATTTTGAGAAAACTTCAATTGTTCCCTAAAAAATAAAAACATAAAAAAAGTTGTGAATACAACTGTAAAAAAATATCTAGCCCAAGTTATTTGAAAAAAAGACAAATCTGAAGATAAGTATTTTGCAATTGCATCCATAAAGGGCAAAACCATCCATGCGGACAAATTTAAAAATATTGCTTTCATTTAAGCAAAATATTTAAGGGCGATAAATACTGTAATTGGCACTGTAACCAATGACATTAAAGTAGAAACAACAATAGTACTGGAAATATTATCTACATTTTTTTTTGGTGAATACATTGAAGCAACCAAATAACAAAGTATTGCACTAGGCATTGAAGATTGAATTAGTAAAACTCCAGCTGCAAAACCAGATAAATTAAAAAATTTTATAATAAAAAAACCTACAATTGGACCAAGAATTACTCTACCTATGGACGTTATGATCGAGTCTCTCAAAGAAAATACTTTCATTTGAGTTAAGGCAATACCTAAAGACATTAAAATCATAACAATCATAGCATAAGATAAAAGCATTGTTGTATTAATCACAAAAACCGGCATTTCTTTACCGTAGTATAAAAAGATAACGGTCAAAATAATTGTATAGAAAGAAGGACTTTTTGCGATTATTGAAAAATCAAATTTTCGTTTTGCAAGAAATATATTAGCAGTAAAATGTAGCAGTATTACCAATGATGATATAGCTGCAGCTACACCCATTCCCAATTTACCGTACGCAAAAAGACAGATTGGTATACCCATATTACCAGTATTAGGTAAAAAAAAAGTAGGTAATTCTCTAATATAATCTTTTTTCATAAGAATTAAAAAAACAAGACCGATTAAAGCAAATGATGAGAGTAATATTAATGCATAAATAAAATATTCTGCAAATATATCAAATGTGACACCTGTCGATGTAAGAGAGAAAATTACTAAAGCTGGAGTTCCAAAATTTCCAGCATAAGATGTTATAAACGAAGTATCAAAATTAGGATTTTTTTTCCCTAATAAAAAACCAATTCCAACAATAAAAAATACAGGAAATAGAACTTCAAAGAGCTTTAAATAAAGTTCCATTAAAAAAGTCTTAATAATACAGGGTTTTTAATAATATTTAAATTTGATTTAAAAGATTTAATACATTTCTGATAATCCTTTTCCAAAGATTTGTGAGTTATAATCACAATAGAAGCAGTTTTATTTTTATTATTTGGTATTTGTATTAATCTTTGAACGGATATTTTGTGTTTAGCAAATTTTTTTGTGATTTCAGATAGAACACCCGGTTTATCTTTAACTTCAAGTCTTATATATAAAGCATTTGAATAGTTATCAGTATTATATATTGAAGGAGATTTTCTTTTATTATCAGAAATCCCAAAAGGGTACTTGATATTTCCACGTAAAATTGACAAAAGATCAGACATTAAAGCAGATGATGTTGGACCAGGCCCAGCACCTTCTCCTTGTAAAACACTCTCCCCTACTGGATTACCTTCAATTATAACAGCATTCATAACACCATTAACATTTGCGATGTAAGTATTTTTTTTAATTAAACACGGATGAACTCTTTCAAATAATTTATTATTAACAATTTCTGTTATTCCCAATAATTTAATTTTATAATTTAATTGATTTGCAATTTCTAAATCCTTGTATTCTATATTTTCAATACCCTCCATTAAACATTTTGAATTTGATACTTTATTATTAAATGCCAAAGCAGAAAGAATTTTAACTTTAGCTAAAGCATCGTAACCATTTAAATCTAATTTTGGATTACCTGGTTCAGCATAACCTAATAGTTGAGCTTTTTTTAATACAGTTGAAAAGGCAGACTTAGTTTCTTCCATTTCAGATAATATATAATTACAAGTGCCATTTAATATTCCATATACTTTACTTATCTTATTAGTTGCCAGTCCTTCTTTAATAGTTCTTAATACAGGGATGCCACCTCCTACTGACGCTTCAAATTCTAAATTAACTTTATTTTTTTCAGCAAGTTTAGAAAGGTTATTACCGTGTTTAGAAATTAATGCCTTATTAGGAGTTACAACGTGAATTTTATTCTTAAGTGCAAATTCTACAATTTTTTTAGATATACCATCAGATTGACCAATGGCTTCAATTAAAATATCAATTTTATTATTTTTAAAAATTTTAAAGGGATCTTTATAAAATATTTTCTTATTAATTCTAAATTTTCTTTTTTTATTAATATTTTTAGCTGAAATTGCAGAAACAGAGATAATTTTTCCAGTTTTTTTTAGAATATCTTTTTTTTTTGTATTTAATTCATTATAGAGATAATTACCAATCTGTCCTAATCCAACAATTGCTATATTAAGCTTTTTAGTCATATCAATCATCTAAACTCGGAAAACTACTTATTTTTCCATAATTAATAATTTTATTTTTAAAATCCTCGAAAGAAATATTTTTATCAATATCTAAATTTAGTTTTTCAGCCATATCATCATTTTTTTTCTTTAAAAAAGAACCAAAGTTTTGGTTAGAACAATTATTTATTAATAAAAAAATTAATAAAATTACCAGTATTCTCATCAATTTAATCCTTCATCAGACTTATATCCAAATAAAATATTCATATTTTGAACAGCCTGTCCACTACCACCCTTAATCAAATTATCTATTGCTGACAATATAATAATTTTATTCTTATATTTACTCTCACACACGGAAATATAACAATTATTTGTGTTTATTACTTCATTAGTTCCTAAAAAAGTATTTGGTTTCAAAATTTTAATGAATTTATGATTTTTGTAATATTTTTTTAGAAAAGAATAAATTTTTTTAAGAGAATCATTTCTTTTTAGATCTAAATATATAGTAGTTAATATTCCTCTAAACATTGGTGAAAGATGAGGTGTAAATTGAAATTTTACCTTTTTGCCAGTTTTTATTTTTAGCTCCTGATCAATTTCTGAATTGTGTCTGTGAAAAGCTAAACCATAAGCACTCAATGTCTCATTTAAAAATTTGTTGTTATATTTTTTATGAACATTTCTGCCTGCACCTGAATAACCAGATTTAGAGTCAATTATGATATTGTTTGATTTAACAATATTTTTATTAATTAACGGCACTAGGGGTAATAAAATTGATGTTGGATAACAGCCTGGACAAGAAATTATCTTATATTTTTTAATGTTCTGATTATTTAACTCAGGTAAAGAATAAATACTTTTTTTTATTAATTTAGGTGCATTGTGTTTGATTTTATACCATTTCAAATAATCACTGGCTGATTTAAGTCTAAAATCTGCTGCTAAATCAATTAAAATATTTTTATTATTTAAATTTTTTGAAATTTTTTGAGCCTCTCCATTGGGTAATGCAGTAAATACAACATCAACACTTTTTAATAACTCTTTATTAAATTTAACAATATTTGGTAGTTTATATTTATTAAAGTATTTATCATAAGAGCTAATTTTCTTACCTACAGAGGTGTCACCACAAAGATATTTAATTTTAACTCTCTTATGTTTAGTTAATAATTTAACCAATTGAATACCTATGTATCCTGTGGCTCCAGCAACTAATGCATTTATCTTAGACATATTGTAATATAACAGTTGTTTATTAAAATGATATTATCTTTTAGAAAACTGATAACTTCTTCTAGCTTTTGCTCGACCAGGTTTTTTTCTCTCAACTGATCTAGAATCTCTCGTAGTAAGTTTTTCTTTTCTAAGTGTTGGTTTTAGATTTTCATCAAATTGTAATAGTGCTCTTGATATACCATGCACTAATGCTCCCGCTTGACCTGTATGACCACCACCGACAACCTGAGACCTAACATCGTATTCTGTAGATTGATTGATAATTTCAAAAGGTCTTAGTATTTGCATTTTATGAGTAGCTCTTGTGAAATAATCATCTAGATTTTTACCATTAACGTAAATTTTACCAGTTCCTTTTTTTAACCAAACTTTTGCAATTGAAGTCTTTCTTCTACCAGTTGCATATTTTGCATCTTTAAAATCTAATTTTAGTTTTGAAGATGTTGATTGATTTGTTTCCATTTTAATTTCTTACTATATTTTTTGAATTAAGTTTTCCAATCTCTATTACCTCAGGGTTTTGTGCTGAGTGAGGATGATCTGATCCTGAATAAACCTTAAGTTTAGTCAATTGTTTTTTAGCTAAAGGACCACCAGGCAACATTCTTTTTACAGCCATCTTTAAAACTTCACCTGGTTTTGAAGATTGTAATATTTCAGGTGTTGTTTCTTTAATTCCCCCAGGATGACCTGTGTGTCTATAATATTTTTTATTTGAAAACTTGTTTCCTGTAAATTTTAATTGATCTACGTTTTTAACAACAACAAAATCTCCACTATCCATATGAGGAGTAAATGTAGCTTTATTTTTTCCTCTAAGAATTTTTGATACAACGGTTGCTAGTCTTCCTACCACAGCTCCAGTTGCGTCAATTTCAAACCATTTACTATTTAGATCATCTTTTTTGAGAAATTTAGTCATAATTGCGGGATTAATACTTATAAATCGATATATTGTCAAACGATATACAGTTATAACTTAAGTCATTTTTGATAGTTTTAACTAATAAATAAGCTATAAATAAGAGATAATATTTGATTATAATAATATCTTAAAAATTTAAACAGGAGCAACTAAATGTCAGACAAAAAAGGAATGGATCCTAAAACATATAAATTCGATACCCTTAGTTTACATGCGGGATATCAACCTCATAAAAATGCTGGTTCAAGACAAGTGCCAATATACCAAACAACTTCTTATCTATTTGATGATGTAGATCATGCGGCAGCATTATTTAATTTAGAAAGAGGTGGACATATTTATAGTAGGATATCAAATCCGACAGTTGCCGTTTTAGAAGAGAGAGTAGCTTCATTAGAAGGAGGAACAGCTGCACTTGCTACATCGTCTGGTATGAGTGCGATATTTCTTGCAGTAATGACTCTTTGTGAGGCAGGAGATCATTTAGTTGTATCATCCCAACTTTACGGCGGAACAGTAAATTTATTTAGATTAACACTTCCAAAATTTGGAATTAAAACAACTTTTGTAAAACCAAGAGATACAGAAGGGTTTAAAAAAGCAATTCAAAAAAATACAAAAGGTATTTTTGGAGAACTTGTAGGTAATCCAGGAAATGAAATAATGAATATGCCTGAGATTGCTAAAATTGCTCACGACGCAGGTATTCCTTTAATGGTAGATGCAACTTATCAAACACCTTATTTATGCAAACCTATAGAACATGGTGCTGATATTGTAGTTCATTCACTTACTAAATGGATGGCAGGTCATGGATCTTCAATGGCTGGTATAATCGTTGAAGGTGGTAAGTTTGACTGGATGCAAAATGATAAATTTCCAACAATGACTCAACCATATGAAGGTTATCATGGATTATCTTTTGCTGAAGAATTTGGGCCAACAGCATTTACAATGAAAGCAAGAGCAGAAGGTATGAGAGATTTTGGTCCTTGTCTAAGCCCTCAAAATGCATGGAATGTGTTACAAGGTATTGAGACACTTTCTGTCAGAATGAAAAAACATTGCGAGAATGCTGAAAAAATGGTCGAGTATTTATTGGGTCACGAAAGTGTTGCTTGGGTTTCACATCCGAGTGTACCAGATCATCCTGATCATGATTTAGCAAGCAAATTATTACCAAATGGCAAAGGATCAATGATAGCATTTGGAATTAAAGGTGGAAAAGCTGCAGGTGAAGCATTTATTAACAATGTTAAACTTGCTTCTCATTTAGCAAATGTTGGGGATACACGTACATTGGTAATTCATCCAGCATCAGCCACACATTCTCAAATGGATGAAGCTACATTAAAATTTGCAGGTTTATCACATGATATGATCAGATTATCTGTTGGTATTGAGGATATTGACGATATTAAAAACGACTTTGAAAATGGATTTAGAGCTGCTAGGAAACCTAGACTCGTATCCAATCAATGAAGTTTCAGGTAAATAATAACGAGGTTTATGCATCTACGGGAGGTAGACCTTTCGATAAGAATAAGCCATTAATAATATTTGTGCATGGTAGTGGACTAACTCATATGACATGGGTTTTGCAAACAAGATATTTTGCATTCCATGGATATAGTGTTCTAGCTTTAGATATGCCAGGTCATGGTTTATCTGGAGGTGAAAGTTTAAAATCAATTGAGGATATGGCCGATTGGGTTAGTGATGTTATAGATGCAGTTGGATATAAGGAAGCTTCTTTAGTTGGTCATTCTCAAGGTTGTTTAGTTACTGTGGAGTGTACAGCGAGAAATCCTGATAAAATAAAAACTTTAAGTTTAATGGGTGGAGCTGGTGCAATTCCGATGAATCCTGAATTATTATCTTTAGCGGAAAATAATGATCCAAAGGCCGTTGAACTAATGATGGACTGGGCTCATGGGCCAGCTGGCCATTTTGGCGGTCATCCTGTACCAGGATTATATCATATTAATACTGGTTCAATGTTAGCTAAAACTAGAACAATAAAAAATACCCTCGGTGTAGATTTTAGAGCATGTGATAATTATAAAAATGGTTTTGAGGCTGCAAAACAAATTAAGATACCTACCCTTTCTATACTTGCCACAGACGATAAAATGTGTCCAGTAAAAGAAGGTAAAAAATTAGCTAATTTAATTGAAGGAAGTCAAATAGATATAATAGATAATTGCGGACATATGATGTTATTAGAGGAAGCAGATCGAGTATTAAATGTTTTGAAAAAATTCATAACAACAAATTATCCAGCAAATTAGTAATTGCAAATTTGTATTTATGAAAAAAAATTTTAGATTTTTTGATAATAGACAAAAATATTTACTTTTCGTTACAACAACTAACGAAAAGAACAAAATAGCTGATGCGTTAAAACCTATTGTTCAAAAATTAAAACCAAAATTTCCAGCATTAAAAATATTTGATGCAGGTATGGGTGATGGATCATTATTGATGAGTGTAATGAGGCAATGTCATCAGAAACTGCCTCAAATTCCTTTACTTGTAAGTACAAAGGAAATAAGCATGGAAGATGTTAGATTAGGACTTGAAAAGCTTCCAGATCGATTTATCGAACATAAAAACACAGTATTTGTTATCTCAAATCTAAATTATGTCGAATCCACTGCACTCAAATCAAATGACAAAAAAAAACAAAAAAAAATGAATTGGAAAATAGTTAAGTTAAAAGGGAATTCTTCATTAGATTTTTCAAATCAATTAAGAAAACTAAATCAAGAATTTTTAAGTAAAAAATGGCAAATAGAGAGAAACCCTAAAAATGGTAATCCTACATATAAAGAACCTTCAGTTATTGTGATTTATAGAAAAGATCAAGAATTTTCATTAAAAAATGTTATTCCAAAAAAAAATAATGGGAAAAATAGTTACGACTTAATCATTGCATCTCAACCTTATAGATCAAGAATATCTGCAGAAAAAAAAGTGAAGTATGTAATTGATCCAATGATAAAATCGTTAGATACGAAAGGCAAATTGGTGGTAGTTCATGCATGTGGAAATGATCCAGGAAGCAAAATTATTAAGAAAATCTGGCCAAAAGAAAAGCCATTTCCTTCTCTATACAATTCAATAATAAGATATATTAAAAATAATACAGACAATGAAATTTTGAAAAGTTTAAAATTTAATAAAAAACAAACTATTAAATATGTCTTGCGTGCATTGCCAAATGAAATTAGTGGTGGTATTGCTACTTCATTAATATTTTCTGCATGGAATGCCGCAGTGTATGTTAACCAAATATCAGATGAACAAATAATGAATGCGGAAAGAAAAAAATATTACCAAAAAGTTGTAAAAGATATCGTCAATAAAAATAAAGGATTATATTTTAACAATGAATTATTTGTTATTGAAAAAAAATGATCAACTAAATCTATTCTTGTACAAAAAATATAATGACGATGTTATTAATAATATTGAACTAAATTGGTGCAAAGAAGCTATTAAAATACTCGCACCAGACAAAACGGTAAAAATTCCCAATAAAATTTGTAACAAAATAATTAAACCTAAAATAGATACAGCTTTAAATAAATAAGAAATTTTATTACGATAAGTTATATATGAAATCACTATAAAGATAATCAATATTAAATAAGCTAAATTTCGATGTAAATATTGAACTAGTGATGGATCACTAAAAGCAGATAATTTAAATAAATTTATAAATTTATTGTCATCTGGAAAATATGAATTACCCATTAGTGGCCAGGTGTTATATATTTTACCCGCATCCATTCCTGAAACGAATGCACCAATAATAATTTGTAAGAAAATTAATGATAAAAAAAATTCAGGTATATAATTATTAATTTTTTTATCCTTTATATTTAAATTTACTAAACTTAAATAATTCCAATAAATTAAAGATAAAATAATAAATGCAAATAAAAGGTGAACTGATAACCTAAAATGACTCACATCTATATTATTTACTAGACCACTCTGGACCATGTACCAACCTAAAAGCCCCTGAAAACAAATCAAAAAAAAGATAAAATAAAAATTATAAAGTTTTTTAACACCTAATTTGATAGAAAAGAAAATTAGAGGCATCAGAAAAGCCAAGCCAATAATACGTCCAAAAAATCTGTGTGCCCACTCCCACCAAAATATTACCTTGAATTCACTCAAAGTCATTGAGTAATTTTGAAGTTTAAATTCTGGTATTTGCTTATAAGCTTCAAAATAAGATATCCATGCATCATTGTTGATAGGTGGAAAAAAGCCTTTAAAAAATTCCCATTCTGTAATTGATAGACCAGAATCTGTAAGTCTTGTTAAACCTCCAACGACTATCATCGCTGAGATCAAAATAAACATAATTAGCAACCAATTAGATATGTATATTCTGTATTTTGTATTTATTTCGGTATACATAATTGTTTAAATATAATATTTATTTATAAATCCAATTGATCAAATGTCGCCTGATAACAAAAAAAAATTAAACATCCTAAGAAAGAAATTAGATCTACTTGATAATAAGCTTATTAAATTGATAAAAATTAGGACTAATATAGTTAAAGATGTTCTTAAACTCAAAACCTACAAACATGAAATTGTTGATAAAAAAAGAATTTCATTAATTCTTGAAAATATTAAAAAAAAATCAATTAAAAATAAAATTGATCCAAAGATTACTAATCGAATATGGAAAAATATGATTATGTCTTATATTGATTTTGAGAGAAGAAATTTTAAAAAAAAATGAACTACTTACTATGAGGTGGTAGTTTTTTTTCTACAAAAACTTCATGTTTTCTAGTCGCGGGATTATATTTTTTTGCTTTCAATTTTACTTTAGCCTTTTCACCACCAGCCGGTTTTTTAACATAATAAAAGAACGGGCTATCAGGTTTGGCCTCTGGTACTAGTCTAACTTTAATATGAGTTTTTTTAGCCATTTGATTTTAAGTGTTTAAGTATATTTGATATTTTATTTAGTTTAGTTTTAATAATTTTTTTGTTTATAGTTTTATTATCGTCTTCGTCAAGCTCATATTTTTTTGTTTGCAAATATTTTTTTGCACCTTTTATTGTCATACCTTTATTTTTTAAAAGAAATTGTATTTTTTTTAATATCTCTATTGTATTCCTATCGTAATATCTTCTTTTTCCTGCAAAAATTTGGGGCTTTACTTGCTTAAATTCTTTTTCCCAAAATCGAATGGTATGAGTTGAAAGTTTACCTGTCTTACTATCGACTAAATTTAATATTTCTGCAACTTCTCCAATAGATTTATATAATTTTGATTTTTCATTCATTTATATTTATATATTTTTTTAATTCTTTTGAGGGTTTAAATAATATAACATTTCTTTCAGATATTATTTTTTTTTCTAAAGTTTTTGGATTTCGCCCAATTCTCTTTTTTTTATACCTTAAAGTAAATGTTCCAAATTTAGGTATTTTTACCTTATTATTAATAATCAGTTGCCTTAGTATAATTTCTAAAAAATCTTCAATTAGATTTTCACAAATTTTCTTTGAAAAACCTAATTGCATATAAATAGAATTAACAATATCTTTCTTTGTTAAATTAATTCTCATCTAAATTATATTCTTTTTAATTTTATCTATAAGATTACTTTTAATTATTTTTTCACAAACACGTAAAGAATTAGCAAAACCTATCTCATCAGTAGAACCATGACTTTTCACAACTGGTTTATCCATGCCTAAAAGTATTGCGCCATTGTATAGTCTTGGATCTAATTTATTTTTAAATTTTTTTAAATTTTTTAAATTCAATAAACTTGATACTTTGCCTATTAACGTCGAACTCATAGCTTGTTTTAATTCAGAGGTTATAAAATTTGCCGTACCCTCAGCAGTTTTAAGAGCAATATTTCCTGTAAATCCATCTGTAACAATTACATTAGAATTTCCATTCATAATATGATTGCCTTCTATATATCCTTTAAACTCAAATAATGAGTTTTTTTTCTCATTTAAGATTTGATAGGTATTTTTTATTACATTATTTCCTTTTAGCTCTTCTGATCCAATGTTTAGCAATGATACTTTAGGTTCTTCATTTTCAAATAAGGATTTATGTAGAGCGGAGCCCATAAAACTAAAATCAATTAAATTTTTTTCACTACATTCAATATTGGCTCCAAGATCTAATACAACATTCATACCATTTTTATTAGGCCATAGAGCTGAAAGTGCTGGCTTATCAATTTTGTCTATCATTTCTAAATTTAATTTTGCTAAAACAAATAATGCACCCGTATTTCCCGCAGATAAAATTACATCTGATTCATTTTTCTTTAGACTTTCTATAGAAAGCCACATGCTTGTATCTTTTCCTTTTTTTGCTGCAGATAAAGGGCTATCTTCATCTTCAATTTTATTTTCTGTGTGAAAAATTTTATAATTATTATTTAAATTTTTTATAAGTGGTTTTATTAAATTTTCATTCCCAAAAATATTATAAAAAACATTAGAAGCTTTCGAATTATGAATTTCAATTCCTTTAATAACTTTACTAGGAGAATTTTCACCACCCATTGCATCGATTGCAATTTTAATTGGGTTGTCCATATTCAATATTACTCTTTAGGGTCTATTACTTGTCTGCCTTTGTAAAATCCCGATTTAAGATCCATATGGTGAGAAAGTCTATATTCACCTGATTTTTTGTCTTCAATTATGTTCTTTGAACTAATTTTAATATGTGATCTTCTTTTTCCAGATCTAGACTTGGTTGTTTTACGTTTTGGAACTGCCATAATAATTTATTGGGTTATTATATCTTTTGTGAGATTTTTGAAAGAGTTTTTTATTAAAAAATTCCTATATTTTTCAAAATAATCAATTAAATCTTCATAATTTGGAACATCATCAATATAAATTTTGAATATATTTATTTTATCCATAGAATCTTTGTCTTCCCAACTATCTATTTTATCAATTATTGAAAACAGTAAATTTACATATTCTTTCATTTTTTTATTAATTGAGGCATCACCATAACCAATTTCTCTTATAGAAAGTTCAATCTGTCTTACACAATAATCAAAAAACTCTTGCAATTCATCTTTGCTTTCTTTTTTTTTATATATTTTTAATAAAAAACTTAAATGAAAGAAAAATATTATCAATCTCTCATAGAAAGTATCTTGTTTATCATTATTATATAATAATTTATTTCTGGTTAGTTTTATCAAATTATTGTAAATTCTTAAGTGATAATCATTCATGAAATTTATTATAATATTCTTTATTTTTATAATTAACTGCTCAGGAAATAAAGTATCAAATTATCATGGAATAAAAAAACTTGAAAATAAGTATACTAAAATCCAAGTAAATGTGTCTAATAAAAATGATTTAATTAGACTTATAGGACCTCCCTCAACTATTAGTGATTTTAATAACAATAAGTGGTTCTACATTGAAAGATTAAAATCAAATCAATCTTTGTTTAAATTGGGAAAACAAAAATTAAAGAAAAATAATATTCTTATTGTTGAATTAAGTGGAAATGGAATTGTTAAAAACAAGAAGTTAATTGATTTAAACAATATGAATGATGTTAAGTATCTTAAAAATACAACAGAAAAAGATTTTAAAAACAATAATTTTTTCTATGGAGTTCTGACGTCTCTACGAGAAAAAATTAATGCTCCTGCAAAAAATAGAAGAAAATAACTTTATCCTGCAATAACTGCTAAAAGCAATAATGCTACAATATTTGTTATTTTTATCATAGGATTAACTGCTGGTCCTGCTGTGTCTTTATATGGATCTCCTACTGTATCACCTGTAACAGCTGCTTTATGAGCATCTGATCCTTTGCCTCCAAATTTACCATCCTCAATATATTTTTTTGCATTATCCCATGCGCCACCACCCGCTGTCATTGAAACCGCAACAAATAGTCCAGTAATTATTACTCCTAACAACATTGCTCCAACAGATGATAATGCAGCAACTTGACCACCAATTGGCAGAATTATTAAATATAAAACAATTGGTGATAAAACCGGTAACAGAGATGGGATTACCATTTCTTTAATAGCTGCTTTTGTTAACAAATCTACTAATTTACCATAATCAGGTTTAGCTTTACGTTTCATAATACCTGGAATTTTTTTAAATTGCCTTCTAACTTCTATTACTACAGCACCACCTGCTCTACCAACTGCTTGCATTCCCATTGATCCAAATAAATATGGCAACATTCCACCAATTAATAAACCAACTACAACAAATGGATTTGACAAATCAAACGTAACAACAATACCTTCTAATTTTGACCCAGCTTCTTTAGAAAAATGCTTAATATCCTCTGTGTATGCTGCAAATAAAACTAATGCACCTAGTCCAGCCGAACCGATTGCATAACCTTTTGTTACTGCTTTAGTTGTATTTCCAACCGCATCTAGAGCATCTGTAGTTTTTCTAACGTTTTTAGGAAGATTTGACATTTCTGCAATTCCACCTGCATTATCTGTTACTGGTCCATATGCATCAAGTGCTACAACCATACCTGCAAGTGCTAGCATAGTTGTTACAGCAATTGCTATACCAAATAAACCTGCGATTGAATTAGTCAGTAATATACCTGCTACAATTATAATTGCTGGAATTGCCGTAGCTTCCATAGATATTGCTAAACCTTGAATTACATTAGTACCATGCCCTGTAGTTGACGACTCTGCAACACTTTTAACAGGTCTATAATCTGTCCCAGTGTAATATTCAGTTATCCAAATTAACAACCCAGTTATAATTAAACCTATAACACCACAATAATATAAACTCATACCATTAAATGAAACTCCATTTACAGAATAGTTGGTGTCTAATCCAATAACGTAGTCTGTTATAGGATATAAAATAATTAAAGATAAAATAGCAGTAGCAACAAAACCTTTATATAATGCATTCATTATATTTTTTGATTGTCCAAGTTTTACAAAAAAAGTACCTACAATAGATGTTAAAATACAAGCTGCACCAATACTTAATGGATAAACCATCATATTTAAATCCGAAACAAAGAATATTGATGAAAGAACCATAGTTGCAACAATAGTTACAGCATATGTTTCAAATAAATCTGCCGCCATACCTGCGCAATCTCCTACATTATCACCTACGTTGTCTGCAATAACTGCTGGATTTCTAGGATCATCTTCTGGAATACCTGCCTCTACCTTTCCAACTAAATCAGCACCAACATCAGCACCTTTCGTAAAAATTCCACCACCTAATCTTGCAAAAATAGATATTAAAGAAGCACCAAAACCTAAGGCCACTAGTGCATTTACAATTTCTCTTTCATCGACACCGGCTGATAATAAAATATAATAATAAACAGCTATGGCTAATAAAGCTAAACCAGCAACTAACATCCCTGTAATTGCACCAGATTTAAACGCTATAGAAAGACCCTGGGATAAACCTTTTCTTGAAGCTTCTGCTGTACGGACATTTGCTTGAACAGATACTAACATTCCAACGTATCCAGCTATGCCGGATAGTGCTGCACCAATTAAATATCCAATTCCAACTAATAATGAAAATGCAAAACTAATAATAACTAAAACTACAACACCAACTATAGCGATAGTTTTGTATTGTCTATTTAAATAAGCTTTTGCACCTATTTGAATAGCAGAGGCAATTTCTTGCATCTTTGCATTTCCCGCGCTTGCATTCAAGATTGAAGATCCTGTTACAAATCCATATACAATGGATAATATTCCAGCAAAAATTGTGTATAATAAAATGGTATCAACAGACATATAATTCCTTAAATAAGTGTTTTAGTTATTTTTTAAAATGCGGACATTACAAAAAAGATTATAAAAGGCAATATTTAACTTATTAGAATATATGAAAATATCCCTGGTATTTTAGGTATTTTATTGGAATTCTCCTATTATCTAATAGGTAATTTTTTGATTTAGTATTAATTTGGCCAATAATAGAAATTTTTTGATTCATTTTAGAGGATAAAGTTTTTATATATTTTCTCTTTGACTTAGAAGCTGTAAATAAAATTTGATAATCATCACCATTGAATAAATAGTCTAATTTCTTCAGTTTTTTGCGTTTAATTAATTGTTTTAAATGATTTGATATCGGAATTTTATCTATATCGATTAAATAACCAAGTTTTTGTTTATTTATTAATTTATTAAGATCAATTACTAATCCATCTGAGACATCCATAGAGCAGTTTGCAATTTTAAAAAGATGTAAACTAAACTTTATAGGTAAATTAGGAGAATAATATTTATCAATAAAATATTTTTTTTGAATTGAGTTTAAATTAATTTCCTTTTTTAAAGCTTTTAAACCAATATGACTATCACCCACATTACCAGTTAAATAAATGTCATCTCCTATTTTTGCTTTATTTCTGTAAACAATTTTATTTGAATATCCTAATGATATAACTGTAAAACTTAAATTTTTTGAAAAAGTAGTATCACCACCTGATAATTTTATATTAAATCTATTTTGTTCATTGGATAAAGATTTGTGAATTAATGACATATTTTTTTTTGTAAAATGCTTTTTGTTTCCTGAGCCAGCTAAAAAGAAATAATTTGGTTTTACCCCTTTAGCGTAAATGTCTGATATAGATGATCTTATTATTTTTCTAATAACAAGATCTGGTTTTTTAAAATTTAAAAAGTGTATGCCTTCATTGTAAGTATCAACAGAAATAACTAATTTTTTAGTTTTATCAAAAAAAACATCATCATTTAAATTGAGCGAAGATGGATTATTTTTAGATAATTTTTTTAAATAACTATTTATTAAGAATTCTTCGTTCATCAGTTTCTTAATTTCTTTGAAATTTTATCAAGCAAAGCATTCAAATATTTTGTTTGCGATAAATCAATAAAGAAATTAGAGGCATTAAGGTATTCTTTAATAATTATTTTTGAAGATATTTTTGGTTTATACATTAATTCAAAAATTGCACTTTTAATTATTACTTGAAAAACTTTATCTAGGTTTGATATTTTTAAATCTTCATTTAAATGATTTGTAATTTCTTCGTGAATTACATCATCTCTTTCGATTGTGCCATTTACTACATCTTTTATAAATTTTTTGAAACGGTGTTTTGGAAAATTTAATTCTACTTCATTGTTATAATATTTGCTGTAAAGCTTTTGTATTATAATAACTCTTGGGTTATTTTTTTTACTAAAATGAAGTGGCATTCTATAAAGATAATATTATTTTTACTGCGTTGGCTGCCTCTCTACCCTTTTTACCACGTGCTATGGCTTGATTTTTATTTAAACAAGTAATTATTCCATTACCAACAGGTTTTTTTGACACCACAGATATATTCATAATTGCATCAGTGGTTGATTTGGATATAAAATCAAAATGAGGTGTTTGACCTTTAATTACACATCCAAGTGCTACAAAACCATCATATTTTTTTAAATTTTTTGAAATGACTACAGGTATCTCAAACACACCCGGAACAGAGATTATGTTAATTTTTGCAAAATTCTTTAATTCATTCTTAGCACTTTTAAGAAGAGCAGTTGATATATCTTTATAATAGTTTGCTTGTATGATTAATACTTTATTTTTCATTTTATTATTTCTTGTTTAATAATCTTGATACCATAACCATCTAACCCAACAACCTTTTTTAGAGTTCTAGTAACTAATATCATTTTTTTTATTTTTAAAGATTTAATTATTTGAGCTCCAATACCATAACTTTTAATTAATTGATCTTTTCCCTTTGTTTTAGACTTTTTATCTTTAAATTCTTTAAGAGTTTGAGTAACAGATTTTAAATTTGGATCTCTTATAAAAATCATAACGCAATTGCTGTATTTTTTAAAATATTTTAAAGTTTTTTCAAATGAGTTAGGAAGTTTTTGATTAATTAGATAATTTTGAACTACATTAGATGAAATAACTCTAACTCGTGGTGATTTACCTTTATTAACTTTACCCTTAACTAATGCAAAATGTTCAGAACCATCAATTGAGTTTTCAAAAACATAAATTTTGAATTTTTGATTATTTAAAATAATTGTAGATGTTTTTTTTAATTTAATAAGATTTTCTTTTCTTAGTCTATATGAAATTAAGTCTTCAATTTTTGCAATATGAAGTTTATGTTTATTTGCAAATTTTAATAAGTCATCGCCTTTTGCCATCGAACCATCTTCATTCATAATCTCACATATTACAGCAGCTGGAATTTTGTTGCCAAGTCTAGCTATGTCGACAGATGCTTCGGTGTGACCGGCTCTAACTAGCACTCCTCCTTCTCGAGAAATAATTGGAAACACATGACCAGGAGAAACTATTTCTTTTTTTAATACATTTTTTTTTGTAGCAACTTTTATTGTTCGTGATCGATCTTTAGCTGAAATACCTGTAGTTATGCCCTTCTTGGCCTCTATTGAAATGGTAAAGGCTGTTTGGTTTCTCGATTGATTAACAGGAGCCATAAATGTTAGTCCAAGTTTATTTGCTTGATTTTTATTTAGTGTTAGACAAATTAAACCTCTTCCATTTTTTGCCATAAAGTTAATTTTTTTAGAATTAACATCACTGGCATTAAATACTAAATCACCCTCATTTTCACGATTTTCATCGTCAACTAGAATATACATTCCTCCTCTTTTTGAGATAGAAATAATCTTTTCTATTGGGCTAAATTTATTTTTTATCATTAATAAATTTTTTTACATATTTAGATAAAATATCTATTTCAATATTAACTAAATCATTTTTTTTAATGTTTGCTAAATTTGTGAGTTTTAATGTATGTGGAATAACCCAAATTTCAAATTTATTCTTCTTAATCTTGGCTATAGTTAAAGATACACCATTTATCAAGATTGATGCTTTCTCAACTAAATATTTATAGAATTTTTTATTAATACTAAATTCGTAAATTGTAGATTTATCTACATTTGTTAAATTTGTAACTTTGCTTACTGTATCAACGTGACCTTGACAAATATGACCTGAAATATTTTGTCCATACTTTAAAGGTAGTTCTAAATTAACATAATCACCAACATTAGATTTCTTAAATTTTGATTTTCTAATAGTTTCATTTGATAAATAAAATTCAGATATACCTTTTTTATATGATATTAATGTTAGACAGACACCATCACAGGAAATAGATATTCCTAATTGCTTATTAGTTAATTTTAATTTTGACTTGATAAAGACATTTATTCCTTTAGCTCTTTTGGTAATATTTGTAATTTTACCTTTATTAAAAATTATTCCATTAAACATTTACTGATACCTAAAAAGTTTTTCTTTATCTAAAAAAGTATTAATTTGAGATCTTTTTTTAAATTTTTTAGACAATAAATCAATAAAAGAATTCACAGAAACTGAATTTTTTAAATTAATTTTATTATCAGCTTTGAATAAATAAAAATCATTTATTAAATTATTGTTTAAAAAAGATTTTAAAAGATTTGGACCCGTCTCAAGTAATAAATTTGCATAACCTAATGCGTATATTTTTTTTAAAATTTTATTTAAATCAAAACAATTATTTTCTATTTTCATAAAAATAAGTTTTGCATTTTTATTCTTAAATTTATTAATAATATTTTTATCTTTTTTATTATGAAAAATATAAGTTTTATTTGAGCTAGGTTTTAATACTTTAGAATTTATTTTAGTCTTTAAATCTTTATCGATGATAAATTTTACTGGTGAAAACTTTTCTAAACCTTGAATTCTACAATTTAAATTAGGATTGTCAGAGTTAATAGTTTTATAAGATGTTAAAATTGCTTGATTTCTATATCTTAATAAATGAGACACTTTATGAGAATGTTCATTTGTAATTTTTTTTTTAAATAAATAAATTTTATTATTCTTAGAAACAGCTAATTTTCCAGTAACGTATGGAATATCATTAAATTTTGAAAATTTATAATCTTTATAAAATTGATTTGCCTCATTTTTAATTAAACCAATTTTAGCCATAATATTATTTTTTTTTAAAACACCTTTTGTTTTTTTTGCTGTTCGTTTATCAAAATCTTCAATGGAATAATTAACTAATTTAATCTTTTTTTTTATAATAATGTTTGTACAAGGTGGTGTTTTTCCATAATGAATACAGGGTTCTAATGTTACATACATATTTGAATTTTTGAAATTTATTTTATTATTTTTTAAGGCAGCTACTTCAGCATGAGGTCTGCCATTAATATCTGTCTTTCCGTAAGAAATGATTTCATCTTTATGGGTTACTACACATCCAACCGATGGATTTAATCCTGTTAACCCTTTATTTTGATTGGCAAGTTCTAGTGCCAATCTCATGAATGCTTTATTTTCTTCTGATGATTTATCTTTTCTTAAAGACATCGATTTTATCAACAAATTGAACGAAGTCTTTTTCTTCTCTAAAATTTCTATATACTGATGCAAATCTTACATAAGCAACTGGGTCCAATTCTTTTAATCCGTCCATTACCATTGTGCCTATTGTGTTCGAAGAAATTTCACTTTGACCAAATTCTTCTAATGATCGAGAAATTTTAGAAATAAATTTTTCTACTGTTTCAGTATCAAGAGGTCTTTTTTTTAGAGCTACATAAATGGATTTAGACAATTTATCTCTATCAAATGGAGATTTTCTTCCATTTTTTTTTACAATTGTTAGCTCACGAAATTGAACTCTTTCGAAAGTAGTAAATCTTTGTCCACAGCTACAAAGCCTCCTTCTTCTTATAGCTGTTCCATCTTCAGTAGGTCTAGAATCTACAACTGAAGTTTCACCTTTTTTATCACAGGGACAAATCATAATTCATTATCCCAAATTTTTATAAATTGGGAAATTTGAACATAAATCAACAACTTCTTTTCTTACTTCGTCTTCTATTTTAGTATTATCATCAGGGTTGGATGACAAACCTTTAATTACTTTAGTAATTAACTCACCAACTATTTTAAATTCATTTAAACCAAATCCTCGAGTAGTTGCTGCCTGAGAACCTAGTCTTATACCTGACGTTACCATTGGACTTTCTGTATCGAAAGGAATTCCATTTTTATTACATGTTATATTGGCTCTTGATAAACTTTCAGCTGCAGCATTCCCTTTAACACCAAAAGGTCTTAAATCTACCAACATTAAATGAGTATCTGTTCCTCCAGAATAAATCTTAAAACCATTTGTTTTTAAAGTTTCTGCGAGAATTTTTGCATTAGCTAAAACATTAGATATATATTCTTTGAAGGTAGGTTCTAATGCTTCTTTAAATCCAACTGCTTTTGCTGCTATTATATGCATAAGAGGGCCACCCTGATAACCAGGAAATACAGCTGTATTAATTTTTTTATAAATATCCTCATGATTTGTTAGAATAATTCCGCCTCTGGCACTTCTAAAAACTTTATGAGTTGTAGATGTAACAACATGAGCATGATCAACAGGATTTGGATAACCTTTACCTGCAACAAGACCTGAAAAGTGAGCCATATCTACCATAAAGAATGCTCCAACCTTATCAGCAATTTCTCTAAATCTTTTAAAATCAATTATCCTAGAGTATGCACTACCTCCAGCAATTATAAGTTTAGGCTTATTTTCAATTGCTAATCTTTCAACTTCATCATAGTCGATTAATTCAGAGGTTTTATCTACATCGTAGCTTATTGCATTAAACCATTTGCCTGACATTGCAATTTTAAGACCATGAGTAATATGGCCACCAGAATTTAAACTCATTCCCATAAAAGTATCACCTGGCTTTAATAATGCTAAAAACACTGCTCCATTAGCTTGTGCACCAGAATGAGGTTGTGAATTCGCAAATTTACAATTAAAGAGTTTTTTTAATCTATCGTTAGCAAGCGACTCAGCAACATCAACATGTTCACAACCGTTATAATATCTTTTACCTGGGTAACCTTCGGCATACTTGTTTGTTAGTACTGAACCTTGTGCCTCTAAAACAGCTTGTGAAACAATGTTTTCTGATGCTATTAATTCGATATGATTTTGTTGTCTGATTAATTCTTTATTTACTGCATCAAATATTTCTGGATCAGCTTCAGACAATTTTTTTTCAAAAAAGTTTTCATATTGCGTATTTAAATATTTTTTTTCACTAGACATTTATTTACCTATATTTTTTTAATTCTTTTTATATGTCTACCGCCTTCAAACTCAGTTTTTAGAAAGCTCTCAACACATTTTAAGGCAACTGTTTTTTTAATAAGCCTTTCTCCTAATGTTATAACATTTGCATCATTATGCAATCGCGATAATTTGGCATTTTTTACTGAATAGCATAAAGCTGCGCGTATTCCCTTATTTTTGTTTGCAGCAATAGACATTCCTACTCCTGAACCACAAACAAGTATTCCTATATGATTCTTATTTTTCGCCACTTGTTTACAAAGTTTATGAGCAAAATCAGGGTAATCAACTGACTTCTTATTTTGTTTTGGTCCCAGATCTTTTATTGGATAATTTTTATTAAAGTATTTTAAAATATTCTTTTTTAAATTAAATCCACCATGATCTGAAGCAATAAAAATTTTTTTCAATTTAATTAAATTTGTAATTTAAAACACAAGCAACAAGGTGAACTCTATTTTCTTCACCCCCATTAAATGCATTGTGATATTTAGTATTATTAGTAATCCAAACAGAGCCATCTGCTGGCATATGTTTTGCAACATTATCAACAACCATTATTGCTCCAGGATTTGTGTATATAGGTATATGAAGCCTTGGCTCCGGATCTCTATGCCAACTCAATGTTGATCTTGGCTCTTTAAGAAGAAGTCTCATCCTACCTAATTTATACTTTTTTGTTAATTGGTCATAAACTTCTTTGAAATAAGTATTTTTAAAGTCATCAACAAATTCTGTATATTTATGTTCATCAATTTTACTTTCCCTCTGTACCTCAACACCTGTACTATCTGGTTTAGTCCAATAAATGCCTCTTACATTATTTCCTTTAACAGAATCTGGATCACCTGGAATTTGATTTAGGGGTATACCGGCGAAGTGAGGTATTCCAAGACTTGTATCAAATCCTTTTATTTTTAATACTTCATCACAAGCTTGTTTTAATTTTATGATATCAAATTTTACATCTTGTTTTTGGAAATCATTGAATAATTGTGACATTGGTGCTCTACTATCTTATAGACTATTATATTAAATATTACTATTGTCGCATCAAAAAAATTAATTGATAATGATTATCACAGGTAGCTATCCTAATTTAAGATTGAGAAGATCAAGAAAATTCAGTTGGTCTAGAAGATTAGTTCAAGATAATGATCTATCTTACAATGATTTTATTTTACCTATCTTTCTTACTGAAGGAAAAGCAAAAAAAGTTCCAATTAATTCGATGCCAAATGTTTTTAGGTACTCTATTGATAAATTAAAAAGTGTAGTTGATAAAGCACTAAAATTGGGAATACCTATGGTAGCTTTATTCCCTTATACAAATCCAAAAAAAAGAGATGAATTTGGAAATGAAGCATTAAATGAAAATAATTTAGTTTGCCAAGCAATAAAATTCATCAAAAAAAATTATAATAACGAAATTGGAATAATGTGTGATGTTGCATTAGATCCATACACATCACATGGTCATGATGGAATAATTAAAAAAAATGAAATTTTAAATGATGAAACATTAGAAATATTGATTAAACAATCAATATTGCAGGCAAAAATGGGTTGCGATGTGATTGCTCCATCAGATATGATGGATGGTAGAGTTTTAAAAATTCGTAAAGCTTTAGATAAAAATAATCTTAAAGATGTTCAAATTTTATCATATGCTGTTAAGTATGCATCAAGTTTTTATGGCCCATTCAGAAATGCTGTTGGATCAAGAAGTCTCTTAAAAGGAGACAAAAAAACTTATCAAATGGATTTTAAAAACAATTATGAATCATTAAGAGAAGTTGCATTAGATATAAAAGAAGGAGCAGATATGATTATAGTAAAACCAGGGATGCCTTATCTTGATATAATTAGGGAAGTTAAGAATAATTTTAAAATTCCAGTTATTGCATACCAAGTATCAGGGGAATATAGTCTCATACAAAATGCCATTTCAAAGAATATATTAGATAAAAAATCGATATATGAAAGTCTAGTTTCCTTTAAAAGAGCTGGAGCAAGTGCAATTATAACCTATTTTGCTGATCAAATAAAACTAGATTAATTTTAAAGAATTTTGAAAATTAAATCTTGTTTTAGGAAAATTAAGATTATTCGGTTTAACTATTGTTTTATCTAAAAAATCTCCTACAATTTTTAAAGCATCAAAAGTATCTTCAAAGCTTATATTTTCTTCATCTTTATTTACTAAAAAATTTGGAATGATTTTGTTTGAATTTTTTAATTTATAATTAATTTTATTACCTTCAGAAACTTCTTCTACATAATCATTAAAGTCTATGTCATATCCAATTAATTTATAAAAGTTTAACTCCCAATTTACAAACTTTGAAAGCCACTCTTGATCTTTTAATATCTCAAAATAATTATCAATTAAGTAATAAATCTCTCTATTTTTTTCGTTCTCTACTGTTAAAATTTTAATCAAATTCATTGTATAAATTATACAAAGGAGTTTTTGCTTATCTTCTAAAAAATAAGGAGTTTTAAATTCATCAATTTCAACTTTTAAAGAACCAATTTTTGATTGAGATTTTGAATTGTAATTTATGTGCAATTTATTACCCTCAAATAGGTAGTTTTTTATTTTTTTTGAGGTTCCTCCAAAAATAATTCCAGAAATTTTTCCATGATTTTCAGTGTAAAATTCAGATATTAAAGAATTTTCATTATATTTATTTTTTGAAAGTAAGTATCCTTTATCTTGCCAATTCATTATATTTTAATAGTTTCTAAAAGTTTCATAGCTGCGGCTTGTTCTGCATTTTTTTTTGAACTACCATCAGCGATAACTATTTTGCTATCCTTGATTTTTACACTAATTTTAAAATTAGGTTTATGTCTTGGTCCTGTATTAGAAATAAGTTTATATATTGGCAATGTTTTAAATTTCTTCAATGAATATTCTTGTAATCTCGTCTTAGAGTCGATTACTGTAACATCTGATAAGTTTAAATAATTTTTCCAATAATTTAGTATAAATTTAGATGAAGCCTCAAAACCTTTATCTATATAAATAGCTCCTATCAAAGACTCACAACAATCAGATATAATTTTTTTTTCTATGTTGATTTTTTTTTTCTTTTCTGTGTTTCCTGTTAAAATATAGTTATCCAATTCTAATTCATTGCCAATTTCAAAACACTTATTTTTATTAACCAAATTTGCAAGTTTTTTATCAATTATACCAACTTTTTCATTTGGATATAACTCTAGAAGTTTTTTTGATATAACAAATCCTAAAACTCTATCACCTAAAAATTCTAGTTTTTCATAATTATTTTTTGTATCAAAACTTTTGTGTGTTAAGGCTTGTATCAATAGTTTATCATCTTTAAAGCTAATACCTATTTTCTTTTGTAATTTGTTTAACTTCATTTATTTAAATTATTTTATTAAAAAATCTTTCAAATCGAACTATTTCATTCCATTTGAAAATGTTAAAGATACTTCCTTTCCTTGGATTAGATGAAAAAAATAAAATTTGTGCTTTTCCAACTAAATTATTTTGATTAACATAACCAACTTCAGATAGAAATCTGCTGTCTTTAGAACAATCCCTATTGTCACCTAAGAAAAAAAAATGATTTTCAGGAACAATGTATTTATCTGAATTAGAAAAAGTTATATCGGTTCTATATGCTGCTAAATAACTTTTTCCATTTGGAAGTTTTTCTTCAAATATATTGACATCAATTTGAGATGATCCACAATATAACTTATCATTTTTGCTTTTAATTGTTTTTAATACTTGATTAGAATTTATATATAAATCACCATCAATAAATTGTATTGTATCACCTGGTAAACCAATCAATCTTTTAATATAATCTGTACGATTATCAGCAGGTGTTTTAAAAACTATAACATCTCCTCTTTTAGGGTTTTTATTTAATATACGTCCTTTAAAAATAGGAGGACTAAAAGGAAATGAATGTTTACTATATCCGTAAGAGAATTTTGTAACAAATAATCTGTCACCCACAAGCAAGTTAGTTTCCATTGATGATGATGGTATATAAAATGGCTGGATTAATATTGATCTTATAAATACTGCAATTATTAATGCATAAAATAATGTTTTAGTATTATCAATTATGAAATTTTTCATTTTTTTCTATTCAAAATAACAAATGCAATTGAGTGGTTTTTTTCATCTGAAAGTGAAAGATGTATATCGTAATTCTTTAATTTAAATTTTTTTTTTAATATATCTTTTATTTTCTGTGAAATTTTAATTTTAGGTGATCCTTTCTTATTATTGTATATTTCAATATCACTAAAATTAATATTGTCTCTAAACCCTGTGCCTATTGATTTAACGAAAGCTTCTTTAGCAGCAAATCTTTTTGCAAAGTAATTCGTTTTGTTTCTGTATTTTTTTGATTGTTTAATTTCATTCAATGTAAAGAGTCTTTTTTTAAAACCATTAATTTTTAGGGATTTTTCTATTCTTTTATTATCAATAATATCAACACCATTACCAATTATCATTAGTTTAATATTTTTCTAAAATTAGTGATTACTTTTTTCATACCAAACATGATGGCCTCTCCAATTATAAAATGTCCAATATTAAATTCCTCTATAGATTTAATCTTTCTTAAAATTTTAGTTGATTTATAATCTAGGCCATGACCTGCATGAACTTCCATTCCTAGTTTTTTTGCTAACGTGGCACAATTTTTTATTTTTTTGAACTCGACTAAATAATTTTTGTTATTTTTAACTTTTAAAGCAAATTTCCCTGTATGAAGTTCCACACATTTTGCATTTAATTCATTTGATGCAAAAACATCTTTAATATTTGGATTGATGAAAAGACTTGTTCTAATTTTTTTCGAATTTAATTTACTAATTACTTTTTTAATTATTTTTTTGTTTTTGGTGATATTTAAACCTCCTTCAGTGGTTAATTCATTTCTTTTTTCAGGAACTATGCAAACAAAATTAGGTTTATATTTTAACGCAATTTTAAGCATTTCATTGTTAGCAGCCATTTCTAAATTTATTGGTACTCTTTTAATTTTTGAAAATATAGCTACGTCTTCATCTCGAATGTGTCTACGATCTTCTCTTAAATGAATAGTAATAGAATTAGCACCAAAATTCATAACTTGTTTTGCATATGAAATAGGATCAGGATGTCCCTCTCCTCTTGCATTTCTTAATGTTGCAATATGATCTACGTTAACGCCTAGTCTAGATTTCATTTTAAATATCTGCTTCCTGGTTTTGTAATTGGAATTTTTTTCAACTCAATTGGTAAATCACTTTTTTTATAAGTTGGTATTTCTAATTTAATTTGGGAAACAATATTTCTATCTTTAATTTTTAAACTTGGTTTACTAGATCTATTAATTAAACACGCATATCCAACTACTTTTGATTTATATTTTTTTACAAGTCGAGCACATTCTAAACTTGACTTACCTGTAGTAATTACGTCTTCTACTATCAAAACTTTAGAATTTTTTTTAATTGAAAAACCTCTTCTTAAAGTAAATTTCCCATTAACTCTTTCACAAAATATTGTCTCCTTATTCAATAAATTTCCAACGATATAACCTATTACAATACCGCCCATAGCTGGTGACAAAATTATATCAATTTTTTTGAATTTTTTTTTTATTTTAGTGCTTAAGGATTTACAAAATTTTTCTGATTTTTTTGGATAACTTAATAATTTGGCACATTGAACATATTGAGGTGAATGTAAACCTGAAGATAAAACAAAATGTCCTTCTAAAAGTGCCTTAGTTTTTTTTAAAACCGCTAAAGAATCTTTTAAAGAAAGCATATTTTTTGTTTTTATGTCTAATTATTTTGAAGTTATATTCTTTCTGTTTTAGCTCACTAATAAGTTTTGTAAAGTTTTTCAAATCTTGAATAATTAGGTTGAACCTAAAATTAATGGTTCTCTTAGTCTTTTCTACCATTTCAACACTTGAAATATTTACATTATTGGTTCCAATCATTGTTGTGACATCACCTAGTATTCCAGGTCTATCAGGTAAAGACATCCAAAGGGTAGTGTTATATTTTTTTTCTGTAGGCTTACTGTCTTCTTTGTATTGCCAGTATCTTCTTATTGCAGCTCTTGCTTTGCCAGTTTTAGCGCTTGTTATCCAATGCAAAGAAGGTGAGTCTTTTTTTGATGTTAATATTTTAACTACATCTCCATTTCTCAATATTGATTGTAAAGGACTTTCCTTTCCATTTATTTCACATCCAATCGCAGTATCACCTACTTTGGTGTGTACAGCATAAGCAAAATCAATCGGACTTGCTTCTTTGGGTAATTTTATGACTGAGCCTTTTGGTGTAAAACAAAAAACATTTTCTTGAAACATTTGGAGTTTTGTATACTCAAAATAATGTTCTGGATTTTCATTTTTATCTATAATTTCTACAAGATCTGCTAGCCAATCATATTCCTTCCAAGTTAAAGAGTTAAACTTTTCTGATGATTTATATTTCCAATGAGAAGCTATACCTCTTTGCGCAAATTCATGCATTTGTTGCGTTCTTAGTTGTATTTCAATCGGTCTTTTATTTGGACCGATCACTGCTGTATGAAGAGATTTATAATTATTTATTTTCGGTGATGAAATGTAATCTTTAAATCTACCTGGTATACAATTCCATTTATTATGTATCACACCTAAGGTTTTGTAACAATTTTCAACATTATCTAAAATTATTCTAAAACCAATAATATCTGTAATTTGCTCAAGTGAAGTCCTTTTTTTCTGAATTTTTCTCCAAATTGAAAAAGGAGTTTTTTCTCTAGAATAAATTTTAAAATCTATATCATTTTCATTTAATAGATTTTCAAATTCACTAAGAACTGAATTATAATTAATCAAATTATTATCTTTTATTGTGTCTAATCTATCTTTGATCATTTTTCTTGCTTCAGGATTTAAAATATCAAAAGAAAGATCTTCAAGTTCATCTCTTATTCTATTCATCCCCATTCTATCTGCTAGAGGAGCATAAATTTCCATAGTTTCTTTAGCAATTCTTTTTCTTTTTTCCTCTTTATCAATAGCCTTCAAAGTTCGCATATTATGCAAACGATCTGCAAGTTTCACAAGAAGGACTCTTATATCCTTAGAAGTTGCCAGGATGAGTTTTCTAAAATTTTCAGCTTTAGAATTAGAAATAGCTTGGTTTTCAAAAACTGAAATTTTTGTAACCCCATCAACCAAATCAGCAACTTCTTTTCCAAATTGTTCTTCTATAGTTTTATAAGTTGCATAAGTATCTTCTATTGTATCATGAAGTAAACCAGTTGCTATCGTTGCACTATCCAACTTAAGTTCGGTTAAAATATTTGCAACAGCAACCGGATGAATGACGTAGGGATCTCCTGATTGTCGTTTTTGATCTTTGTGAACTTTCACTGCAAAATCATATGCTTTGCTTAGAGTTTCTGGGTTAAGAAACTTATTGTATGATTTAACCTTATTTATTAATTCGTCAGAATTTAACATAATTTTATTATATCACTTATTTAGATAACTTTAATACTTCTTAAATTATTTTTTTTTAAAGAAGATAAGAGTTTTACTATATTTTTTTTTAATTTTGGGTGAGACCAATTTTTGCATATTTCAAACAGTGGCATAAGTACAAAGTTTCTATTATGCATTCTTGGATGCGGGATCTCTAAATTTATCGATTTTTTATTTGATTTAGTAATCTTTCCATTAAAATCTAATATATCAATATCACAATTTCTTGGATGATTTTTAGGAGCTATTTTTCTGCCTAATTTTTTTTCTATAGACTTAATTATTTTAAACAGCTCAAATTGATTTAATTTTGTTTTTATCAGTAATACAACATTAATAAATTTTGGAAAAGTAGGATCTGGCCATGACTCAGTCTCATAATAACTGGATGTTTTGATAATTTTAATATCATGGGTTTCCAATAGATATTTAGATTTTTCTAAAAAAAGTATTCTATTTCCTAAATTAGAACCTATTGATAGATATACATTTTTAACTTGAGCGTCTGAAATATCTCGCTTTTTCACGGTTCCAATCTTTAGTTTTTTTGGTTTGTCGCTTATCGTATTGTTTTTTGCCCTTTGCAACTGCTATTTCAACTTTAGCTTTACCTTTTTTAAAATACATTTTAGTTGGAACTAAAGTTAGACCATCCTCGTTCATTTTACCAATTAGTTTGTTAATTTCCCTTTTGTTAAATAACAATTTTCTTTCTGAGTAAGGATTGTGATTTGAATAACTGGCTTGTTTATATATGGGTATATGTGAATTAATTAAAAAAATTTCTCCTTCTTTTTCTACTGCGTATGACTCTGCAATATTTACTTTTCCATCTCTTACAGATTTTATTTCAGATCCTTTTAATACAATTCCTGCTTCTAGGATTTCCTTAAAGAAAAAATTAAAAGATGCTTTTCGATTTATTGTAATGATCTTGATGCCAGATGTAGATTTATCACTCATCAATAAGTTTTGCTACTTTTAATGCTTTCTCGACTTCCTTTTTTGTATTTTCAGTTATTTTTACTAAAGGTAATCTTACAGTATCATCGCATAGACCAAGTAATTTAGCAGCATACTTAACTGGTGAAGGATTGCTTTCTATAAATAAATTTTTATGCAACGGCTGCAACATATCATCAAGTTGTTGAGCTTTTTTTAAATCATCCTCATTTGAAGATTTTGATAATTTTTGAAATTCAGAACATAATTTAGGAGCTACGTTTGCTGTAACACTAATCGTTCCAACACCTCCTCGTTTATTAAATTCAAAAGCATTATCATCGTTTCCAGTAAGTTGAATGAAATCATTACCCATTTTTTCTTTTTGTTGATCAACACGATTTAGATCACCTGTTGCATCTTTAACTCCAACTATATTTTTTAGTTCATATAATCTGGCCATTGTTTCAACGCTCATATCGATTACTGAACGGCTTGGAATATTATAAATTATAATTGGAATTCCACAGTTATCATTGATTGATTTATAATGTTGATATAGTCCTTCTTGAGTAGGTTTGTTATAATATGGTGTAACAACTAAAGCACCATCCGCACCAGCTTTTTCCGCGTGTTTAGTTAATGATACGGCTTCTTCTGTTGAATTCGATCCAGTGCCAGCTATTATGGGAAGTTTACCGGTAGCTTCTTTTATACATAATTCAATTGTTCTCTCATGTTCATCATGTGATAGTGTTGGCGACTCACCTGTTGTTCCAACTGGAACTAACCCATTTGTTCCATTTTCCAGATGATGATTTATTATTTTTATGTAACTTTCTTCGTCAAGCTTGTTGTCTTTAAACGGTGTAATTAATGCTACATTTGATCCTTTAAACATAATTATTTATAACATAAGTTGTTTGATTTAATAAAATGTATTTAAAATTATTAACAACAATTATCCTTTTTTTCTTATCGTTTCAATCTGCTTTTTCAAATGAAACTATACTTCCTATTAAAAAACCAGATTTAAATGAAAAAAATACAACAAAAAAAATAGCTGAAATCATTCCTCTACCAAAACCATCTGAAAAAGAAGATGAAATTCAAAAGGAAATAAAAATTACTACCACGGAAATATTTAAGAAAATTGATGGTGTAATAATTCCAAAAAATAAGCCTCTAATAGTTAAAGAAAAATTAAGAAAGATAAAAAAACAAAAATTTTATAGCGATAGAGATTTGAGATATGCAAAACAAGCTATTTCATTTATGGAGAAAAGTAATTGGAAGGATGCAAAAAAAGCCGCAAGTAAAGCAAGAGCAAAATCTATTTATGATTTTATTCAATGGAGACATCTACTTACAACTGGTAACAGGGCTACTTTTACAGAATATAAACAGTTTATCGAAAGAGTAAAAGATTATCCAAGGATAGATAGAGTCCGTTACTTAGGAGAACATAAAATAAATTCTAAAAATCATACTAAAAATGAAATTATACAGTGGTTCGATAAACACCCTCCTTTAAGTGGATTCGGAAAAATGATGCTAGGCGATGCTTTGTTATCAAAAAATAAAGAGAGAGCTATAAATTTAATAAAAAAAGGATTTATAACAGCTGATTTAAGTAAAAATGATCTTATTTTTTTTAGAAAGAAATTTAAAAAATATTTGAACAGTAGTGATTATATTAAAAGAGCTGATTATTTAGCTTGGGAGAATAAATATTGGGACCTTAAAAGAATGTTAAGATATCTACCTAAAGATTATCAACTTTTATATACAGCAAGGCAACTGTTAATGAGCAGATCTTATGGTGTTGATAGCGCTATATCGAATGTGCCTGCAAGTTTAAAAAGGGATGCGGGTTTAAATTATGATAGACTCAAATGGAGAAGGAAAAGAGGAAGGGTTGATAGTTCTTTAGAAATTTTACTAAGTATCAAAAATAATAAAGACTATATGGTTCGTCCAGATAAATGGTGGGTTGAAAGATCAATAATTGCGAGATCACTTATTTATAAGAAAAGATATGAGCAAGCTTATAAAATTACAAGTAAACATGGTCTATCAGAAGGTGCCGAATTAGCTGAAGCTGAATGGATGAGTGGATGGATTGCTTTAAGTTTCTTAAAAGACCCAATTTTAGCAAAAAGTCATTTTACTAAATTTTATAATAATGTTGGATATCCAATTAGTTTATCAAGAGGTGCTTATTGGCTTGGAAAAGCGAATTTGGCACTAAATAATAAGGAAGAAGCAGATAAGTGGTTTAAAGAAGGTTCAAAATATCTAACAACCTATTATGGTCAATTATCTCATATGAAAATATATCCAAATAAATCTTTTGAACTTAGAGAAAGTACTCAAGTTGATAAAAATTATGCTGAAAGTTTTTACAAAAATAAATTAGTAGCAATAGTACATTTATTAGATGAAGTAAAAAAAGATAAATATACGAAACATATTTTAAGATTTCTAGCAAATGACAATGTTTCAGCAGGGAGTGAGGTATTAGCAGCAAAACTAGCAACTGACATCTCTAGATTTGATTTTGCTATTCAGGTTTCTAAAATAGCTTCTTATCAAAAAAGGTTTCATAACAAATATAATTATCCAGTAATAAGCACTCCGAATAAAGTTGGATCAAGAAAAATCCCAGAACAAGCTTTAATATTATCTATCATAAGACAAGAAAGTGAGTTTGATATATCTGCAAGAAGTAGAGTTGGAGCACAAGGCTTAATGCAGTTGATGCCTTACACTGCAAAGACAGTTGCTAAACAGGCAAAAGTTTCTTATTCAAAATCTCGTTTAACAACAAGTCCTGAGTATAATATAAATTTAGGATCTTTTTATATTGCAGGTTTAATTCTTGATTATGATGGATCCTACCCTTTCGCTGTAGCAGCATATAATGCAGGACCAAAAAGAGTGAAGTATTGGAAAAAAATAAATAAAGATCCTCAAAAGAAACAAATCGATTATGTTGATTGGGTAGAACTTATTAAGTTTAAAGAGACCAGAAACTATGTTCAGAGGGTTATGGAGAATTACAATGTTTATAGATACATTTTGTCTCAAAAACCAATATTTTTAAAAGATTTTTTTAGAAATAATCCGCTCTATTAGTGGCGGAAGGAGAGGGATTCGAACCCTCGGTACACCTTTTCAAGCGTACGGCGGTTTAGCAAACCGCTGGTTTAAACCAGCTCACCCATCCTTCCACGATAATATGTGTAACTTGAAATCATTGAATATTCAATAATATTCAAGTAATTTCTCCAAAATATGAAAAACAAATATTCAGTATTCTCTCTAATAAAAAATGCTTTATCACAGCATGAGAATTGGCAAGAAGCTTGGGGAAATCCAGAGCCAAAAAAAGAATACGATGCTATTATTGTGGGTGGTGGCGGACACGGTTTAGCTACTGCTTATTATTTAGCAAAGAAACATAATTTAAAAAATATTGCAGTCTTAGAAAAAGGTTGGATTGGTGGTGGAAATACAGGGCGTAACACTACAATCATTAGATCAAATTATTTATGGGATGCTAGTGCTGGTTTGTATGATCATGCGCTTAAGCTATGGGAAAATTTATCTCAAGAGCTAAACTACAATGTGATGTTCAGTCAAAGAGGTGTAATGAATTTAGCTCACAATCTTCAAGATGTAAGAGATTTAAAAAGAAGAACACATGCTAATAGACTAAACGGAATTGACGCTGTTTGGTTAAATACTGAGGAAGTTAAAAAATTTTGCCCAATTATAAATACATCACCTGATATAAGATACCCAGTTTTGGGTGGAACATTACAAAGAAGAGCAGGAACAGCAAGACATGATGCTGTTGCCTGGGGTTATGCAAGAGGCGCGAGCGATATGGGTGTTGATATAATTCAAAACTGTGAAGTTAAAGGAATAAAGAGAAATGGAGATAGAGTTGAAGGATTAGAAACAACTAAAGGATTTATAAAAACTAATAAAATTGGAGTTGTTGCAGCAGGCCACTCAAGTGTTATTGCAAATATGGCTGGATTAAAACTTCCTCTTGAGAGTAAACCATTACAAGCGTTAGTTTCAGAGCCAGTAAAACCAATTATTGATACTGTTGTAATGTCAAATGCTGTTCATGCTTATGTAAGTCAGTCGGATAAAGGCGAATTAGTTATAGGTGCGGGAACAGATTCATATGTTTCATATACACAAAGAGGTAGTCATAATATTGTAGAAGAAACTTTAAAGGCTATTCTAGAGCTCTACCCTATTTTTAGTAGAATGAAAATGTTAAGACAATGGGGAGGAATTGTTGATATATGTCCAGATGCAAGTCCTATTATAAGTAAAACTAATATAAAAGGTTTATATTTTAATTGTGGTTGGGGTACCGGTGGTTTTAAAGCTACTCCAGGGTCGGGAGATTTATTTGCTCACACAATCGCAAATGATGAGCCACATAAATTAAATGCAGCATTTAATTTAAATAGATTTGTAAGCGGTGATCTTGTTGATGAACATGGTGCTGCAGCAGTTGCACATTAGTAATGTTTTTAATTAATTGTCCATTTTGTGGAGAGAGAGATCAAAGTGAATTTTCTTCAGGTGGTGAAGCTCATATAGTTAGACCAAAACAACCAACTGAACTTAGCGATGATGAATGGGCAGAATATCTATTTATGAGAAAAAATATTAAAGGTATTCAATTTGAAAGATGGAATCATGTTCACGGATGCAGAAAATGGTTCAACGTCGTTAGAGACACATCGAATGATAAAATTTTATCTGTTTATAAAATGGGGGAAAAACCTCCTGTTAATTATAAGTAATGCCCAATTATAGAATTCATAAAACCGAATATATTGATGAAACTAAGAGAGTTTCATTTAAATATGATGGCAAGACTTACTTTGGATATGAGGGTGATACCTTGGCATCTGCACTTTTGGCAAATGGTATTCATTTAGTCGGTAGAAGTTTTAAATATCACAGACCAAGGGGTATAGTTTCTTGTGGAGCAGAAGAGCCTAATGCAATTTGTCAAATTGGTAGTAAAAAAGACCTAACAGAACCAAATGTAAGAGCTACCGAGTTAGAATTGTATGAAGGATTAGAAGCAAGTTCTCAAAATTGCTGGCCTAACGTAAAATTTGATATTGGGGGAATTAATAACTTTATATCACCGTTAATTCCTGCAGGCTTTTATTATAAAACATTTATGTGGCCAAAAAGTTTTTGGAAAAAAGTATATGAACCATTAATACGGTTATCTGCAGGTTTAGGAAAATCTCCTACAGAACCAGATCCTGATATCTATGATCACAAACATGTTCACTACGATGTATTGGTAATTGGTGGTGGAGTTTCAGGTATTATTGCTGCAAAAATAGCTGCAAAAAATAATTTAAAAACTTTATTAGTAGATGACAAAAAAATACTTGGTGGTTCTACAATTTATCAAAATAATGAAAATATTAAGATTGATGATAGATTATCAAGTGAATGGTTAAAAAATGAAATTCAAGAAATTAAAAAATTAAGTAATTTAACAATTAAGACAAGAACAAGTATTGCAGCTTATCATGGATACAATTTTCTTTTAGCTAAAGAAAATTTAACAGATCATTTACCAGAGGAAAAAAAGAAAAATAAGATTAGACAACGATTATGGAAAATAAGAGCAAAAAAAGTTGTAATAGCAACTGGATCAATTGAAAGACCACTTGTATTTAATAATAATGATAGACCAGGAATATTATTATCTAATTCAATAAACAAATACTTGGATTATTATGGTGTTACCTGTGGTGAAAACATAATATTATTTACGAATAATGATAGTGCATACGAAACTTCAATTTCACTTCATAAAAAAGGTATAAAGAATTTAATTATTGATTTAAGAAAATCTGCTAGCTCTGAACTAATCAAACAAGCAGAAAGTCTAGGAATAAAAATCTACTTCAATCATGTCGTTACAAATACTTTTGGATACAGAAAAATAAATTCATTAGAAATAATGAAACTATCGGAGGATGGAAATACAACTGTGGGTGATAAGATAAAATTAAGTTGTGATTGTTTAGGTATGAGTGGTGGATGGACACCTATGGTGCATATGCATACTCAATCTGGAGGTAAATTAAATTTTAGAGATGATGACCAGGTATTCTTACCAAAAGAAAATAGTGAAGATCAAATTTCTGTTGGTTCATGCAATGGAGATTTTGATTTAGAAAATATTATAGATAAAACAGTTAATAAAATTAATAAATTCTTAGATATAGATAATCAAGATTACCAGGATACAAATATTATTTGCTCTAAAGAAAACGACAAAAGAAATATATGGCTATTACCAAATAAAATACCATTAGGTAAAACAAAATGCTTTATAGATTTTCAAAATGACTCAACAGCAAAAGATATTAAATTAGCCTTAAAAGAAGGCTTTAGATCAATTGAACATGTAAAAAGATATACAACGACTGGTATGGCAACAGATCAGGGAAAGTTATCTAATATGCACGCACTTGGGATTATAGCTGATACAGCCGGTGTTAAAATGGGTTCATTAGGAACAACTACATTTAGGCCTCCATTCACACCATTAACTTTCGGAACACTAGTTGGAAGAAATGTTGGAAAATTTTTTGAAGTAGTAAGAAAAACATCCATGCATGAATGGCATGTGGAAAATAATGCAGAATTTGAAAATGTTGGTCAGTGGAAAAGACCCTGGTACTATCCAAAAAACGGTGAAAATATGCATGATGCTGTTCAAAGAGAAAGTAAAGCCGCACGTGATAGTGCGGGTATCTTAGATGCATCAACTCTCGGAAAAATTGATATCCAAGGATCAGATGCATCAGAATTTTTAAATCGAGTTTACACAAATGCTTGGTCAAAACTTGCAATCGGAAAATGTAGATACGGACTTATGTTAAACGAGGATGGTATGGTTTATGACGACGGTGTTACTACAAGAATATCTGAAAATCATTATCTAATGACAACCACCACTGGGGGGGCTGCAAATGTATTAAGCAAACTTGAGGATTATTTACAAACGGAGTGGCCAGAGTTAGATGTTTATTTAACATCAGTGACAGATCATTATTCTACAGCAAGTATTTGTGGTCCAAATTCAAAAAAAATCCTTAACAAACTTTTTCCAAATTTAGATTTAAGTGATGAAAACTTCCCTCATATGTCATTTAAAGAGGATAAACTTGAAAATATAAATTGTAGAATAATGAGAATAAGTTTTACGGGTGAACAGAGCTATGAAATTAACATAGAGTCGAAATATGGACATTCATTATGGAAAATGTGTTTAGAAGCTGGGAAAGAGTTTAATTTGACACCTTATGGTACCGAAACAATGCACCTACTCAGAGCTGAAAAAGGTTTCATTATTGTTGGACAAGATACAGACGGCACAATGACGCCTTCAGATTTACAGATGGATTGGATTGTAAGTAAAAAGAAATATGACTTCATTGGTAAAAGATCTTTATATAGAAGTGATACTATTAGAGAAGATAGAAAGCAATTGGTAGGACTACTTACAGATGATCCAAAAGAAATTTTGGAAGAAGGTGCTCAAATTGTTTCAGACCTTAAATCAAAGCCTATAGATATGCTAGGACATGTTACTTCCAGCTATTTTAGTCCAAACCTAAATAAATCAATTGCTTTAGCTGTAGTTAGGAGTGGAAAAACAATGAAAGGTCAAAAATTAATTATTCCAATGGAAAACAAAAATATTAATGTGACCGTTTCTGACACAATTTTTTTAGATAAGGAGAATAAAAGACTAAATGCTTGACATTTTACATCCAAATATTTCGAATATTAATAAAAACAATATCGATATTAATTTATCTGAAGAAAAAATTAAAATTAATATCAGGGGAAAAAATAAAGAATTTTTTACCAAAGTGGGTAAAATTCTATCTATTATTTTACCTTCTGAGTCAAATACCAGTTCATCAAATGAAAACTATGATGTTTTGTGGTTAAGTCCAGATGAATGGATGATATATTTTGATGAAAATAAAAATACAAATATTTTTGATCAACTTTATAAAGATATTTCGTCTTTAAATATTGGATCAATTACTGATATCTCTTCACAATTAATTTGCATAAATATAAAAGGAGAAAATATATTTGAATTATTATCATCTGGATCACCTTTTAATTTTGAAAAATTTAAAAATAATGTTGGTTCATCAACACAAACAATAGTAAATCATATTGATGTAATTCTTCACTACAAGTCAAAAAATAATGTTAATTTATTTGTAAGAAGATCGTTTTCAGAACACCTTTATGAATGGTTAGTTGATAGCTCTAATTTTGTCTAATTTATAATTCAAATAAAAATAAGTATAACCAAGATACATCAGAGAGAAAATCCAATTGAATATTACCCATAACCAAAAAAATTCAGAAAAGTCAGAATTAAAATAAATTGCAGTATAAAATACGACAAATGGAAAAATTCCATTTCGGCAAATATTAGCAATTAATGCGTTTTCAGCTTTTTTTAAAGCCATAAAAAAACCATTTGATAAAAAAAATATTGGATAAGCTGGCAGCACAAAGGCTGAAATCTCTAAATATAATTTTCCAAATTCAACGACCTCTAAATCTTTTGAAAATAATTTTGTTATCATTTCAGCACCAAAATAAATAATAAAAGAAGAAATAATCATTATAATGAAAGCATATTTTATAGCTTGGAAGTACGTTTTTTTAATTCTTAAAATATTTTGTGCACCAAAATTTTGAGCAATAATTGTGATAATTGCTGTATTTATTCCCAAGATTGGCAATAAAACCACTTGTTCTATTTTGGTACCAGCTCCATAACCAGCTGCTGCATATTCTCCTGATAAACCTGCATATTTAAATACAATAGCAGAAGCAATAGAATAACCACAAATTGAAATTATTATTGGCATAGATTGAAAAAAAATATTTTTTAAAAAAAAAAATTTAGGAATAAAAAAAGAAATAAGTATGTTTTTAAATAAATTACTTTTTAAAACTTTTTTAAATATGATTAAAAAAGCGACCGTTTGAGCAATCAGAGTTGCTATTGCAATACCCTTCATACCCAAAGCTGGTATGAAATAAAATCCAAATATTAAAATTGGATTTAACAATATGTTTAAAAAAAAAGATAATATTAAAGCATTTCTATAAGTTTTCGTATCACCTTCTGCATGAAGTAATGAATTTAATGCAACAACAAAAATAAAAATAAATGAACCAAGGAAAATGATATCTGTATACTGTAAGCCAAGATTTATTACCTCGTTAGTTGAACCCATAATTGAAAAAAGGTCTGATGCATAATTTAAACCAATAAAAGTAATCAACAGAATTATCAAAAAAGAAAAGAAAATTAATTGGCAGAAATAAATTGAAGCATTTTTATTATTTTTTTCTCCAATGCTATTACCTATCAGTGATGTACCTGCAACTGTTATACCAATAGATGAGGCAATAATAATAAAATAAATTGGAAAAGATTTTGTTAAAGCTGACAAAGCTTCAGGGGATATTTTTCCTGCAAAATATGTATCAGCAATATTATATAACGTTTGAAAGAGTGTACCTACCGATGCAGGTATTGCTAATTTTTTAATTAATTCTTTGATGTCATCACTTAATATATTCATGATATTATTTTTTTGAATTTATCATTTGATTGTGCCTCATTGTGAAACGTTTTATTTGATCATTTGTCAATTTATCAAAGCAATTTGGACATGATAGGCCTACTTTATACTTTTTTGATTTGGTTAGTTTTTTATGCAATGGCATTCTACAACCACCACAAACAGTATAATTTCCAATTTCTAGGTTTTTTTTAATAGTAACTCTTTTATCAAAAACAAAACATTCACCATTCCATTTATTTTTTTTTGGATCAGTTTTTTTAAAATAATTTAAGATACCACCCTTAAGCATATAAACATTTTTAAAACCTTTATTATTAAGATAATTAGACGCTTTTTCACACCTGATACCACCAGTGCAAAACATCCCTATTGATTGATCTTTATTAAATTTTGATAAATAATTTTTAAAGTCTCTAAAATTTTTAGTTTCTGGATTAAGCGCATTTTTAAATGTACCAATCTTATATTCAAAAGGTTTTCTAGCATCGATCAGTTTAATATTTTTTTTAGATATAAATTCGTCCCATTTTTTAGGTGATAAATATTTTTTATTAAAAAAATTTTTAAAATTAATTTTTTCATTAATTGGAACCACTTCATTTTTTATTTTAACTTTATTTTTTGAGTATGGTAATATTTTTGAATTAATTTTATTTTGAATATCAAACTTATCAATTGACAAGATATTTTTTATTTTTGTAATTATAAGTTTAATTTTTTTTTGACTACCTGATATTGTGCCATTAATTCCTTCAGTAGATAATATTATAAGACCTTTAATATCAAGTTTATTAGTTTCTTTTAAAATATTTTTTTTAATAATTTTTAATTTATTAAGTTTTGATATTTTATAAAAAGATACGATTTCAAACATAATTACCAACAAACTGTAAAACCATCACCAATTGGTAAAATATACTTATTAATAGATGATTTTTTTATGTATTTATTAAATTCTCTTAATTTTATAGTTAATTTGTCTTTTATCATTGGATTTGCAACATCTCCTTTCCAAAGTGTATTATCAATTAAAATTATACCCTTTTTACTTTTTAACTTAAGAGACTGTTTAAAATAATTTATATAATTTTCTTTATCTGCATCAATTAAAATCACATCATATTTTTCCCTTTGCTTAATTAAATTTTCAAGAGCAATTTTTCCATTGTTACAAATAAGATTTATTTTTTTATCTTGCTTTGCTTCTTTAAAAAACTTAATTGCCTCATTGTTAGTTTTTAAATTTTTATCTATGCCAATTAATTTGCAATTCTTAGGTAAAGCAAGTGCAGCAGATAAAATGCTGTAACCTGTAAAAGTCCCAATTTCTAAATATGATTTATAGTTATTAATTTTTATGATAAATTGTATGAAGTTAGCTTGTAGAATTGAAATTTGTAATTTTTTAATATGACCAAGTTTTTCGTTATATTTTAATAATTTTTTTTGTACTTTGTGAAGATTATTTGTATGTGAAAAAATATAATTGATCATATTTTGATCAATTATGAAATTTTTATCCATTCAACTTTTCTTTTAATATTTTGTTTATTAATTGAGGATTGCCTTTTCCTTTACTTTCTTTCATGGCTTGACCAACAAAAAAACCAAATAATTTATCTTTACCAGATTTATATTCAGCGACCTTATCTGAATTATTTTCAATAACTTTATTTATCAATTCCTCTATCGCTTTTGGATCGCTTTCTTGTTTTAAACCTTTTTCTTTTACTATTATTAATGGATCTTGATCTCCATCTATCATTTGCTCAAAAACTGTTTTAGCTATTTTTCCTGATATGGTTCCATCTTTTATAAGGTTAATAAGTTTTGATAGATTTTTAGCACTAACTGGGCTTTGAGATATTTCTAAATTTTTTTCATTTAAAACTGCAAATAATTCACCTGTAATCCAGTTTGTTGCTAATTTAACATCAGAATTTTTTATAACTTGTTCAAAGAAATTTGATGTTTCAATGTCAGATACTAAAATTGTTGCTTCATACGGCGAAAGATTAAATTTATCTATAAATCTTTTTTTCTTTTCGTCTGGTAATTCAGGTATATCTGATTTTATTTTTTCAATTAACTCTTGGCTTATTTCAAGCGGTAATAGATCTGGGTCAGGAAAATATCTGTAATCATGCGCGTCTTCTTTTGATCTCATAGATCTTGTCTCATTTCTTTTAGTGTCAAAAAGTCTTGTCTCTTGATCTATTTCTTTCCCCTCCTCTAGCAAATCTATTTGTCTATTTGCTTCGGATATTATTGCCATTTGCATAAATTTTATTGAATTAACATTTTTAATTTCACACCTGGTGCCGAACTCAGTCTCCCCTTTTAATCTTACTGATACATTAACATCTGCTCTCAAAGAGCCTTCTTGCATATTGCCATCACACGTTCCTAAATATCTCATTATTGATCTTAATTTTTTTATATAAACGTTGACCTCATCTGGAGATCTCAAATCAGGTTTACTTACTATTTCCATTAGAGCCACACCAGATCTATTTAAATCGACTAATGTATTATTTGGATCAATATCATGAATACTTTTACCTGCATCTTGCTCTAAGTGTAATCTTTCAATTCCAATTTCTTTTTGACCATTCGGCATATCCAAAATTACTTTTCCTTCACCAACAATTGGATATTTGTATTGAGAAATTTGATAACCTTGAGGTAAATCTGCATAAAAATAATTTTTTCTATCAAAGACAGATTTTTTATTTATTTTGGCTTTAAGTCCTATCCCAGTTTTAATTGCTTGTTCAATACAAAATTCATTTATAACTGGCAACATTCCTGGAAATGCTGCATCTACGAGACTAACTTGTGTGTTTGGTTCTGCACCAAATTTTGTTGATGATTGAGAGAAAAGTTTAGACTCTGAAGTAACTTGAGCGTGTACTTCTAAACCAATTATCACTTCATATTGTTTACTTTCTCTCTCAATAAGATATTCACTATTTTTATTCACTTAACCACCAGTCTGAAATATCATTTTTAAAATTAATCTTATCCTCTAATGCATAAGAAATATTGAGTATATTTTGCTCATCAAAAGGTTTTCCAATTACTTGAAGGCCTAAAGGATAATTATTTTTATCTTTACCAGCTGGTATAGAAATACCTGGTAAGCCTGCTAGATTTATTGGAACTGTAAATATATCATTCAAATACATTGATACTGGATCATTTGTTTTTTCACCAATTTTAAATGCTGAGCTTGGTGTAGATGGAGTTAAAATTGCATCAACTTTAGAAAAGGCATCATCAAAATCTTTTTTTATTAACTGTCTTACTTTCTGCGCTTTTAGATAATAAGCATCATAGTATCCAGAAGATAAAACATAAGTTCCAATCATAATTCTTCTTTTAACTTCATCACCAAAACCTTCAGATCTAGTTTTTTCATACATTTCTATTAAATTTTGGCCAGGAGATCTAAAACCATATTTAACACCATCATATCTAGCCAGATTTGATGATGCTTCAGCTGGTGCAACAATATAATAAGTTGGTAATGCGTAATTAGTATGTGGAAGTGAAATATCGATAATTTCTGCTCCGCAATCTTTTGCATATGAGATACCATTTTTCCATAACTGTTCAATTTCCTCAGGCATATTGTCAACTCTATATTCTTTAGGAATACCAATTTTCTTTCCTTTAATATCTTTTGATAATTCTTTTGAATAATTATTTCTTTTGTAATCAATTGAAGTTGAATCTTTTTGATCAAATGAAGAGATCACCTCTAAAAGTATAGAACAGTCTCTTACATTTTTTGTCATAGGTCCTGCTTGGTCTAAAGATGAAGCAAATGCTACAATTCCATAACGAGAACAACTTCCATATGTAGGTTTAAGTCCTACAGTTCCTGTAAATGATGCTGGTTGACGAATAGATCCACCTGTATCTGTTCCAATGGTAACTGGAGTTAAATTTGCAGCAACAGCTGCAGAAGAACCTCCTGAGGATCCACCAGGGACTAAATTTTCTCCTACCGGATTTTGAACATTTCCAAAAAAACTAGTTTCATTTGAAGAGCCCATAGCAAATTCATCACAATTAAGTTTACCAAGAAGTATTGCTCCTTGGGTCCACAGATTTTGAGTAACTGTAGACTCATATGTGGGAACGAAGTTATTTAATATTTTGCTACCTGCTGTTGTTCTAACTCCATTTGTACAAAATAAATCTTTAACAGCAATAGGAATACCTGGTAGTTTAAAATCTAAATTAGGATTAGAATCAAATTTCTTTGATTGATCTATTGCTTTTTCAAAATTATCAGTAACATAAACATTTAATTTTTTTGATTTTTCAGCGCGGTTTATAAATGCTTTTGTAATTTCCTCTGAAGATAGTTTTTTTTCTTTTATATTCGATGTTAATTCGAATAAACTTTGACTTGTTATATCTGACATTATTCAACAACCTTTGGTACAACAAAAAAATCTTTATTTTCTTCAGGTGAGTTTTTTAAAATTTTTTCTCTAATATTTTCTGATTTAATTTCATCTTTTCTAAATTTTAGAGTGGTCTTAGCAATTGACGTCAAAGCTTGAACATTATCAGTATTTAATTCATTTAATTTTTCTATAAATTGAAAAATATTATTTAAGTCGCCCTTTAATTTGTTAGCTTTTTCGTCATCAATAGAAATTCTTGCTAATTTCGAAATGTGCTTTACTGTTTTAAGATCTATACTCATATGCTAAAAATATTGCCGCAAACTATCACTTAAGTAAATAATATACAATATGATCACAATTGAGGAATTTAAAAAGAAACAGCTAAATACATCTAGATTAATTGGTCTTGATTTAGGTTCAAAGAGAATTGGTGTAGCTATATGTGATGAAAATCAAAAAATTGCCACACCGCTAAAAACAATAAACAAATCCAAATTTGAGGATCTTATCAATGAATTAGAGGAAATTATTAAAGAAAATAATATTAAGGGAATAATTATTGGTAATCCAATAAATATGGACGGAACCTTTGGTAAATCTTCTCAATCAGTCAATGATGTATCAAAAGCAATATCAAAAGAAATCGATCTTCCAATAAGTCTTTGGGATGAAAGATTATCAACAGTTGGTGCGTTTAAATTAACTAAAAATTTAGGTATTAACGTAACTAAAAGAGAAAAAAATATAGATAAAAATGCTGCTGCATTTATTTTACAGGGTGCAATAGATTTTATTAATAATTAATACTTGCATTAATCAACCTTTGTGGCTATAGAGTTGGTTTTAATGGCAACTAAAACCAAAGCTATTAAAATTTCTCAAAAACATCTCTTAGGTATTCAAGATTTATCTATAAGTGATGTTAATTTAATCTTAAAAGAAGCTGAAAAATTTATTGAATTAAACAAAAGTAAAAATAAAAAATTAGATTTACTTAAGGGGAAAACACAAATTAACCTCTTTTTTGAACCATCAACAAGAACACAAAGTTCATTTGAACTAGCAGGAAAAAGGTTAGGTGCAGATGTTATGTCAATGAATATAACCAACTCAGCAATTAAAAAAGGTGAAACACTAATAGACACTGCAATGACATTAAATGCAATGCATCCAGATATAATAGTTATTAGACATCAAGATTCAGGAGCTTGTAATCTTTTATCTCAAAAAGTTAATTGTGCTGTTTTAAATGCTGGTGATGGAAGGAGAGAACACCCTACCCAGGCATTACTTGATGCATTAACTATATTAAATAGGAAAAAAAAAATTCAAGGGTTAAAGGTTGCAATTTGTGGAGATATTCTACATTCAAGAGTAGCAAGATCTAATATTTACTTACTAAACATGTTGGGTGCTGAAGTTAATATAGTAGCTCCTTCAAACCTTTTACCAAAAGATATAGAAAAATTTGGAGTTAATATTTTTTCAAATATGAAGAAAGGTGTAAAAGATTGCGATATAGTAATGATGCTAAGACTTCAAAATGAAAGAATGAGTAGTTCATTCTTGTCATCTAATAGAGAGTATTATGAATACTATGGACTGACACAGGATAAATTAGAATATGCAAAATCAGATTCAATAATTATGCATCCTGGTCCAATGAACCGCGGTATTGAAATTGATACAAAACTAGCTGATGACACAAATATGAGTGTTGTAAAAGAACAAGTTGAATTAGGTGTTGCGATAAGAATGGCATGTTTAAAAATTTTTTGTGAATGATGAAAAAAAAATACTTTATTAACGCAAATATAATTGATCCTCATAACAACATAAGTGAAATAGGAGGATTAATAATAGGAGAAGATGGAAAAATTGAAGGTGTTGGCAAAAAGGTGAATAAAAACAATATTCCTAGTAGAGAAAAAGTTATTGATTTAAAAGAGAATTATATTTTTCCAGGTATAGTTGATATGAGAGTATTTGTCGGCGAGCCAGGTTATGAATATAAAGAAAATTTTAGAACTTTGAGCAATGCTGCATTATCAGGGGGAGTAACTTCAGTTGTAACAATGCCTAATACTGATCCAATAATCGACAACGTTTCAATAGTAGATTTTTTAAAAAGACGAGGTAGAGATAAATCAAAAATAAATATATTTCCCACAGCATCTCTAACAAAGGGTACTGAAGGTACAAATATGACAGAGTTTGGTCTTCTGCAAAGTAAAGGGATAATAGGATTTACAGATGGAATTAAAACAATTCAGAATACAAGAGTAATGTCCAGAATAATGAATTCAGCAAAAGATTTGGGATCTTTAATAATGCAACATGCGGAAGATCAAGAATTAGCTGAAAATGGCATGATAAATGATGGAATAATTTCAACAAAACTTGGTTTGCAAGGTATCCCAGAAATAGCAGAACTAATAATTATAGAGAGAGATTTAACATTATTAGAAGAATATAATTGTCGTTATCACATTTCTCAGATTTCATCAGGTAAAGCAGTTGAAATTATTAAAGACAGAAAAGATAAAGTAAGATTTTCCTGTGGGGTATCAATAAATAATTTATCTTTAAATGAAAATGATATTGGTGACTTTAGAACTTTTTTAAAATTGTCACCGCCACTTAGAACTGAAGATGATAGATTAAGTTTAGTGCAAGGATTAAATGATGGTACAATTGATGTAATAGTTTCAGATCACAAACCTGAGGATGAAGAGCAAAAAAGATTAACATTTGCTCAAGCTGCAACAGGAGCAACTGGTATTGAAACCTTATTATCCTTGTCATTAGAATTATATCACAATGGATCTGTAAAAATTGAGAAAATTATTGCTGCGTTAACCTCAAATCCAGCAAAAATTTTGAAAATTAATAAAGGTAATTTATCCGTAGGTAATGATGCAGATTTCTGTATTGTGGATATAAATAAACCTTGGATAGTAAAACAAGAAAATTTGGTTTCTAAATCAAAAAATACGTCAATTGAAAATAAAAGATTACAAGGAAAAGTAACCAATACATACGTCAAAGGACAAGAGCTTTATAATATTTAAATGGAAATTTTTATTTTATCACTTTTATCATATTTATTAGGTTCTATTCCTTTTGGTTTTTTATTAACAAAAATTTTTTTAAAGAAAGACATAAGAGAAACAGGATCGCGTAATATAGGCGCCACCAATGTTTTAAGAACTGGTAATAAACTTTTAGGTTACTCAACTTTATTACTAGACATTTTAAAAGCGGTTTTGCCAATAATTTATGTTAAATTAAATTATCCAGAATTTATTTACATTTGTTCATTATCTGTTTTTTTAGGACATGTTTTTCCAATATGGTTAAAATTTAAAGGTGGTAAAGGTGTTGCAACATATGTTGGAATGTTGATTATTTTAAATTATTTTTTGGGTATTGTTTTTGGTATTGTTTGGGTAATTTCATATTTAATATCTAAATACTCATCATTAGGGTCAATTCTTGGATCATTAAGTGTTCCTATTTTTATATTTTTTTATAACAACGATAACATTATGTTTTACTTCATAATGTTTATTTTAATTTTTTACACTCATAGAGAAAACGTTAAACGCTTGATAAATAAAGAAGAAACTAAGACAAAAATTTAATAATTTGACAGTTTAACTGTTTTAAGTACGTTCTCTAAATATGAATCTAGTAATTGTTGAAAGTCCAGCAAAAGCAAAAACAATTAATAAATATTTAGGATCAGATTATACAGTTCTTGCAAGCTATGGGCATATAAGAGATCTGCCTTCGAAAAATGGTTCTGTTGATCCTGAAAATGATTTTAAAATGATTTGGGAAGTGGACAGTTTTTCAAAAAAATATTTAAAAGAAATTACAGATAGTGCTAAAGACTCAAAAAAAATTATTCTAGCTACTGATCCTGACAGAGAAGGTGAAGCAATAGCTTGGCATGTGAAAGAGTTTCTTGAAGAAAAAAAATTATTAAAAGATAAAGAAGTTGAAAGAGTTGTTTTCAACGAAATAACAAAAAAAGCAGTTACAAATGGAATAGATAATCCAAGAAAAATAGAGCCACATTTAGTTGATGCTTATATGGCAAGAAGAGCTCTTGATTATCTAGTAGGTTTTAATATCTCCCCCATTCTATGGACAAAATTACCAGGTTCTAAATCTGCTGGTCGAGTTCAGTCTGTAGCTCTAAGACTTTTAACCGAAAGAGAACAGGAAATAGAAGTTTTTCAACCAAAAGAATTTTGGACTTTAAATATAATTTTTAAAAATAACAAAAATGAAAAAATAAATACAACTATTTCACAATTATATGGAAATAAGGTTGAGAAATTTTCATTTAAAAAAAAACAAGATATTAATGACGCTTTATCAAAAATAAAAAATAAAAAATATAATATAACAGATATAAGTTCTAAAACATATAACAGAAATCCATCAGGACCTTTTACTACATCAACATTACAACAAACAGCATCAAGTAAACTTGGTTTTGGAGCATCAAGGACAATGCAAATTGCACAAAGGCTATATCAAGGAATTGATATTGAAGGTGAAACAGTAGGATTAATTACTTATATGAGAACAGATGGAACTAATATTTCAAAAGATGCAATAATATACTTCAGAGATTTTATAATGCAGAATTATGGTGATAAATATTTACCAGAACAACCTCTAAATTATAGTGGCAAAAAAGCAAAGAATGCTCAAGAAGCTCACGAAGCTATACGTCCAACAGAAATAATTCGAAAACCAGAAGATATGAAAAAATACTTAAGTACTGATCAATATAAACTTTATAATTTAATATGGTCTAGATCTTTGTCATCACAAATGCAGTCAGCAAAATTTGATAGAAAAACTATTACCATCAACTCGGATGATAATAAAAATATATTTAAAGCTAGTGGTTCAACATTAAAATTTGATGGTTTCCTTAAACTGTATAAGATCGATGAAAATAATGATGACAACGAAAATATTTTGCCTGAAGTTGAAAAAGGTGATGTAATGTTTGAAGATCATATTGATGAACAACACTATACACAACCACCGCCTAGATATTCAGAGGCAAGTCTAGTTAAAAAATTAGAGGAGCTAGGTATTGGAAGACCATCTACTTATGCGAGTATTATTTCAGTAATAGCTAATAGAGGTTATGCTGACATAAATAATAAAAGATTTTTCCCAACTGATAGAGGGAAATTACTTTCTGCTTTTTTAGAAAAATTATTTACCAAATATGTTGATTATGATTTTACTGCAAAATTAGAAGATCAATTAGATGATATAACATCAGGTAAAGAAAATTGGATAAAAGTTCTAGAAAACTTTTGGAAAGACTTTAATTCTAATGTTTCAGGCGTGAAAGAAAAAAGAACCAGAGAAGTATTAGATCTATTAAATGAAAGTCTTGGATCACTAATATTTGAGGTTGATAAGGATGGAAATATTGACAGAAAATGCAAGCTTTGTGAATCTGGGCAATTAAGTTTAAAAAATAGTTTTAGAGGTGGTGCTTTTATTGGGTGTTCAAATTATCCGGACTGCAAATTTACAAGACCACTATCAAAATCTAAAGCAGCACAACAATTGATACTAGCAGAACCTAAATTCATTGGAAAAAATGAGAAAGGTAAAGATATTTTTCTTAAAAATGGAAGATTTGGCCCATATTTGCAATTTGAAAAAGAAATCATAGAGGAAGATGAAAAAACTAAAAAGAAAAAAAGAAAATTAAAGAAAGAAGAAAATAATTTAAAAAATGTTTCTATCCCTAAAGGTATTGAGATTGAAGATATTGATTTAGAAAAAGCAAAATACTTATGCTCATTACCAATAAGTTTAGGAAAAAATCCCGAAAATGATAAGGATATTACTGTGAATGTTGGAAGATTTGGCCCTTACCTTAAATGTGAAAATAAATCTGCTAGACTAGAAAATGTGGATGAATTATTCACAATTGGATTAAATAGAGCTGTTACATTAATTGCTGAAGCTAAACCAGGAAGAATTTCATCATCAATGATAAAAGATTTAGGAGAACACCCTGAAGATAAAAAGCCAGTTAGAATCATGAAGGGTCAGTATGGTCCTTACATTAAATACAAATCTTTAAATGCGACTATACCTGAAGAAAAAGATCCTGTTGAGTTAACTATGGAAGAAGCATTAATTTTAATTGAGAAAAGAAAAGAATACGATAGAAATAAAAAGAAAAAGAAAGGCAAATAATGTCGGCAGATGAAAATTTAAAGAATTTAAATATCAATTTGCCAAAAGCTAATGATCCTGTAGGATCTTATGCTGCTACTAGAATATCTGGAAATTTACTATACATCTCTGGTCAAATATCAATTGATGAGAATGGAAATTTAATTAAGGGAAAACTCGGAAAAGATCATAATACCGAACAAGGTTATGAGGCAGCTAAAAGATGCGCATTAAGCATAATATCTCAAGCAAAAAAAGCATGTGGTGGTGATTTATCCAAAATTAAATCATGTTTGAAACTTACTGGATATGTTAATTCTACTGATGATTTTACTGAGCAGCCAAAAGTCATAAATGGAGCCTCAGATCTAATAAAAAGTGTATTTGATGAAGCTGGCTCACACGCAAGAGCTGCTGTAAGCACTAATAGCCTTCCTTTGGGTGTTGCAGTTGAAGTTGATGCAATATTTGATCTTAACTAATTATCTACCAATTCCAAAATAACTTATTTTGTTTTTCTTCATATCTTTTGGAGTATAAAGATTTCTCATGTCAAATACTTTTAAATTTCTTTTTTTTGTTATTTTTTTAAAATTTATTTGTTTAAATTCATTCCATTCAGTGTGAATAATTATTAAATCTGCATTTTGACAAGCATCTTTTATATTTTCATAAAAAGTAATGTTTTTTGATTTAAATTGTTTCTTCTGACCAGTAGGTTCATAATAACTTATAAAAGCACCTCTTTTTAATAAAGAAGGAATCATTTTCAATGATGGTGATTCCCTCATATCATCGGTACCTGATTTAAAAGTAACACCCAAAAATGTAATATATTTATTTTTTATTTTATTTTTCATTATTATTTTAATTCTATCTAATAATAAGTTATTTCTTTTTTCATTTGAATTTATTACTGATTTAACAACAGATAAGTTTGTTTTAAAAATTTGCCCTGTTGAAACTAATGCTCTTGTATCTTTTGGAAAACATGATCCTCCATATGCTGGTCCAGCTCTTAAAAATCTACTTCCAATTCTATCATCTAAACCCATGCCAGTTGCAACATCCTGAACATCGATATTTGATTTTTCGCATAGATTTGCTATTTCGTTAATAAAAGTAATTTTAGTAGCTAAAAAAGCATTTGAAGCATATTTGATTAATTCAGCAGATCTTCTTGAAGTGTTAATGTATCTGCTGCCTTTTTTAATTAAAGGAAGGTAAAGATTTTTCATTATCTGATTTGCTTTTTTACTATCAGTCCCAATCACTACTCTATCAGGATATTGAAAATCTCTTATGGCCTCTCCTTCTCTTAAAAATTCAGGATTAGAAATAACATCAAATTTATTTTGATTTTTTTTCAAATTTAAAATTTTTTCTATTTTATCACCAGTAGTGACTGGAACTGTAGATTTGGTAACTATAATTTTATATTTGTTGAGATTGGATTTGATGCTTTTTACAACATTATAGACATATTTAAGATTAGCTTTGTTATTTTTTGTTGGCGTACCAACGCATATAAAGAGGATATCTGATTTTTTTATTGAATTAGAAATATCTTTAGAAAAAAAAAGTCTTTTGTTTTTTAAATTTCTCTCAACTAATTCTTGAAGACCAGGTTCATAAATTGGTATTATTCCTTTATTTAACTTATCAATGATTTCTTTATTATTATCAACACAGGTTACTGTATTACCTAGATCTGAAAAACAAGCTCCACTAACTAAACCAACATAACCAGATCCTATTATGCAAATTTTCATATTTTGGAAATTTCAATTCCTGAATTTATATAACCATTCATAGATCCACAATCTAAATAATTGCCTTTAAACTTATGACCAATAAATAAATTCTTATCTAATATCATTTGTCTTATTGCATCTGTAATATGTATTTCATCACCTTTTCCTTTTTTTTGATTTTTTAGATAATTAAAAATTTTTTTTGGTAATATATATCTTCCTATGACTGCGTTGTTGGAAGGAGCATCTTTAGAATTTGGTTTTTCAATTACATCAGATATTTTAAAATTTGATTTATCAAAGTTTTGATTTATTGAATAAATTCCCCAACGATCTACATTATTTTTTTTTACTTTCATGCTTGCCATAACTGATGCTTTATATTTTTTGTGAATTTTAATCATATCTTTTGAACAATTCTTTTTCATAATTAAATCATCGGGTAATATCATTAAAAAATAATTATTTTTTATTAATTTTTTGGTTTTTAATACAGCATCTCCTGTTCCTAGAGGCTTATTTTGATAAACAAATTTAATTTTTTTTTTAAAAAAAAGGATTTTTTTATATTCTTTAATTATTCTAGGATCTTGTTTTTTTTTAATTATCGATTTATAAAAATTATCATTATTAAAATATTTCCTTATCATTTCTTTTTTTTTAGAAATAATAAAAATAATTTCTTTTACTCCAGCGTCGATACATTCATCTAAAATGTACTCAATTCCTGGTTTACCATTAATTGGAAGTAGTTCTTTAGGGAAAACACTTGTTAAGGGCAACAAACGTGTACCTAAACCAGCAAGAGGAATTATAGCTTGTTTAATCATTAAGATGTTTTACTTATAATCATATTTATTAAAAATGAAAATTTTAAAAAACGTTTTTGAACTAAATAAGGCAGTAAAAAATTACAAAAATGTAGGATTTGTACCTACTATGGGAGGAATTCATAAAGGACACGAGTCTTTAATAAAAATTTCACAAAAAAATAACAATGAGACATTAGTAAGTATTTTTGTCAATCCAACACAATTTAATCAAAAAAAAGATTTTAAAAATTATCCTAGAAATATAAAACATGACATTTCAGTATTAAGAAAACTTAAAGTTAATTATTTATTTTTGCCTGAAGTAAGCGAAATATATAAAAAAAAATTGAAAAATTTTAAACTTAATAAATCTGATAAGATTTTATGTGCTAAATATAGAAATGGTCATTTTGAGGGAGTGTTAAATGTGATGAATAGGTTACTATCTATTGTTAAATCTAAGTATGTTTATATGGGTGAAAAAGATTTTCAACAATACATGCTAATTAAAAGAATATTGGGTAAAAAATATAAAATAAATATTGTTAGTTGTCCTACCATCAGAGAAAATAATAAAATTGCCTTATCTACTAGAAATAAATTATTAAAAAAATCATTTATAAAAAAAGTCTCAGAAATAGCTGTTAAATTGGATAAATTAAAAAGATTATCAAGAACCGATAAATCTGTAAATTTATCAAAATATAAAGATGAGTTTGAAAATAAATTTAAAATTAAAATCGATTATCTTGAATTTAGAGATGAAAAGAAATTGCAGTTAAATAATTTTAAATCCAAATATAGACTATTTATTGCTTATTATATTAACGGAGTAAGATTGATTGATAATTTTTGATTATAAAAAATAGGCTCCTACACCTAAGAAAGATACAAATCCAATTACGTCTGTTATTGTTGTAACAAATACGCTAGAAGAAATTGCAGGATCAATTTTCATTTTATTTAATGTTACAGGCACTAAAATACCAAAAAGGCCAGCAACTATCATAGTTAAAATCATTGAAATTGAAATTATAAGGGAGAGCTGAATATCATTAAACCATAGTTGAACTATCAAAGAACTTATAATTGCAAAAATAACTCCATTTAAAACCCCAATGTTAAATTCTTTGATAATATTATTCGTAAAATTATTTTTTGTTAAATCTTGTGTTGCTAAGGACCGAACTGTGACTGCTAATGTTTGCATGCCAGCATTACCTCCCATTGATGCTACGATAGGCATTAAAAAAGCTAATACTACCATTTGTTCTATAGTAGCACCAAATAAACTAATACAATAAGTTGCAAGAAAAGCAGTAAACAAGTTTAGTAACAACCAATTAAATCTTCTCTTAGTTTTTGTTAATACACCATCAGTAATTTCTTCATCACCTACTCCAGCTAATCTGAGTGCATCCTCTTCAGCTTCTTCTTTTAATACAGTCAGAACATCATCATAAGCTATCATGCCAACTAGTTTTTCTGACTTATCAATAACTGCTGCTGAACTCAAATTATAATTTTCAAATAAATTACCAACTTCCTCTCTATCCATATCTACTGGTATTAATGTTTGAGACTCAGCCATTATAGACATCATTTTTGTGTCTCTTGGAGTTCTTAATACTCTTGATGAGGGAACTGTACCAATAGGTTTAAATTCTTGATCAACTATAAATATTTCGAGAAATTCTTCAGGAAGTTCTTTATTTTCTCTTAAATAGTCTATTGTTTGGCCTACAGACCAGTTGCTTGGTATAGCTGTAAATTCACGCTGCATTAATCTAGCAGCAGAGTCTTCTGGATAACTTAAGCTTTCAAGTAATGCAAATCGGTCTTTTGGAGGTAATGAGCTAAGAATTGTATTTTTATCTTTTTCATCTACATTTTCTAAAATCTTAATTGCATCATCTGACTCTAAATTTTTAAGTATGTTTACAATTGAATCAGATGACAAATAAGTAATCATTTCAGACTGAATTGACTCATTTAATTCAACAAAAACTTCAGGATCAACTTTGAAACTATTTAATTTTATTAAATTTTCTCTATCATTTTGACTTAAATGTTCAATTATATCAGCAGCATCTGCTGGATGCATAGCATTAAATGAATTTGTAATAAATCCAGCATCATTTGTGGCAATTTTGTCTGTGACAACTTTGATGAATTCTTTGTTAAATTCAAAATTAACTTTTTTATCTTTTATTTTTTTCACTATAGTCATAAAATTTACCTATAATTTAGTTGGCACTATTAATACAAAATGAAAATAATACAAATTTATAATGACAATAGAGATCAAAAAGTCAGTAAAACCAATAAAATATAAATCTGCAATAGATATACTTGAAGATAGATTGGAGCAAATCAGAGTAAACAAAAATAAAGAACTTATTTGGATACTTGAACATGAAGAGATTTATACTGGTGGAACAAGTTTTAGTGAAAATGAGATTTTAGATAAATCTATAAACTTTATTAAAACGAATAGAGGTGGAAAAATAACATTTCATGGTCCTGGTCAATTGGTTTTTTATTTTGTGATCGACTTAAGCAAAAGAGGCAAAAATATTAAAAAAATAATAACTGCAATAGAAAAGACAATTATAGATACTTTAAAAACTTACAATATAAATTGTTTTGCTGATAGAAAAAATATAGGAATTTGGTTTGAGGATGAATCTGGTAAAATAGATAAAATTGCAGCAATAGGTATAAAAGTAAAAAAATGGATTGCTTATCATGGCTTTGCGCTAAATATATCAAATAATCTTAATGTATATAAAAAGATAGTTCCATGTGGAATCAGAGATAGAGGAGTTTCAAATTTAAATAAGATTAAAAAACAAAATTATAAAAATATTGAAAACTATTTAATAAAAAATTTTTTATCTAATATTAAAAATTGAGTCTTTTTGTTTTTAACATATTTCTAAAATAATCTGGAGGGGTGGCCCTAAAAGTATATTTTTGTTCATTTATTTTAAATTTTATTTCATAAGAATGTAACATTAAATTTTTATTATTTATTTTTGAATTATTTGTTGAATTATATTTTTTATCACCAATAATTGAATTTCCTAAATTGAATAATTGTTTTCTCAATTGGTGCTTTCTTCCAGTTATTGGATTTAGTTGAATAAAGGTTGCATTATTATTTTTATCTATAATTTCATATTTTGTCTTAGCTTTTTCAACAATTTTTTTTTTATTTTCAAATCTTATTAAATTATCATTTAAGTTACCATTATCAGTTAAAATTATTTCACCATTACATATTGCTAAATAAGTTTTATAAACTTTTCTTAATCTGAAAAGTGAAGTAAGCAGTTGGGCTGTTTCTCTATTTTTTGCAATTATAAAAACGCCTGATGTATCCTTATCTAATCTATGTACTGAAAATGGTTTCTCATACCTAAATAAATTGCTTTTTGCAAATATATCAATTATATTTTTTTTAGATTTTGTACCACCCTGAACTGAAATTCCTGCTTGTTTATTTAGAACCACAAAATTATCATTATTTTCAATAACTAGATCTTCATTTTCTTTTATAATTTCATTGCTAGGATTATATTTTTCCTTTTTTTGCTTTATAACTTTTTTAAATTGAATGTTATGTAATTCAATTTTATCATTAAATTGAATTTTTTTTGAGCTTTTAATTTTTTTTTTATTTAACTTAATTCTTCCATTTCTTAAGTTTTTTTCAATTAGACTTTGTGGGATTTGACCAAAGTAATTTCTTAAAAATCTGTCAATTCGCATACCGTTGAACGTCTTATCAACGTTTAATAGCTTTTTCATTTACTTGTTTTTAAGCTGTTGCTTCTTTTGGAGTTTCTTTCTTTTGATCTTTAACTGAATCTTTCTTTTTTATATCGACTCTTTTTGCTTTAACATCCCTATCTACAAACTCAATCACAGCCATTGGAGCGTTATCACCATATCTAAATCCAGCCTTGATAATTCTTGTGTATCCACCTTTTCTATTTTCATATCTTTTAGAGAGTGTTTTTTTTACCTTATTCGTAGATTTTATATCCTGTAATTTTGAAATTAATGTTTTTGTATTGGACAGTGTATTTTTTTTTCCTAAAGTAATAATCTTGTCAGCTTGAGGTTTTAGAACCTTTGCTTTTGGTAACGTTGTTGTTATTTGCTCATATTTAATCAATGAGTTGAGCATGTTTTTAATTAATGCTTTTCTGTGTTCTGATGTTCTATTGAGTTTTTTGTAGCCCATTCTATGTCTCATTATATAGCTTCCTCAAGTTTTTTGGACAATTCGGCAATATTGTCTGGTGGCCAGTTAGGAATTTCCATTCCTAAGTATAAAGACATTCCAGTTAAAACCTCTTTTATCTCATTTAGTGATTTTCTTCCAAAATTAGGTGTTCTTAACATTTCACCCTCTGATTTTTGAACCAAATCTCCTATGTAAATAATATTATCATTCTTTAAACAATTCATAGATCTTACCGAAAGCTCTAACTCATCAACTTTTCTTAATAAGTTTTTATTAAATTCTGGCTCTGAAGGTTGCTCTTTGATTATAACCTCTTGTGGCTCATCAAAGTTAACAAACATTCCTAATTGATCTTGGAATATTCTTGCTGAATATGCAACTGCATCTTCTGCTGAGATTGAGCCATTAGTCTCAACTTCCATCGTTAATTTATCATAATCTAAAGCTTTTCCTTCTCTAGCAGTGCTAACTGAGTATGATACTTTTTTTACTGGACTGAATAAAGAGTCAATAGGAATTAAGCCTAATGGCGGTTCCTCTGGTTTATTCAAATCTGCCGAAACATATCCTTTTCCTGTTCCTACTGTCATTTCCATATGGAATTTAGTATTTTCATCTAAATTGCAAATTACTAAGTCTGGATTTAATATTTCAATATCAGTGACAGGTGTTATATCAGAAGCTTTGATTTCACCTGGGCCTTTAGCATCTAAAATTAATTTTTTAGGCTCATCAGAAGAACTCTTCAAAGCTAAAGATTTAATATTTAATACAATATCAGTTACGTCTTCTCTTACTCCCTTTATAGATGTAAACTCATGTAATACTCCATCTATTTGTATTGATGTTACAGCTGTACCTCTTATTGAAGATAAAAGAATTCTTCTTAAAGCATTACCTAGCGTCAAACCATAACCTTTTTCTAAAGGTTCGGCAGTAATTTTTGCAAAAGCTTTATCATCGCTCAATTGAACGTCTAATTTTGCAGGTTTGATTAACGATTTCCAATTTTTTGAATTTACTTCAGTTTGTTCCATTAAACTCTCCTTTTTTTAGGTGGTCTTGTCCCGTTGTGGGGCATTGGTGTTGTATCCTTTATTGATATAATTTTAAATCCTCTGGCCTGTAATGCTCTTAATGCAGTTTCTCTTCCTGATCCAGGACCTTTAACTTCAACAGATAAAATTTTCATTCCTACTTCTAAGGCTTTTGCGGCTGCTGCATCAGCTGCAACTTGTGCAGCATATGGAGTTGACTTTCGAGAACCCTTAAATCCTTTTTGTCCAGCAGATGCCCATGAAACGACATTTCCATTAGTATCAGCAATTGATACTATTGTATTATTAAAAGTGGATTGAACATATGCAATTCCATTCAATATGTTTTTTTTTCCTTTTTTCTTTTTTGAATACGAACTCTTTTTTGCCTTAGTTGACGTTTTTTGTTCTTTGTTATCTGAAACTTCTTTTTTCATTATTTTTTAAGTGGAGTTAATTTTTTTCCTGCAATTGCAATTGCTTTGCCTTTTCGTGTCCTAGAATTACATCTTGTTCTTTGTCCTCTAACAGGAAGTTTTTTTCTATGTCTTGATCCTCTATAAGTAGCAAGATCAATTAATCTTTTTATACTTAAAGAAGTTTCTCTTCTTAGATCTCCTTCAACAGTAAATTTTTGATCGATGTATTCTCTAATTTTTAAAATTTGATCATCAGTTAATTCATTTACTCTTTTAGATTTTGGTATTTCTAAAGCGTTACATATTTCTTGTGAAAATCTATTACCGATGCCATAAATGTATGTAAGTCCAATATGAACTAATTTATTTTGTGGTATGTTTACACCTGCAATACGAGCCATAATTTTTGTGATAAATTGTGCCTTTTATATAAGAAGATTGATCAAAGTCAACGCATTAAACATTTAAAAAAGCCTCTATTTTACTTGTAATTTGATCTATATCCATTGTTCCATCAATCTCATGAAAATTTGAATTTTTAGAGTAGTAATCAAGAACTGGTTTGGTTGTTTCTAAATATTTATAGTATCTTTTTAATATTGTATCTAAATGATCATCCGATCTTTTTTCTAAAATTTTTCTTTTTTCAATCCGCTTTATAATAGTATCTTTATTTACATTAAGAAAAAAAATATGATCTATTTTCTGATTTGACTCATTTAACAATATATCTAAATTTTTAGCTTGGCTTAAAGATCTTGGATAACCATCAAAAATTAATTTTTTCCTTTTGTTAGGGTCAAATACATGAATTTTTAATAGACTGTTTACAATTTCATCATTAACAAACTTTCCTTCATTCATATTATTTATTATTTTTTTTCCTATATCAGTATCTCTTTTAATTTCATCCCTGAGTATATCACCAGTAGAAATTTGAAAACCATTTATTTTTTTTACTAAATACTTAGCTTGTGTTCCTTTGCCAGCACCAGGAGGACCAAACAATATTATATTCACCTACCTACCAAATTTAGTTTTTTTAATAAGTTGCTCATACTGAGAGCTCATCATCCTTGTCTGAATTTGTGTAACAGTATCAATTGCAACAACAACTACAATTAAAACCGATGCACCACCTAAATAAAAAGGTATTGGATAATTTGCAATTAGAAATTCTGGCATTAAACAAACAAGTGCAAGATACAATGCTCCTATCGTTGTTAATCTAGTTAAAATAGTATCAATATAAATTGCAGTACTTTCTCCAGGTCTAATTCCTGGAATAAATCCACCATATTTTCTTAAATTCTCAGCAGTTTCTGTTGGATTAAAAGTTATAGAAGTATAAAAGAAAGTAAAAAAAATTATACCTGATGCATAGAGTAGCATATATAAAGGCTGACCCTGAGAAAAATATGAAGAGATATTTAAAAATGTTTCGTTTTGTGAGACATTAAAGTTTGAGAAAGTTACTGGTAATAGTAATAAAGCTGATGCAAAAATTGCAGGAATTACACCAGCTGAATTGATTTTTAACGGCAAATGAGATGAATCACCACCATACATTTTATTTCCCATTTGTCTTTTAGGATAATTTATAAGAATTTTTCTTAGTGCTCTTTCCATAAATACAATGAACACAATAGTTGCAACAAGTAACAAAAATATAAAAATTATCATTAAAGTGGAAATAGCACCAGTTCTTCCTAATTCAAATGTTGTTACCAAAGCTCTTGGAATTTCAGCAACAATACCAGAAAAAATAATTAAAGAGATTCCATTACCAATACCTCTTTGAGTAATTTGTTCTCCAAGCCACATAAGAAATATAGTTCCAGCTACAATTGTTGTGACTGTTGAAATTTTAAAAAATATTCCTGGATTAATGACTAAATCAGCAGAGGATTCTAAACCAACTGCCAAACCGTAGCCTTGTATTGTTGCCAATAAAACTGTTCCATATCTAGTTATCTGAGTTATTTTTTGTCTACCAATTTCACCTTGCGCTTTTAAATTTTTAAAATAATCTGATACACCAGTAAGCAACTGTACTATAATTGATGATGATATATAAGGCATTATACCTAGTGCAAATATTGCCATTCTGCTTACAGCTCCACCTGCAAAAACGTTAAACATTCCAAGCAATCCTTTTTGATTTCCTTCCATCATTACCTGCAATTGCTCAGGATCAATTCCTGGAAGAGGTACAAAAGTACCTAGTCTATAAACTGCTAGAATAAAAAGTGTAAATAGGATTCTATTTCTTAAATCATTAGATTGTGAAGTTTCACTCATTATTTAGATTGATTTTTTATAGTAATTTTACCGCCTACTTTTTCAATTTTTTCTATTGCACTTTTTGATGAATAGTCAGCTTCTATATCTACTTTGGATTTAATCTCACCAGTTGATAAGATTTTAAATTTTCTAGTTGAATTTCTTAATATTTTAGATTTTTTTAAAGTCTCTATATTTATTTTTTGTGAAGAACTGATTTTGCTTGTATCAATTAACTTTTGCAAATATCCCAAATTTATAACTGAAATAATTGATTTTTTAATTGGATTAAAACCTCTTTTTGGCAATCTTCTGTATAAAGGCATTTGTCCACCTTCAAAGCTTTTTATTGCTACACCAGATCTAGATTTTTGTCCTTTTACTCCTCTACCAGAAGTTTTACCTCTACCAGATCCAATTCCTCTCCCAACACGGATTTTTTTAGTTTTAATATTATTTAATGTATTTAAAGATGTCATTATCCTCTTTTCTCAATTATCTCTGAAATTTTTTTATTTCTAAGATTAGAAATATTTTTTGGAGAATTTTGTTTTGATAAAGCTTTAATGCATGCTCTTATTACATTATGTGGATTTGCTGTACCCAGAGATTTTGCAACAATATCTTTTATGCCCAAAACTTCGCACACTGCTCGAACTGGTCCTCCTGCTATTATACCTGTACCTTTTGGAGCAGACCTTAATTTAATTTTTCCAGCACCGTCTTTTCCATAAATGTCATGATGAATAGTTCTTCCATCTCTAAGAGGGATTTGAATTAAATTTCTTCTTGCCAATTCATTTGCTTTTTTTATTGCGTCAGGAACTTGTTTTGCCTTAGCATGAGCAATGCCAATTTTTCCATTTTGATTGCCAACAACTACCAACGCTGAAAAGCCAAATCTTCTTCCACCCTTAACTACCTTTGTAATTCTATTTATATGAACTAATTTTTCAACAAATTCTGTATTTTTTTCCATAGATTAAAATTCCATTCCATTTTTTCTTAAAGTTTCAGCAAATATTTTAACTCTTCCATGATATTTAAATATACCTCTATCAAAATAAATTTTTTTTATATTTTTCTCATTTGCTTTTTTAGCAAGTACTTCTGCAACTATAGTGGATAACTCTGATTTATTTTTCTTTTGTCCTTTAATGTCTTTATCTATTGATGAAGCTGACACTAAAGTAACATTTTTTAAATCATCTATTATTTGAGCGCTTATATTTTTTGATGATCTAGATACACTTAGTCTATATCTATCTTTTGACACTTTTTTTAGTTTTTTTCGAACTCTAAATTTTTTTCTATCAATGTTGTTTAACTTCATTATTTTTTCTTACCTTCTTTTCTTAATATATATTGTCCTTGTTCTTTAATACCTTTACCTTTGTATGGTTCTGGAGGTCTTATGCTTTTAATTTGAGATGCAATCATACCAACTTGCTGTTTATTTGTTCCGCTAATCTTTAATGTAGTTTGTTTTTCAACGACTATTTTTATTCCCTCTGGAATATCAAAATTTATATCATGACTAAATCCTAATTGCATATTTAATATTTTACCTTTTAACGAAGCTCTAAACCCCACTCCTGTAAGTTCTAATATTTTTTCGTAACCAGTACTTGCTCCGACAATAGCATTATTGAGCAAACTCCTATTCATACCCCATAATCTTTTAGAGTCGTCATCAAGTTTTTTTGGTTTTATAGAAATATCTTTCCCATCATTAATATTAAGATCAAACATCTCTAAATCAACATTTACAGATTGTTTTCCTAAAGGCCCCTCAACATTAACTGTATTTCCAGACAAAAGAACTTTAACTTTCTCTGGGATCTGTATACTTATTTTTCCAATTTTAGACATTAAAATACCTTACAAATAATTTCTCCACCAAGTTTTTTTTTTCTTGCATCAACATCTGTCATTACTCCCTGTGGAGTTGATACAATTGCTATTCCTAGTCCATTATTAATTTTTGGTAGACTATTTGCGCTTGAAAATATTCTTCTCCCTGGTTTTGAAACTCTCTCAATTGTATTTATAACTGGATTGCCTGAGTTATATTTTAAACTGATTTCAATAAAAGGTTTTTTATCATTATTTATTTTATAATCTATAATATATCCCTCTGATTTTAGCACATCTGCTATTTTTGCTTTAAAACTTGATGACGGTAAAGTAACCTTGCTATGATTTCTAACTTGTGCATTTTTTATTCTTGCTAACATATCTCCTACTGGATCACTTAAACTCATAATTTCCTTTCTACCAACTTGATTTTACCATTCCAGGAATTTTACCTTCCAACCCTAATTGTCTAAGAGCAATTCTAGAAATTTTCAATTTTCTATACACTCCATGTGGTCTTCCTGTAATTTGACATCTGTTCATAACTCTAACCCTAGACGAATTTCTTGGTAATTTTGATAATTTTTGTTGTGCTTTAAATCTTTCCTCTAATGAAACTTTCTTGTCCATTATGATTTTTTTCAATGTCTTTCTTTTTTTATAATATTTGTCTGATAATTTTATTCTTCTATTATTCTTGTTTATAGCACTCATTTTTGCCATTAATTACTCCTTGTTTCTTTGAATGGAAAATTTAAATGTTTTAATAATTCAAAACTGTGTTCAATTTTTTTAGATTTTATGACAATTGTAATATCTAGACCTCTAATTTTGTCAACTTTATCAAAATTTACTTCAGGAAAAATTATATGTTCCTTAATACCAAAAGTATAATTTCCAAATTTGTCAAAACCATTGGGATTTAATCCTCTAAAATCTTTTATTCTTGGAAGTGCAATATTTGTAAGTCTATCAATAAATTCATACATTTTATTTTTTCTTAAAGTTACCTTCAAACCAGAGTTACTATTTTTTCTAGTTTTAAAATTTGCTATAGATTTTTTGAATTTAGTTACAACAGGCAATTGACCAGTTATATTAGCCAAATCTTCTTGACAAGATTTCAAAATTTTTTGATCATTTCCATCAAGTCCTAGACCCATATTTAAAACTATCTTTTGAATTTTTGGACCCATATATAAATTTTTATATCCAAATTTTTCTTTTAATGTTGGTTCTATTTCTTTAGTTATCGATTGTTTCAATCTAGGTATCATTATTTTTTAGCCTCATTTTTGTTTTTTGTATCTAATATTGATAGGTTAGAAAGATGCACAAAGTTTTCTTTTGATATTATTCCACCTTTTTTTTCTTTCGTAGTTTTCACGTGTTTTTTTACCATATTAATTCCTTTAACTTTTGCCCTATTTTTTTTTCTATCTATTTCAATTACATCACCGTCTTTATTTTTATCCTTGCCACTTAAAATTTTTACTTTCACACCTTTTTTAATCATTATAAAACCTCCGGTGCTAATGAAATTATTTTCATTTGTCCTCTATTTCTCAGTTCTCTTGTAACAGGCCCAAATATTCTAGTACCAATTGGTTCTCCTTTATCATCAGTAAGAACTGCAGCATTATTATCAAATCTTACTTTTGAACCATCATTTCTATGAATGCCCTTCTTTACTCTTACCACAACAGCTTTATGAACAGCCCCCTTTTTTACTTTGCCCTTTGGTATAGCTTCTTTTACTGCTACAACTATGGTATCGCCAATACTAGCATATCTTCTTTTCGATCCACCTAATACCTTTATACATTCTATCTTTTTCGCACCTGTATTATCTGCTACAAATAGCTCTGTCTGAACCTGTATCATTTTGTTACTCCTATTACTTCAAATTTTTTTGATTTTGAGTAAGGCTTGCATTCTTGAATAGATACTTTGTCACCATTTTTATATTTATTTTCTTCATCGTGAACGCTATATTTTTTTCGAGCCTTGATAACTTTTTTTAAAACCGGGTGTTGATATTTTCTCTCAACTAAAACTGTAATGGTTTTATTTGGTTTATCGCTAACAACTATTCCGTTTAATATCTTTTTAGGCATCTTTTCTCACTACTAGTGTTTTTAATCTTGCTATATTTCTCTTTGTTTCATTTATTTTTGATGGACTTTTTATTTGACCATTTATTTTCTGAAATCTAAAATTAAAAAGATCTTTTTTCAATTTATCAATACTTTTCAAAGCTTGGTCTTTGCTCATTTTTTTTATTTCACTTTTTTTCATTTAAATTCTCTTTATAAATTTACATTTTATTGGTAATTTAGCTGAAGCCTTATATAAAGCCTCTCTTGCTATTTCCTCTGTTACTCCATCAACTTCAAATAAAATTCTTCCAGGTTTAACTCTACATGCCCAAAATTCTGGTGAACCCTTACCTTTACCCATTCTTACTTCTGTGGGTTTCTTTGATACTGGTATATTTGGAAACATTCTTGTCCACACTCTTCCTTGTCTTTTCATATGTCTTGTCAAAGCAACTCTTGCTGCTTCAATTTGTCGAGAAATAATTCGATCAGGTTGTATAGCTTTCAATCCAAATGAACCATAATTCATTATATTACAACGAGACGCATTTCCATGAATACGCCCTTTGTGTGCTTTTCTGAATTTTGTTCTAGTTGGTTGTAACATTTTTATTTTTTATTCCTCTCTTGGCTAAATTCTTTTGTAAAAATTTCACCTTTGTATATCCAAACTTTAATTCCTATTATTCCATAGGTAGTTAAAGCTTCTGCTTCAGCATAATCAATATCTGCTCTTAATGTATGAGAGGGTATGCTGCCATCTCTTAACCACTCAGTTCTTGCAATTTCATTTCCACCCAATCTTCCACTACAAGATACTTTTATTCCTTTTGCACCTAACCTTAAAGCTGACTGCATTGCTCTCTTCATTGCTCTTCTGTAAGAAACTCGTTTAACCAATTGTTGGGCTATATTTTCTGCAACTAAAAATGAATTTGTCTCTGGTTTTTTTACTTCTTTAATATTTAAAACAATTTCATTAGCGCTCAATTTTGACAGTTTGCCTTTGATTTTTTCAATATCACTTCCTTTTTTTCCAATTACAAATCCTGGTCTAGATGTATAAATAGTTACAAAACATTTTTTTGCAGATCTTTCTATCATTACTTTTGAAACTCCAGAATTAATGACGTTTTTCTTTATAAACTCTCTTATTTTAAAATCCTCAATTAAATAATTTCCAAAATCCTGCTTCTTAGCATACCAAACAGAATCCCAACCTCTATTGATACCTAATCTTAAACCAACTGGATTAACTTTTTGTCCCATGTTCCTTCTCTTTTTGTTTAATTTGTTCACTTAAAACTATTGTTACATTTGAGTATGGTTTCATTATTTCTGCAGCTCTACCTTTTGCTCTTGCTCTAAATCTTTTCATTATTACCTGTTTTCCACAAAAAGCTTCTTTAACTACTAAATTATCAATATCGTATTGAAAATTATTTTCTGCATTAGAAACTGCGGATGAAATTGTTTTTTTAACATCCTTGGAAATTCTTTTTTCTGAGAAAGATAAATCTCTAATCGCAATTTCTACTTTTTTACCAACTATTGATTTAAGTATAGGTTTTAATTTTCTCACACTAGATCTTACATTCTTATTTATTGATCTAACTTGCTTTAAATCTATATCTTTATTTTTACTCATATTTATTTCTTATCGGTTCCCTTAGCACCACCCTCAACTTTTGCCTTTTTATCTGCTGGTGTATGACCAAAAAACTGTCTTGTTGGAGCAAACTCTCCAAATTTATGACCTACCATGTCCTCAGATACAGTAATTGGTATAAATTTTTTACCGTTATAAATTAAAAAACTAAATCCTACGAAGTCAGGTATTATTGTAGACTTTCTAGACCAAGTTTTAATTGGTTTTTTATTAGGATCGTTTTTAATTTTTTCAACTTTTTTAATTAAACTTTCCTCAACAAAAGGTCCTTTCCAAACAGATCTTGCCATAAATTAAGCTTTCTTTTTCTTTCTTCTTCTTATTATAAATTTATCAGTTCTTTTATTGTCTCTTGTTTTTAATCCTTTGGCTGATTGTCCTGTAGGAGAAACAGGATGTCTACCACCTGCAGATTTTCCTTCACCACCACCATGAGGGTGATCTACTGGATTTTTAACAACTCCTCTGGTATGTGGTCTTCTTCCCAACCATCTTGATCGACCAGCTTTACCAATTTTAATGTTTTTTTGATCTGGATTAGATAATACTCCAATTGTAGCCAAAGCTCTTGAATCTATTTTTCTAACTTCGCCTGAAGTCATTTTTATAATTGAATAATTTCCATCTATACCTGAAATCGTTACTGACGAACCTGCTGCTCTGGCAATTTTTCCACCTGCACCAGGCTGTATTTCAACGTTATGAATGTCAATTCCTACTGGAATATCTTGTAATGGTAAACAATTACCAATTTTAATTTCAGAAGACGAGCCATTTTGTACATGATCACCAACTTTTATTTTTTGTGGGGCAAGATAATAGAATTTTTGATTATCCTCAAATTTTACTAACATTATGTGACAGGATCTGTTTGGATCATATTCAATTCTTTCTACAATTGCTTTCATATCCATTTTTTTTCTATAAAAATCTATTTTTCTATACTTATGCTTATGTCCTCCACCATGATTTCTGGAGGTTATTCGCCCATAATTATTTCTACCTTTAGAAGAATAATTCGCACTAGTTAATGGCTTATAAGGTTTACCTTTCCAAAGACCCTCTTTACTGGTTAATATAGTACCTCTGGTAGATTTTGTGTAAGGTTTGAATGTTTTTAGAGCCATAATTTAAATTCCTGTTGTTAAGTCAATATTTTGACCTTTTTTAAGTGTAACGATTGCTTTTTTAAAACCCTTCTTTTTAACCCTTTTTCCTCTAGTTGATTTGATTAAAGTTTTTTTATTAATAATATTAATTTTTGTTACATTAACTTTAAAAATTTTTTCAATTGATCCTTTTAATGTTTTTTTGTTAGCGCTTTGAGGTACTTTAAAAACAATTTTATTTTGTTCTGACA
>CACAJQ010000005.1:0-83546 GCA_902532805.1 uncultured Pelagibacteraceae bacterium | reverse complement strand
TATGATTAAGGTCAAAAAAAAGTTACTTAATTCAAAATCAAGATTAATCGGTCCCAATTGTCCAGGGATAATCACTCCCGATGAATGCAAGATCGGGATAATGCCAGGAAATATACATAAAAAGGGTTCTGTTGGTATTGTATCAAGATCCGGAACTTTGACCTACGAGGCTGTCGCACAAACTACAGAAAATGATTTGGGGCAATCAACATGTATAGGTATAGGTGGTGATCCAATCAATGGCACAAATTTTATTGATTGCTTAGATTTATTTTTAAAAGATGAGGAAACTAAATCAATTTTAATGATTGGTGAAATAGGTGGATCAGCTGAAGAAGAAGCAGCTGAATTTGTAAAAAATCATGAAATAAAAAAACCCATGGTTGGTTTTATTGCAGGAGTTACAGCACCACCGGGTAGAAGAATGGGACATGCAGGGGCCATAATATCAGGTGGTAAAGGTGGGGCTAAAGATAAGATCAAAAAAATGGAAGATTGTGGCATAGAAGTAGCCACATCACCTTCAGAAATTGGAAAAACATTGTTAAATAAATTGTCCAATTGAAAACAAAATTTAGTATTATAATAAAATAAAATGAGCTCTCCTAAAAATCTGGAATATAAAAAAACATCATTTCTAAATAAGGCCAATAGTGCATTTATTGAAGAAATGTATGTAAAATTTATAAATAAAGATCCATCTCTCTCTGAAAGTTGGATTGAATATTTCTCAAGTGTAGATGAGGATATAAAGATATTAGTCGACGAGATAAATGGACCGTCGTGGAAACCTTTTTCAAAAAAAATTAATATTGAGGATGTCGAGAAAACAGCTAAAGAAAACGAAAAAAACAAAGATAACTCTAGCAAGTTTAATTTCCAAGTAATTGCAAATTCAAATAAAAATTCAATAAGTGCTGTAGCCTTGATAAGAGCTTATCGGCTAAGGGGACATCTATTATCAAAATTAGATCCGTTAGAGTTGATGAAGTCAGAATATTTAGACGAATTACATCCTGAGTACTATGGTTTTAAAAAAGAAGATTATGACAAAGAAATTTTTCTTAACGGAATAATAAATAAAAAAAGTGCAAATATTAGAGAAATACTCAAGTTTTTAAAAAAAACTTATTGTGGTCCTATAGGTTATGAATATATGCATATTTCAAATCCAACTGAGAGAATGTGGTTTAGAGATAGGGTTGAAAAAGACGAAAATGCACTCAAGTTTACAAAAAATGGAAAGCAAGCGATTTTAAATAAACTAATACAAGCAGAGGGCTTTGAAAAATTTTTAAATACAAAATATGTTGGTACTAAAAGATTTGGTTTAGATGGCGGAGAAAGTCTAATACCTGCTCTTGAGCAAATTATAAAAATTGGAGGACAATCTAAAATAAAAGAAGTTAAAATAGGAATGTCACATAGAGGAAGACTAAATGTTTTAGCAAACGTTTTACAAAAATCTTATAAAAGAATTTTTAATGAATTTGCTGGTGAAATGGATGGATCAGAAGATGGTGCTGGAGATGTAAAATACCATTTAGGAGCCTCATCTGATAGAGAATTTGATGGAAATCCTGTACACGTAAGTTTAACAGATAATCCTTCACACTTAGAGGCGGTTAATCCTGTTGTTCTTGGCCAAACCAGAGCTAAACAATTTTTCCACAAAGACAAACAAAGAAATAAAGTTATACCAATATTAATTCACGGTGATGCAGCATTTGCAGGACAAGGAATAGTAGCAGAGTGCTTTGCAATGTCTGGACTTCCTGGTCATAACACTGGAGGGACAATCCATATTATTGTTAACAACCAAATTGGATTTACAACAAGTCCTAGATTTGCGCGATCTTCTCCTTATCCTTCTGACGTAGGTAAAATGGTTGATGCTCCAATCATTCATGTTAATGGAGATGACCCTGAGGCTGTAGTTTACGCAACTAGAATAGCAACTGAATTTAGATTAAAATTTAATCGCGATGTTGTAATTGATTTAATATGTTACAGAAGATTTGGACATAATGAGGGAGATGAGCCATCTTTCACCCAACCACTTATGTACAAAAAAATTAGATCTCATCCGTCTACGATTAAAATTTATGGTGAAAAGCTTGTAAATGAAGGACTTTTTTCGAAACAAGATTTAGATCAACAAATTGTTGATTTTAAAAATTTATTAGATGATCAATTTAAAAATGCGAAAGATTATAAACCTAAAATTAGATGGTTTGAGGGAACTTGGTCGAGATATAAACCCGAAAGAGGTAAAGATAAAAGAGGTTTAACTGGATCAGATTTGAAAATTTTAAATAATATTTCTGACAGAATACACGTTTTTCCAACTGATAAAAATATTCACAAAACCATAACAAAAATTATGGAAAATAGAAAAAAAACTATTGATGAAGGCTCAGGTATTGATTGGGCAACAGCTGAGTCTTTGGCATTTGGTTCATTATTAGTTGAAGGTTATCCAGTAAGGTTAGTAGGTCAGGATTCCGGTAGAGGCACTTTTAGTCAAAGACACTCAGTTTTAAGAAATCAAATTGATAATTCAAGGTACATACCCTTAAACAATATATCTAGTAACCAAAAAAATTTTGAAATTGTAGATAGTTTTTTATCTGAACTTGCAGTTTTAGGATTTGAATATGGATACAGTTTAGTAGAACCGAATACATTGACAATTTGGGAAGCTCAATTTGGTGATTTTGCAAATGGTGCTCAAGTAATTATTGATCAATTTATATCATCTGGTGAAAGAAAGTGGAAAAGAGCCTCAGGACTAGTTATGTTATTACCCCATGGTTATGAAGGACAAGGCCCAGAGCACTCCTCTGCGAGATTAGAAAGATTTTTACAATTATGTGCAAATGATAATTTACAAGTTATGAATTGCACTACACCTGCAAATTATTTTCATGCTTTAAGAAGACAGATGCACCGTGATTTTAGAAAACCTTTAGTCATAATGACGCCTAAGTCACTTTTAAGAAATAAATATTGTGTATCAAATTTGGAAGATTTTAGTAAACAAAATTCTTTCCATAGAGTGCTATGGGATCATGCTAGAGATATTAAGCAAAAAGGGTTTATTAAGTTAAAAGACGACAAAAAAATTAGAAAAGTGATATTATGCTCCGGAAAAGTTTACTTTGATCTTCTTGCGGCAAGAGAGAAACTAAAAATCAACGATGTGATTTTGTATAGAATTGAACAACTATATCCCTTCCCTGCAAAAAGTTTGGTTAAAGAGCTAAAACCATTTGCAAAAAATGCAAAATTTTATTGGTGCCAAGAGGAGCCTAAAAATATGGGTGCTTGGTTTGCTGTTAGAGATTATATACAATGGACATTAGAGACTATTAAGGCTAAAAACAGTGCAATTTCTTACATTGGAAGAAGTCCAGATGCTACACCTGCTACAGGTTATGCAAGAAGACATAATTCTGAACAACAAGAAATTGTAAATAAAGTATTTGAATAAATGAGTGAAAAAATTTTAGTTCCAGTTTTGGGAGAAAGTATTACTGAGGCTACTGTCACTAAATGGTTAAAAAAAAAGGGTGATAACGTAGTTGCTGATGAAGCTGTAGTAGAATTGGAAACTGACAAAGTAAACTTAGAAGTTCCTGCACCTGCGAGTGGTGTTATATCAGAGATCAACTCAAAAGATGGTGATACAGTTGAAGTTGGAACTGTATTAGGAATGATTTCAGAAGGCAGTGCTCTTAAAGAAGAAAAGGAAGCTGAGCCTATTAAAGGAAACGTTGAAAAAAATAATGTAATAAATTTAGAAATCGAAAAGAAAAAAGATACAAAAAAAACTCAAGAACCTTTATTACTTGATGAAGAACCATTGGTATTAACTGATGAAGTTGAAGAAACCAAGCCTATTAAACAAAATAAAACACTTTCTCCTGCTGTAAGAAAAATGGTTGTTGAAAATAAAATTAATTTAGATGAAGTAAAAGGGACAGGTAAAGATGGAAGAATTTTAAAAGGTGATTTAATAAGTTTAATGGGAGCTAACCCTCAACCTAACGAAAGAAAAATTCAATACGGTGAAGAAGAACGAATTAAAATGTCAAGACTAAGACAAACAATTGCTAAACGTTTAAAAGAGGCTCAAAATAATGCTGCTATGCTCACAACCTTTAATGAGGTTGATATGTCAAATATTATCTCAATGAGAAAAGATAACCAGGAAGATTTCCAAAATAGTTATGGAATTAAACTTGGCTTCATGTCCTTTTTTGTGAAAGCTTGTATAGTAGGATTAAAATTATTTCCTGCAATAAATGCTGAAGTTGAAAATGATGAAATGGTTTACAAAAATTATTATAATGTGAGCTTTGCAGTAGGAACTGAAAAAGGATTAGTAGTTCCAGTATTAAAAAATGCTGATGAAATGTCTTTTGCTGACATTGAAAAAAACATAAAAGATCTGTCAGATAAAGCGAAAAATGGTAGTCTTACTATAGAAGATCTTCAAGGGGGAACTTTTACAATTAGCAACGGAGGTGTGTATGGATCAATGTTATCTACTCCTATTTTAAACCCTCCACAATCAGCAGTTCTTGGAATGCATAATATTGTTGAAAGACCTGTTGTTGTTGATGGTGAGATAAAAGCTAGACCTGTAATGTTTTTAGCATTGTCTTACGATCATAGAATAATTGATGGAAAAGAATCTGTAAGTTTTTTAAAAACTGTTAAAGAAAACTTAGAAGATCCAAGAAGGTTATTTTTAAATTTATAATATGTCAGAAAAATTTGATGTTACAGTAATTGGTGGTGGCCCTGGTGGATATGTTTGTGCAATTAGATTGTCTCAACTTGGACTTAAAACAGCATGCATAGAGTCTAGAGGATCTTTAGGGGGGACATGTTTAAATATTGGATGTATCCCATCAAAAAGTTTGCTTAATTTATCTGAAAAATTTCACAGTGCTAAAAATTTTGAAAAAATTGGAATTGAGACTGGAGAAATAAAACTCAACTTAGATAAAATGATGAAAAATAAAGACAAAGCTGTAACAGTTTTGACTAAAGGAGTTGAATTTTTATTCAAAAAAAACAAAGTCACTTATTTTAAAGGCAAAGGTTCATTCGAGAATGAAAAATCAATAAAAATTGAAGGCTCTGAAGGCACTAAAATAATTCAAACTGATAAAACAATAATCAGTACAGGATCAGAGCCAGTTTCATTGCCTGGAGTAGATTTTGATGAAGAGAGAATTCTTTCTTCAACTGGAGCCCTATCTATTCCCAAACTCCCCAATAAAATGATTGTTGTTGGTGGTGGATATATAGGATTGGAAATGGGATCTGTTTGGTCAAGACTTGGTACTGAAGTCACAGTCGTTGAATTTTTAGATCACATTACGCCTGGAATGGATCGAGATATTTCAAACGAATTTATGAAAATATTAAAGAAGCAAGGTATAAAATTTAACCTTAATACTAAAGTTGATAAAATAACTAAAAACTCTAATGGTGTCACAGTTGAGACTTCACAAAATGATGGCCAAAAAGTTAAGCATGATGTTGATGTCGTTTTAATTTCTGTAGGTAGAAGACCTTATACTAAAAACTTAAATTTAGACAAAGTTGGTGTAAAGTTAGATGAAAAAGGAAGAGTTAAAGTAAATAAAAATTTTGAAACGAATGTTAAAAATATTTATGCAATAGGTGATGTTATAGATGGCCCAATGTTAGCCCACAAAGCTGAAGAGGAAGGAATTGCAGTTGCAGAATTAATAGCAGGCCAATCAGGTCATGTTAATTATGATATTATTCCTGGAGTTGTTTATACATCTCCCGAGGTTGCTTATGTTGGCAAAAGCGAAGAGCAATTAAAAAAAGAAAACATAGGTTATAAAATTGGTAAATTTCCTTTTATGGCAAATTCAAGAGCCAAAGCAATTGATGAGCCAGAGGGTTTTGTAAAAATTTTGGCAGACCAATCAACTGATAAAGTGCTTGGTGTTCATATAATTGGTCCTCATGCAGGAGAAATGATAGCAGAGATGGCTGTCGCAATGGAATTTGGAGCTAGTTCGGAAGATATTGCAAGAACATGTCACGCACACCCAACATTTTCAGAAGCTATAAAAGAAGCAGCATTATCAGTAGATAAAAGACAAATCCACTCTTAATAATTATTTTTCTACATTCAATAAAGCAAATCTTTTAAATTTTTCTTCAAGTTTTATTTTGTTATTATTTGCAAAGTCTTTTATTGCTTTTTCAACACTTTCAATTTTTGTAATACCTGCAAAATCATCGCAAACAATTTTAGAGTTATTCTTCATGTTGTCATAAAGTTTTTGTAAATCACTTAAAACAGTATCGTAACTATGGCCTCCATCTAAAAATACGAAATCAATTTCACTTAAAGGAACTTTTTCTAAAGTTACCCTTGTGTCTCCTTCTATTAGCTCAATATTTTGTGAAAATTTTTTTAAAAAATTTTGAACAGATATCTTTGAATTTAAATTTTCTTTTTTTATAAAATTATAATAGATAGTTTTAAGTGGATTCGAAAACTTTTGATTTTCAAGAAATTTAGGTTCGATCTCATCTACAATTGATGTTTTAGTAGACCCAAATAAATCTAATCCGTAATATCTAAAATCACTACCAAAATTTGTCTTTAACAATTCACATATATTTCTTGATGTAACACCACAAAAAACACCAATTTCTAATACATTTTTTGGCTTATATTCCTCAACTAAACTCAGAAAATTATCCCCATAAGGTTTTTTTAAACCTGATTTTCTCCAGTAATAATTATATTTCATTTGATCTATTTATATATTTTTAAGATATAAAAAAACTAAAATTAAATATTTATGAAATATCCAGTTTTGTTGCCAAATATATTTGATTATCCTTTTACATATGAAAGTAATATTAAATTAAAAGCAGGAGATTATGTAAAAGTTCCATTTGGTAAGAAAAATATTATTGGTGTAATTTGGGATTTTTTTGAAGAAAAGAATAATAAGGAATTTAAATTAAAATCTATAATTGAAAAAATTGAAATTGAACCACTAAGTAAAAAGACAATGAATTTTCTAAAGTGGTTTTCTAATTACAATCTTGTACCCCTGGGAATGTGTTTAAAACTACATTTAATTAATGACGAAAATTTAAAAATAAAAAATGACAAAGATTTTTTAAAATATGCTCTATCAAGCGAAAAAGAAAGTTATCAACTTTCTGAAGAGCAAGATAAGGCCTACAAAGAGTTATCTAAAACTGATAGCAGTTTTAGAGTTCATTTACTTCAAGGTACAACCGGTTCAGGAAAAACAATAGTTTATTTTAGAGCTATTGAAAAAATCCTAAATATAGGATTGCAAGCTCTAATTTTATTACCAGAAATAGGACTAACAAATGAATTTGAAAAAAAATTTAAATCTTATTTTGGATTTGAAGCTGCAGTTTGGCATTCAAAAGTCAGCCCCAAAAAAAGAAAAATTATATGGAATGGATTATCAGAAGGAAAAATTAAAGTAGTACTCGGAGCAAGATCATCCTTATTTCTGCCATTCAAAAAATTAGGTTTGATAACCGTAGATGAAGAGCACGATCAATCTTATAAACAAGATGAAGGAATTATCTATAATGCTAGAGATATGGCAATATCAAGAGCTAAACACGAAAATATTCCAATAAATTTAGTAACTGCAGTTCCATCAATCGAAACATATGAAAATATTAAAATTAAAAAATATAATTACTCAAGATTGCTTAATCGATATAAAGGTGCAAATTTACCTAAACACCATGTTATCGATCTTTATCAAAATCAACTAGCGACCAAAAGTTCTATATCTCTTAAAACTCTTGAAAAAGTAAAAGAACATTTAAATAAAAAAGATCAAGTTCTCTTTTTCATAAATAGAAGAGGTTTTGCACCTTATGTTTTATGTAAAAAATGTTTAAATGTTTTTACATGCCCAAGGTGTTCTATAAATTTAGTATTTCACAAAAATAAAAAAATTCTTTTGTGTCATTACTGTGGATATAATTCAAAATTAAATAGAGATTGTAAAAAAGGAAATGTTTGTGAGTTTGTATTTAGTGGACCTGGGGTAGAAAAAATTGCAGAGGAAGTTAAAAACCTCTTTCCTAATAAAAAAACAATAATTTTTTCTAGCGATACAATGAATAAAGCATCTGGAAAAGATAAATTGAATAAAATTATATCTGGTGAAATAGATATTCTTGTAGGTACTCAATTAATATCAAAAGGGTTTCACTTTCCAAAATTGAATTGTATTGTTGTATTAGATATTGATTTAACTTCTCAAGGACACGATCTTAGGAGCACTGAAAAAAATTTACAACTTTACCACCAGTTATCAGGAAGAGCAGGTAGAACCGGCAAACCAGCTAATATTTATTTCCAAACATACAATTTAAAACCAGAAGTTATAAATCAAATTACAAATGAAGATCCTTTTAAATTTCTAGAAAACGAATTAAATTTAAGAAAGAGGAATAATTTACCACCCTACGAAAGATTTATCGCTTTAATCTTATCTTCATCAAATGAAAAAAAACTTGATATAGATGCCGTAAAACTTAAAAATATTTTATCTAAGTCTATAGATGCAAAAATTTTAGGACCAGTAAATGCTCCAATATATAGAATTAATCAAAAATTCAGAAATAGACTATTAATAAGGGCAAAAAAAACATCTAGTGTTCAGAAAAAATTGAAAGATGCATTGAAAGATTTTCAACTCTCCAAAGGAATGAAACTTTCAGTTGATGTTGACCCTATCAGCTTCAATTAGCCCATTAAATCTTACCATTTTTCACAATCTGAGCCTTGAAGACTGATAATTCGTATGTTATCTAAGCGAAATTTTAAACATCTTCACAATTGAGAGTATAAATTGAGCGAAAATAAAATATCTATAACTTCTAATAATAGTTATGCTCAAGCATTATTTGAGCTGGCTAACGAAGATAAATCTCTAACGAAAGTAGAGGAACAAGTCGTTGCAATTAGTAGACTCATAAATGAAAGTGAAGAATTTAGATATTTAATCAAAAACCCCACGACAAGCATTGAGGATTTGACTAGAGTTATTGAAACAATTTCTGAAAAAAACAATTTTGATAATCTTTTAAAAAGATTTCTAGTTTTTTTAATTCAAAAAAGAAGATTTTTTTATTTAGAAAAAATTTTAAGTGATTTTATAGAGGTATGTTCGAGAGCTAGAGGTGAAATAAAAGCAGAGCTTTTTTCAGCTAAAGAACTTAATGAAACAGATATTTCTAAAATTAAAGAAGAGCTATCTCAAAACTTTGGAGCAAAGATAAAGTTAAATTATAAATTTGACTCAAGTTTAATTGGTGGCTTGGTATTAAAAGTAGGAAGTACAATGGTAGATAATTCTATTAAAAATAAACTGCAACAAATTCAAAAACAAATGATAGAGGCATAAATGGAAATAAATCCTTCAGAAGTAACAAAAATATTAAAAGAACAGATAAAAAAACTTGGCGATAGAGCTGAGGTTTCAGAGGTCGGACAAGTATTGTCTGTTGGAGATGGAATTGCAAGAATTTATGGCTTGGATAATGTTCAAGCAGGAGAAATGGTTGAGTTTTCCGATGGCTCTAAAGGAATGGCATTAAACTTAGAGAGTGACAACGTTGGTGTTGTTATATTTGGTGATGATAGAGAAATTAAAGAGGGAGATACTGTAAAAAGAACAGGTGCGATTGTTGATGTACCTGTTGGAAAACAACTTTTAGGAAGGGTTGTTGATGGATTAGGAAATCCAATTGATGGAAAAGGGGCTTTAGATAAAAGTTTAGAAAGAAAAAGAGTTGAAGTTAAAGCTCCAGGAATTATTCCACGACAATCAGTTGGTGAACCAATGCAAACAGGTTTAAAAGCAATTGATAGTTTAATTCCTGTTGGAAGAGGGCAAAGAGAACTTATAATTGGAGATCGTCAAACAGGTAAAACTGCAGTTGCTATCGATACAATTATCAATCAAAAGAAAATTAATGAGTCAGACGATGAAAGTAAAAAGCTTTATTGCATATATGTTGCGATTGGACAAAAAAGATCAACCGTTGCTCAGATTGTAAAAACATTAGAGGACGCTGGTGCAATGGAATATACCACTATAGTTTCTGCAACAGCCTCAGATTCTGCGCCTCTTCAGTTTTTAGCTCCTTATACAGGATGCACTATGGGGGAATATTTTAGAGATAATGGAATGCATGCTTTAATTATTTACGATGATTTATCTAAGCAAGCAGTCGCATATAGACAAATGTCATTATTATTAAGAAGACCACCGGGGCGTGAAGCATACCCAGGAGATGTGTTTTATTTACATAGTAGATTATTAGAAAGAGCTGCCAAATTAAGTGATGAAAATGGCGGAGGTTCTTTAACTGCGCTACCAATTATTGAAACACAAGCAGGTGATGTTTCTGCATATATTCCAACAAACGTAATATCTATTACAGATGGGCAAATATTTTTAGAAACTGAATTATTCAATCAAGGAATAAGACCAGCAGTAAACGTTGGATTATCAGTATCTAGAGTAGGATCAGCTGCACAAACTAAAGCCATGAAATCTGTGGCTGGATCAATTAAATTAGAGTTAGCTCAATACAGAGAAATGGCAGCTTTTGCTCAATTTGGATCTGATTTAGATGCATCTACACAAAAACTTTTAAATAGAGGTTCGAAGTTAACTGAACTTTTAAAACAAGGACAGTATTCTCCCATGACAGTTGCAGAACAAGTTATATCAATTTTCTGTGGCGTAAAAGGTTATTTGGATGATATTGAACTTAAAGATGTAGCAGACTTTGAAAATAAAGTTCTACAAAAGTGTAAATCTGATAAGCCTGAGATTATGGAGTCTATTGCCAAAACTGGGAAGATTGAGGAAGACATTGAAAAACAATTAGTAGAATTAATTAAAGGAATTAAATAATCATAAATGCCAAGTTTAGACGATCTTAGAAAAAGAATAACGAGTGTTAAATCAACTCAGAAAATAACAAAAGCAATGAAAATGGTGGCTGCAGCTAAGTTGAGAAAAGCACAAGAAAATGCTGAAAAAGGCAGACCTTATTCTGAAAAGATGAATAATGTAATTTTAAATCTTTCAAAAAGTATAACAGATAAAGAAAATGCTCCGAAATTACTGGTTGGGACAGGTGAAGAGAAAGTTCATTTATGTATTGTACTCACTGCTGATAGAGGTTTATGTGGAGGTTTTAATACTAACATTATTAAAAAAGCAAAAAGTTATTTTGAAAAAATAATATCTGAAAACAAAACTTTAAAGATTATTACTGTTGGATCTAAAGGATATGATCAACTTAAAAGACAATATAAAAGTTATATTGTAGAGAACATTTCTTTTAAAGAGTCAAAAAATATAAATTACTTTGATGCAGATAAAGTAGGAAAAATTATAATTGAAAAATTTGAAAAAAATGAATTTGATGTTTGTGCAATATTTTACAATAAATTTAAAAATGTAATTACACAAATTCCACAAGAACAACAAATAGTTCCACTTAATGAAGATAAAGATGATAAAGATGACTCTGGTAATGATAATGACTATGAGTTTGAACCAGATGAAGATGAGATTTTAAGTAATTTATTGCCGAAAAATATTTCAACGCAAATATTTAAAGCAATGTTAGAGAATTCTGCCAGTGAGCAAGGTTCGAGGATGACAGCAATGGATAATGCAACCAGAAACGCAGGCGAATTGGTTGATAGGCTTACAATTGAGTATAATAGAAGCCGTCAAGCAGCAATAACAAAAGAGTTAATTGAAATTATATCAGGAGCAGAAAGTTTATAATTATGAGCAAAAAAGGAAACATAACACAAGTAATTGGTGCAGTTGTTGACGTAAAATTTGACGGAGAACTGCCAGAAATATTAACAGCCTTAGAGTGCGATAATGGAGGTAATAGATTAGTTTTAGAAGTTGCGCAGCACCTTGGAGAGTCAAGTGTTAGAACCATTGCTATGGATAGTACAGAGGGACTCAAAAGGGGTGATGAAGTAAAAGATACAGGTGCTCCAATTCAAGTTCCAGTAGGTCCAGAAACATTAGGACGAATTGTAAACGTAATAGGTGAACCAATCGATGAGAAAGGACAAATTTCAACTAAAGAAAATTGGCCTATACACCGACAAGCTCCTTCTTTTAATGATCAGTCCACAGAAACAGAAATTCTAGTAACTGGAATAAAGGTAATCGACTTATTAGCACCTTATGCCAAAGGTGGAAAAATTGGATTGTTCGGTGGAGCAGGGGTTGGAAAAACTGTAATTATAATGGAACTTATAAATAATATAGCTAAGGCCCATGGTGGATTTTCAGTATTCGCTGGAGTGGGAGAGAGAACTAGAGAAGGGAACGATTTATATCACGAAATGATTGAGTCAGGAGTGATCAAGCCAGAGGGAACTGGATCTAAAGCAGCATTAGTTTATGGACAAATGAATGAGCCCCCAGGAGCTAGAGCTAGAGTAGCTTTAACTGGTCTAACTGTAGCAGAGTATTTCAGGGATCAAGAGGGTCAAGATGTTTTGTTCTTTGTTGATAACATTTTTAGATTTACTCAGGCAGGTTCAGAAGTATCGGCTCTTCTAGGAAGAATCCCTTCTGCGGTTGGTTATCAGCCTACTCTTGCAACAGATATGGGAAACCTACAAGAAAGAATTACAACAACTAATAAAGGATCAATTACATCTGTTCAGGCAATTTATGTACCTGCAGATGATTTAACAGATCCAGCTCCAGCAACTTCTTTTTCACACTTAGACGCAACGACTGTACTTTCAAGACAAATTGCTGAATTAGGTATTTACCCAGCTGTTGACCCTTTGGATTCTACTTCTAGAATTTTAGATCCAAGAGTTGTTGGTGATGAACACTATCGAGTAGCAAGATCTGTTCAGAAAATTTTACAAACATACAAATCTTTGCAAGATATTATTGCGATTCTAGGAATGGATGAGCTATCAGAGGATGATAAACTTACTGTTGCTAGAGCTAGAAAAATTCAAAGATTTTTATCACAACCTTTCTTTGTGGCTGAAGTATTTACAGGATCTCCAGGTAAACTAGTAGATTTAGAGTCAACAATTAAAGGGTTTGACGCAATATGCAAAGGAGAATATGACCATCTGCCTGAAGCTGCTTTTTATATGGTTGGCACAATAGAAGAAGCAATAGAAAAAGCTGAAAAAATGGCAAAAGATGCAGCTGCTTAATGAGTAATCTTTTTAATATAGATATTGTAAATCCAGAACAATCTTTTCTTTCTAAAGACAATGTATTTGAAGTTGTAATTCCTGCTGTAGAAGGAGAGATTGGTATTCTTAAAGACCATATTCCAATTATCTCTTTTTTAAAACCAGGTATAATTAGAGTATTCTCTGAGTCTGAGGAACAAAGTTTCTATGTTGAAGATGGTATTGTCGAATTTAAAGATAATACGTTATCTGTATTAACTAGCTCAATCTTTGATTTAAAAGATACTGATAAAAATTTTGTATCTGAGTCGATAAGCAATGCTGAAGCAGAATTATCAAAAGATGATATCGATGATCAAAAAAGATTTCTTTTAAATCACAAAGTCGAAGTTTTAAAATCTATAAGTATTAATTAACTACTTTTTCTAGTTCTTTTTGAATTTCTTGATAAACATGAAGTTTAAAATCTACAACTTTAGTTGTTAAGTCTTTAATATCTATCCATTTCCAATCTAAAAATTCAGGATGTTTGGTTCTAATGTTAATCTCATTTTCCTCTCCATTAAACTTTACAATAAACCACTTTTGCTTTTGGCCTTTATATTTTCCTTTCCAAATAATTCCTAAGAGGCGATCAGGAAGATCATAAGTTGTGTATTTACTTATTTCTTTAATTAGCTCTACTGACTTTATGCTTGTTTCTTCTTTAAGTTCCCTCAAAGCTGCATCAAAATAATTTTCACCTTCATCAATACCGCCTTGAGGCATCTGCCAAAAATCTGCAGGATTATCAATTCTTTTTGCAACAAATATCTTATTTTCTTTATTTAAGACTGCGATACCAACACCATTTCTTAATGGAAGTTTTTGAAATTTTTCTTTCATTCTTAGCCATTTAATAATTTAAGAGCAAATTCCAACTGGTTATCAGTATCTGTATTTATTCTAAATTCATCTGAACCTTCAGCAATAACTATATCTGGATTTACACCTACTCTTGAAATTGATTTACCTGATGGGAGATAGTATTTAGAAACAGTAAGTCTTATGGCACCTTCATTTTCTAAAGGAATAATTGACTGAACTGACCCTTTTCCATATGTACTCTCTCCTACTAATATTGCTCTTTTGTGATCTTGTAGTGCTCCAGCAACAATTTCAGATGCTGATGCAGACCCATAATTAATCAAAATAACCATTGTTTCTCCATCAATAACATCTCCTTTTTTTGCAAACCATTTTCTATTTTCATACTTCCTTTTACTTTTTGTTGATACTATTTCTCCATTTTCTAAAAAATAATCTGAAATTTTTATTGCTTGAGATAACAATCCACCAGGATTGTTTCTTAAATCTAATATGTAATTTTTAATTTTCTTATTTTTCTTAAATTCTTTGAGTTTATTTTTTATTTGTTTACTACTGTTCTCATTGAATGATGTTAATCTTATATAAGCTGTTTGATCATCTTTAATTTCTGACTTTACAGATGCAACTTGTATTATTTCTCTCGTAATTGTAAATATAAGTGCTTTTCTTTCTCCCCTTCTTCTAACAGTAATCTCTATATCAGATCCAACTGGACCTCTCATTAATTCTACAGCTTCAGATAGTGTTTTTCCTTGAACTTGAACATCATCAATTTTAACTATGTAATCTCCTGCTTTAACACCAACCTCCTCAGCTGGTGAGTTATCAATTGGAGAAATTACTTTTACGACACCAGCCTCCATACTGACTTCAATGCCCAATCCTCCAAATTCTCCACTAGTCTCAGTTTGCATATTTTTAAAAGAATCCGGAGACATATATGCTGAATAAGGATCCAAAGATTGCAAAACGCCATTTATAGCAGCATCCATTGCTTCACTCTGATTTACTTCATCAACATATTCTTTATTAATTTTATCTAAGACTTCACTGAATAAATCAATTTTTTTGTAAATATCGTTTTCATTACTCAAAATTGGATTTGTAAATATGAAAAAAAATAAAGAAGCTATTAAGTATACTTTTTTCATATGATCAGTTTTTCTTTAGGAATTAATTCTGACCATATTTTTTCTAATTCATAAAATTTTCTTTTTTCAGGATTGAAAATATGAACAATTAAGTCTATTCCATCTACAAGCTTCCAATCATTGCTATCTTTTCCTTCAATTTTACAATTAATCACACCGTTAATTTTTAATTTTTCAAAAACTTGTTCAGATAAAGCTTGAATATGTCTCGATGATGTACCACTAGCTATAATCATGAAGTCCGCAACTGATGATTTTCCTTCGAGATCTATTGAAACTATGTCCAAGGCTTTATTAATATCAAGCGTTTTGATTATTTCATCTTTAAGAGCTGATATTTTTTCCATTAATTAAATTTAGAGTATCAAATTTTTCTTAATTGAGAAGATGAAATATTGACTTTATTAAACTTTATAAATTCAACTGCTTTTTTATTATATTTCTTAAATGATTTAGATCTAAAAGCCTTTGATTTGTATCCATTTCGATCAAATACCAATATTTTGCACATTTTAGTTATTGAATTGTAACCTTTCCATTTATGAAAATTTATTAGGTTATCTGCCCCCATCAAAAAAAATATTTCTGAATGTTTAAATTTTTTTTTTAAATATTTAATTAAATCTACCGTACGATTAGATTCTATTATTTCTTCAAAACATTTAACTTTTATAAATTTATTATTTTTATTAATTTTTTTTGCATAAGCTGTTCTTTTATATAAATCATTTGGATTATTTTTTTTAAATGGATTTTGTTTTGTTATTGCCCATATAACTTGGTTCAAATTATAATTTTTTTTTGCTAATTTAGAAATTCTTACATGACCAACATGTGCTGGATCAAACGATCCACCAAGTATACCAATCTTTTTATTTTCTAATTTGCCCCGAACCATAAACTTCATATTTATAACTTACTAACTGATTTAGACCGACAGGACCTCTTGGAGGCAAGGTGTTTGTCGAAATTCCAACCTCTCCACCAAAACCAAATTCTCCTCCGTCAGCAAATTGTGTTGATGAATTTTGAATAGCAATAGAGCTTTTTACATTTTTAATAAAGAATTTTGCTGTATTTTTGTTTTTAGTTACTATTGCATCTGTATGCATAGTTCCATATTTGTTGATATGGGCAACTGCTTCTTTGACATTATTCACTAATTTAACTGAAATAATCGGTGAAAGATGTTCTTTTGACCAAGTATTATTATTTGCAGGATATGTTTTGCCTTTAAATAATTTACTTATTTTTTTATCAGCTAAAATTTTACAACCGCTTTTAGCTAGTGAATTTAAAATTAAATTTACTGATTTTGATTTACTTTTATGTATTAAGAGAGTTTCAGTTGCACCACATATACTAGTATTTCTCAACTTAGCATTTAATACTATTTTGTTTGCCATATTATCTTCTGCCTCTTTATCAATATATGTATGACAAATTCCTTCCAAATGACCAATAACTGGCACCTTTGAAAGTTGTTTAACTTTTTTTACTAAATTTTTTCCACCTCGTGGTATTACAACATCAATGGAGTTTTCCATTTTTGATAATAAATAATCTACTAGTTTTCTGCTTTTATTGTTTATAAACTGGACGTAATTTTCGTTTACTTTATTTTTTTTTAGAGCTTTCCTAAATAAATTTACTAAAATTTTATTACTATTGTAGGCTTCGGAACCACCTCTTAATATAACAGCATTTCCAGATTTAAAACATAGTGCTGATACATCCGATGTAACATTGGGTCTACTCTCAAATATTACACCTATAACTCCTATTGGTATTGTAACCCTTCTAATTTGAAGTCCATTTGGCCTTTTCCATTTGGAAGTTACTTGATCTATAGGATCTTTAAAAGAAGTAATAGTTTTAACAGAGTCAATTATACTTTTTAATTTATTATTACTAAGAGTGAGTCTTTGAATTAAGTTTTCTTTTAATTTTTTTCCTCTTGCATAAAAAATGTCTTTCTTATTTTCACTAATAATTTTATTCTTATTAATCTCAATTAATTTTACAAAATCTTTTAAAACTTTATTCTTTTTTTTTGGACTAATACTTGAATTCAAAGCTTTTCTAGAATTCAATCCAATTTTTTTAAGTAGTTTACTCATTAAATTTTAACCATATCATCTTTATGTATAACTTCAGACTTTGTAACATAGCCTAAAAGATTACTAATTTTGTTAGAATGTTCTCCTTTTATTTTGGATATCTCATCAGATGTAAAACTGCTCAACCCTCTAGCAAATTCTTTGTTATTTTTATCCAAAATTCTAACATGATCACCTTTAACAAATTTTCCTGAAACTTTTCTAATACCTGCAGCTAATAAACTTTTTCCATTTTTTAAAGCATTTAAAGCACCATCATCTATAATAATTTCTCCTTTTGGAGATATAGAGCTAATTATCCATTTTTTTCTTGCATCTAATTTAGATACTTTTGGCAAAAACCATGTCCCAGAATTGTGTTCCAGTATATTTTTAATTGGTCTTTTAATTAAACCATTTGCAATAGCCATATAGCAACCCGAGACTTGACATACTTTTGCAGCATCAATTTTCGTTTTCATTCCACCAGTACCATACTCACTTGTGCTTTTACTTGAAAAATTTTCAATTTTAGAATCAATATTTTTTATTTCTTTAATCAATTTAGCATTTTTATGAATTTTTGGGTTTTTAGAATACAATCCATCAACATCAGACAATAATATTAAACAATCTGCACCTGATATTTGTGCAACTCTTGATGCTAATCTGTCATTATCTCCATATTTAATTTCAGAAGTTGCAATACTATCATTTTCATTAACAACAGGTACAAAATTAAGCTCAAATAAGTTTTCGAAAGTTCTTTTAGCATTTATAGCTCTTCTTCTTTGTTCAGTATCTTCTAAAGTAATTAAAATTTGAGAAATATTTATTTTATTTGAGCTAAATGTCTTTTTAAAAAGATTCATTAATTCTATTTGTCCAATTGATGCAACGGCTTGGCTTTTATCAAGCTTTAAAGTTTTTTTATTTAATTGTAATTTTTTACACCCTAAAGCAATTGCTCCAGAACTAACTATAACAATGTTTTTTTTAAGTTTTTGTAACTCTTTAATATCTTTAGCAAATTCCAAAAGCCATTTTTCTCTAATAATTTTATTGTCATTTATTAATAAAGATGAACCTATTTTTATTACTACAGTTTTGGAGTCCTTAAGATACATAGTTTACCAACTTTGACTTTATATCTGATACTGATTTTTTATCCATTGTTGACATTAAAAAGATATTTTTTTTTAATTTATTCTTGAGTTTTTTTATCTTGTCTTTTTTTTCCTCTTCATCAATTAAGTCAGTTTTATTTAAAACTACTATTTCTTTTTTTTTAACTAAATCTTTACTGTATTTTGATAATTCTTTTCTGACTTGATTGTAAGAAATAAATAAATCATCTTCAGTTATATCTATTAAATGCAGCAAAGTTTTGCACCTTTCTATATGTTTTAAAAACTTTATTCCAAGACCAGTTCCGGTATGAGCACCCTCAATTAAGCCTGGTATATCTGCTAAAGTAACTTCTTTGTCATCATAACTAGCAACACCAAGATTTGGATTAATTGTAGTAAATTTATAGTTTGCTATTTTTGGATTTGCACTCGTCATTGATGCAAGCAAGCTGGATTTCCCAGCATTGGGCAATCCTATGATACCGATATCAGCAATTGTTTTTAGTTGAAGCCAAATCCAAAATTCCTCTCCTTGACCCCCTTTTGTAAATTTCTTTGGGGCTCTATTGGTTGAAGACTTAAATCTTGTATTTCCAAATCCTCCTTTACCTCCGCTTGCTACTAAAAATTCCTCTTTCTGACTTTTAAAATCATAAATAAGTGTTTTATTATCTTCTTCAAATACTTGTGTTCCTAAAGGTACTTTTAAATATAAATCTTCACCACCTTTCCCAGTTTTGTTTTTTCCGCTGCCATCTTTTCCTCTTTCAGCTTTGAAGTGTTGTTGATACCTGTAATCAATCAAAGTATTAAGATTTCTTTCACTAATAAGAATTACAGATCCTCCTTTCCCTCCATCGCCGCCATCAGGGCCACCAAACTCTACAAATTTTTCCCTACGAAAACTTGGAGATCCCGACCCTCCGTTGCCAGCTTTTACATATATCTTAACTTGATCTAGAAATTTCATATAACAACTATGTGAGTGTTGTATCTATTAATTGGGCTTTACAGAAACGTAAGTTCTATCAGATTTTGATTTTTTAAACTCTACTTTACCTTTAACAACTGAAAATATCGAATGGTCTTTACCCATGCCAACATTTTCTCCAGGAAATATTTTAGTTCCCCTTTGTCTTACAATAATATTGCCAGGCACAACCATCTCGCCACCATATTTTTTCACACCAAGTCTACGACCTGCACTATCTCTTCCGTTTCTTGACGATCCACCTGCTTTTTTCGTTGCCATAAATTACTTTTTATTTAGCTGCTTCCTTAGTTTCAACTGTTTTTTTTGATGTTATTTCTTTTCTTTTTTCTGCTTCAGAAATAACTTTACCATCTTTTGAATAGATTTTACTTATTCTTACCATTGTAAATTTTTGTCTATGACCATTTTTTCTTCTCGAATTTTGCCTTCTCCTTTTTTTAAAAATAAGAACTGTTCTATTTTTTCCATTTTTTATTAATTCAGCTTCAACTTTAGCTCCACTAATTGTCGGCTCTCCTAACTCTAAATTTTTATCATCTCCGTAAGCTAGTATTTCATTAAACTCTATTTTTGAATTTTCTTTTGAATCTTCGAGCTTTTCAACTTTGAGGATCTCTCCAGCTTTCACTTTATACTGTTTACCACCTGTTTGAATTACTGCGAATGACATAGTTAGCTCTAATTTTTATAGTCAGCAATATAGTCTGGGTTGCATCATAGTCAAGGTTAATAACTTAGAAATTATCCTTTAAATCCCTCAATTTTTTGAAATTTTCTAGATCGTTTGACTTAAGAAAAATGTTACAATTAAGTTCCTCACCAATCGTTGATGGCATACTAGTTTTACCTTGTTTAATTTTTTCTTTAATTTCTTTAATTTTGTTTAGTAATTCATTGTTATTGGAATCTTGTGCTAAACAAAATTCAGAATTCTTTAAAGTATATTCATGTCCACAATAAATTTTTGTATCTTTATCTAAATTTTTTAAAACTTGTAGCGAGTTGTACATCTGCTCATAACTCCCTTCAAAAATTCTTCCACATCCCATAGAGAATAAAGTATCTCCCGTAAAAATTAACTTATCTTTAAAAAAATGAAAACAGATATGACCTATTGTATGGCCAGGGACATGATATATTTTTGCTTCAAAAATATCCTTCTTCCAAATTTCACCATCACTTAAGCAAATATCAATTTGAGGTATTCTATTTTTATCTCCAATATAACCTATTACTTCTGCATTAAATTTTTTTTTTAATTCTTCATTCCCGCCAACATGGTCATGATGATGATGTGTATTTAATATATATTTTAAATTTAATTTATTTTTCTGTAAATAATTTATAATTGGTTCTGCTTCACCAGGATCAACAACACAACAATTTCTATTAGCTTCATTAATTAAAATGTAAGAAAAATTATCTTCCAGACACTTAATAATTTCTACTTTCATTTAACTTTCTATTAAAAATATACCTAAATGAGAGTCAAGATTTTTATAATTTAAATTTGATTTATTTATTTCTGAAATTCGACTTTTTTTTAAAGCGATAGACTTAAATATTTTAATATTCTTACTACTGCAAAAATTATAAAAATCTTTAATTGTACACATATGTAAATTTGGTGTATTGTACCATTCATGAGGTAAATTTTCTGTTACAGGCATTGTGCCTTTAAACAATAATTGTAGTCTAACTCTCCAGTAACCAAAATTAGGTATAGTAACAATTACTTTTTTTCCTACTTTTAGTAATTCATTAATTACTAATTCAGGATTAAGAAAAGCTTGTAATGTTTGGCTTAAAATAACGTAATCAAAAGACGATTTAGGAAATTGTTTTAAATCACTTTCAGCATTCCCCTCAATTACAGTTAATCCTTTTGATAAACAATTTTGAACTTTTTCTTTAGAGATTTCTAGTCCACGAATATCTTTAGTTTTGTTTTCTTTTAAAAATTTCATCAAGTCTCCATTGCCACAACCGACATCTAGAACTCTAGTATTTTCCTCTATCAAATTAGATATAATATTAAATTCTTCTTTCATTTATAACTTTGTAGGTTGAATTAATATAATCGCCAAGTGTCTTTAGGAAACTTGGAACATCGAGCAAAAATGAGTCATGCCCCTTATCAGATTCTATTTCTACAAATCCGACATCTGCACCAATAGAATTTAGTGCTATAACTATTTCTCTATTCTCCGATGTTGGATACAACCAATCTGATGTAAATGATATTACAAAAAATTTTGTTTTAGTTTCTTTGAATGCATCAGATAAGTTTCCTTTGTACTGTTTGGATAAGTCAAAATAATCCATTGCACGAGTTATATATAAATAACTATTAGCATCAAATCTATCAACAAACACAGATCCTTGGTATCTAAGATAACTCTCAATTTGAAAATCTGCCTCAAATCCATATCTTAGGCTATCCCTATCTTGCAATTTTCTTCCAAATTTTTCCTGCAATCCTTTTTCAGAAAGATAAGTAATATGTGCTGCCATTCTTGCTACCGCTAACCCTTTGTCAGGATTTAATTTGTAATTACTATAAAATCCATTTTCCCACTTACTGTCAGCCATAATTGCCTGTCTTCCTAATTCATTAAACGCTATGTTTTGTGCCGAGTGACTAGATGTGCAAGCAATCGGTATTGCAAGTTTTGCTTTATCTGGAAAATTAGCAACAAATTGAAGTACTTGCATTCCACCCATTGAACCACCTGCTACAGCAAAAAGTTTTTCAATTTCTAAATATTTAATTAGCTCATATTGAGCGTTAACCATGTCGTTAATAGTTATAATTGGAAAATCAGTTCCTATTTGTTTACCAGTGGACTCATTTATTGTGCTAGGTCCGTAAGATCCCATGCAGCCTCCAATAACGTTTGCACAAATCACAAAAAATTTATTTGTATCAATTGGCTTATTTTCTCCAACAACATAACTCCACCAACCATCTTTATTAGTTATTGGGTTTTTTCCAGAAACATATTGATCTCCAGTCAAAGCATGGAAAACTAATATTGCATTACTTTTTTCACTGTTTAATTCCCCATATGTCTCATATGCTATTGGAAAGTTATTAATTTCCTTACCACAATCCAATTTAAGGGGATTTGATATAATTATTTTTTTTGTATCAATATTCTTATTCATAATAATTGTACTGATTGAATTGTGAGAAAAAAAACATTTTAGCGGTTTTTTTATAGCGCTCGCAATTCAGTATAAATCAGCGCATTCAGCTTTTACTTCAAAGGAATTTATATGTCAAATATTGCTCAATTAATTATTGTTTTATCTAGTTAAAAGACTATTTATAGTGAAATATTTACTATGACATTGCTAAGATTTAAAAACATAAAATTACAGAGTTACAAACCAGGAAAATCCTTATTGGCTGGTAATAAAAATATTATTAAGTTATCTGCAAATGAATCTGCTTTAGGTGTCAGTAAAAATGTCGAAAAAATTGTTAAGTCTAAATTTGATATATCAAAATATCCAGACAGTAAATTTTCGGAATTAACACAAAAAATATCAAAGAAGTATGGTTGTGATAAATCCAAGATAATTTGTGGCTCTGGTTCTGACGAAGTAATTCAAATGCTTTGTCAATTGTTCCTTAGAGAAAATGATGAAGTTGTTGTTCCTCAGTACAGTTTCCTCATGTATAGGATATACTCCAAAATCGTTGGGGCAAATGTAAAATTAGCTAAAGAAATTAATTTTAAAGTTTCAATTAAAGAAATTCTTAAAAAGACATCAAAAAAAACAAAAATTGTTTTTATTGCAAATCCAAATAATCCAACAGGCACTTATTTAACAAAAAACGAGCTATTAGACTTAAGGAGAAGATTAAATAAAAATATTTTATTGGTTGTTGATGATGCATATTTTGAATATATGAAGAATAAAGATTACAAATCTGGAATTGAGTTATTTAAAAACTCTAAAAATGTATTTATTTTAAGAACATTTTCAAAAATCTATGGTCTAGCTTCATTAAGGATAGGCTGGGGATACGGTGATAAATCTATAATTAAAGAATTATATAAAATTAAACCACCTTTTAACGTAAATAAATTTGCTCAAATTTGTGCTGTTGAATCACTTAAAGATGATAAATTTGTTAAAAAGTCAGTAATACATAATCTTAAATGGTGCAAAAAAATTAAAAATGAGATGTTAAAATATAATATTGGTACAAACAAAATATCTGGAAATTTCTTTTTGTTAGATTTTAAAAAAGCAAAATTTACCGCAGACACAACTTTAAAAAAATTACAGAAATATGGAATTATACTAAGAGAAATGAATTCATATGGCATAAAAAATTGTCTAAGACTTACAATTGGCAACACAAAAGAAAACCAAATATTCCTTAAAAGAATGAATACTATTTTTAAAAATGTTTAATAATATTCTTATTATTGGTTGCGGATTAATAGGCTCATCAATATTAAAGGCTTCAATACAAAAAAAAATTTCTAAAAATTTTTTTGTATTTGAAAAGTCTAAAAAATATAAATCTATTATTAAAAAATATAACAAAAAAATTAAATTTTTAACAAGGTTAGATAAAAATTTAAATAAAATTGATCTTGTGATTTTAAGCACTCCTATGAGTGAATATCCTAAATTTTTTTCGTCATTAAATAAAAATCTCAATCATAATTCAATTATAACTGACGTTGGTTCAACAAAAAAAAATCTAATTTCTTTAAAAAAAAAAAAATTATCAAAAAATCTTGATTGGGTGATGAGTCATCCTATCTCAGGATCCGAAGTTAGTGGGCCCAAATATGGTAATGCTAATTTGTTCAAAAACAAGTGGTGCATAATAATAAAAGATAAAAATGTTCTAAAACAAAAAAAATTAGAGAGATTTTGGAAATCTTTAGGATCTAAAATAATTATTATGAACCCCAATGATCATGATAAAATTTTTTCAGTCACTAGCCATCTACCTCACTTGATTGCTTACAATTTAATAAAAACTGCTCAGGATTTTCAGAAAAAAAAGAATAAAAATTTGATTAAATTTAGTGCAGGTGGATTAAGAGATTTCTCAAGAATTGCTGCTTCCAACGAAATAATGTGGAGAGACATATTTTTCGAGAATAAAACTAATATGATTGAAGCAATAAATCTTTTTATGAAAAATTTAAAAGATTTTAAGAAGAATATAAGTAAGAAAGAAAATTCAAAGATAATAAAAAAATTAATCAATTCGAAAGTAGTAAGAAAACAAATAATTTCTCAAAAACAAGATATTTCTAAACCTGATTTTGGTCGAGAGTAATTCAGATCCTTGTTACTTTCTTTACATCTAATTTCGCCGTTTCTTTAATTAGTTTTATCGTTTTTTTAATTGGCATTATGATCACTCTTTTTTTTGGACCATAAGCGTGGATAAGATCATTTGTATTGATGCATATAGCAACATGTCCTTTCCAAAAAATAATATCACCTTTTTTAAATTTTTTTTTGTATCCCACACCTTTTTTTGATTTAACTTGATCAATTGTGTCTCTTGGAAAAAAATTATTATTAAATTTATAAAATATTTGCAAAAGAGCTGAACAATCAATTCCTTCGAATGTTTTTCCACCCCATTTATATTTACAATTTAGAAAACTTTTAAATATCTTTACAAAATCAGAATTTTTTTTTTGGATTGGAAATATGTCTTTTGATCTTAGCCATTTATCTTTCTTATACATAATGAAATTTTGATTCTTTTTTAAAATTTGTATTTTGCTAGTAAATGGTAAAAACTTTTTTGATTTCTTTTTTTTATTACCTAAATAAATTCTAGCTTTTAAAATTCCAACTTTGTGAGTTGGATTGAATTTTTCGTAGCTATCAATTTTTTTTATAAAGCCTGAATATTTGTCATATGAAGTCTTTATTTTAAAATAATTGTTTTTTTTACTAATTATTTTAAAACTCTCACCGTAGATAAGTTGAGAGCTAATATTAGAGTTCTTCTTTGGTTCCTCTAATATATCGACAAAAGGCTCTTTTAAAAAAAAACTATTTTGCACCAATTTTAATTTTATTCCTTATAAACCATAAACAAATTAAAGATGGGATTACCATTAAAGTGGTAATTATAAAAAAGGTTCCCCAGTCTCCATTTAGCCAATCAACTAAAGCACCCGATGAAGAAGCAAGTGTTGTTCTTCCTGCAGTTCCAATTGAAGCTAGAAGTGCATACTGTGTAGCGGTATAAGTCCTATCCACTAAAAGAGAGATAAAGGCTACGAAAGCAACAGTTGCAAATGCTGCAGATATATCATCAGCGATAACTGCTAAAGCAAACAACCATTCAGATTTTCCTGACCACGCGAGAGTAGCAAATAATAAATTTGTTGCTGCCATAAATCCACCGGCAACAAACATTGTTTTTATTGTGCCAGCTCTCATTGCAAATATTCCACCTAATAATGTAAATACAACTGTCGTTATCCAGCCTAGAGTTTTAGAGTATATCGCTATTTCACCTTTTGAAAATCCAACTTCTTTATAAAAAACTATGGACATTCTTCCAAGAAAGGCTTCTCCAATTTTAAAAAGAAAGACAAAGCCAAGAATTCCAACTGCAATTGAGAAACCATTTTTTTTGAAGAAACTAATTATTGGACCTCCTATTGTACCAGTAATATAAGCAACAAATTTTGTTATTACATTATTTGATCCAAGTTTTGATTGTATTATCTCGTCTGTTTCTTTTTGTTTGTTTTGCCTATCTGTTGTTATAGGCTCGTGTATAAACATTAAACCTATATTCATCAGGATTACTACAACGCCAAGAACTAAAAAAGTAGTTTGCCAGTAATCTTCAATTCCAATGTTTTGAAAAAATTCAGCAGTAAACAATGCTATAACACCACCTAACTTATATCCAGTCCACCATCCAACTACAGCCATAGCAGCACCTGCTGCCATTGATTTTCCTTCATCAGCATTAATTTGTTCTATTCTCAACGCATCAACTGTAATATCTTGTGTAGCCGAAGCAATTGCTATAACTAATCCAATACTAATTAGTAACGCCAAATTTTCTGTAGGGTTAATAAAACTCCAAACAATTAAACTAAATAAAATTATAATTTGCATAAGGACAATCCAGCCTCGTCGATGTCCTAATCTTTTTGTTAAAAATGGAATTTGTATTCTATCAATTATTGGTGCCCACAAATAATTAAAGGCGTAAACTCCAAATATTAAACCTGCCCATCCAATAGTCGATCTACTTAAACCTTCTTCTTTTAGCCAAAGGCTTAAACTGCTGGCAATTAAAACCCAAGGAAATCCACTAATTGCACCAAGAAGTAATATTCTTAGCATTCGAATATCCTTGTAAACTAAAATAGATTCCGACCAGGTTTGTTTTTTTTCAAACACTAATATTTCCTCCAAAAAGATGGAATAAATAATACTAGAATTGCAAATAATTCCAACCTTCCAAGTATCATTGCAGCACTGAGAACCCATTTAGAAAAATCAGACAGGCTTGAAAAACTTCCGTTCGGACCAATAATATCACCTAAACCTGGACCAACATTTGAAATTGATGTGGCAGCTGCTGAAATTGCTGTAATAAAATTTAATCCATCAAGCGATAAAAGTGCAGTCACAACAAAAAATATCAATATATAAAGGAATATAAAAGAAATAATTGAGTCCATAAATTTTTCATCCACATTATTATTTTGATATTTAATTTTGAAAATTCCTCGAGGATAAATTATTTTTTTCAGCTGGTTTGATATAAATTGATACAAAATTTGAACTCTAAAAATCTTTATTCCACAAGTTGTAGAGCCCGCACACCCCCCAATGAACATTAAAATTATGAAATATACTAATGGAAATTGACCCCAATTACTAAAATTTTCTGTAGCATATCCTGTTCCAGTTAAAATAGAAATTATATTAAAGCTAACAGATAAAAAACTTATCTCAATTAAGCTTTTATTTATAACAGATAAATAAAAAAACATTAAAAGAATTGAAATAATAACCAAAATTATAAAAGTTTTAATTTGTGTGTCTTTGAAAAATATTTTCTTATCTCCAGCTAAGTATTTGATGTAACTAATAAAAGGTATACTTCCAAGAATAATAAATATTATTGCATTAATTTCTATTAACGAGCTGTTAAAATAACCTATAGATTCATTATAATTTGCAAAACCTCCAGTCGCTATTGTTGTCATAGCATGCACGATGCTATCAAAAAAACTCATCCCAAATATAAAATAAAAAAAAGCACAAGTTAAAGTTAATAAGGAATATATAGACAATAATCTCAAAGAAACTTCTTTAGTTTTAGGAAAAATTTTTTCAGAAGTATCATTAGATGAAATATTGAAAAGTTGCATACCCCCTATATTCATTAAAGGCATTAAAGTGATTGCCATTACGATAATTCCTATACCACCAAACCACTGTAACATTCCTCTCCAAAGTAATACCGCTTTAGATGTTTCATTCAGATTCGTGATAATTGTAGATCCTGTTGTTGTAATACCAGACATGCTTTCAAAAAACGCATCTGTAAAACTCAAATCTGTACTAGAAAAAATTAAAGGTAAAGAACCAAATATAGCAATACTTAACCACGAAAGTGCTGTGAGCAAAAAAGCTTGAGGTAAACTTATCTTTTTATCGTGATCATAATTAGAAATGAAAAATAAAAATCCAAAAACAATAGTAACAATCATTGATCCGATAAATCCTGCATCAATTTGATCAAATATTAATTGAACCAAAATAGGTACAATCATTGAAAGACCTAAAATAATTTGCAAAACCCCTAATGTAAAAAAGACAGTTTTATAATTGGACATTTTGAATGGACATTATTTTATGGTAAATAAATTTCAACTCTATATGAATTATTAAAAAGGCTTATATTAAGGATATTTAAGTAGTTGTGATAGACAAAACAAATTTTGACAAAACAAACGCCTGGCCATTTGTTGAGGCTAAAAAGCTATTAAGAGAGAGAAAATCGAACATAGAAAAAAAAAATAAAATAGTTTTACAAACAGGTTATGGCCCTAGCGGTTTACCTCATATAGGTACATTTGGAGAAGTTGCAAGGACGACCATGATTGTCAACGCTCTTGATCATTTAACAGATATTCCAAAGGAAATTATTACATTTTCAGATGATATGGATGGTCTTAGAAAAGTACCTGAAAATGTTCCGAATCAAGAAAAGCTTAAAAATAATCTTCACAAACCTTTAACGGATGTCCCTGATCCATTTGAAAAGTTTAGTAGTTTTGGAGAACATAATAATAATATGTTAAAACAATTTCTTGATAATTTTAAATTTAAATATTCGTTTAAAAGTTCTACAGAACTCTACAAGTCTGGTTATTTTAATGACACCCTAAAATTAGTTCTAGAAAATTATGAAAAAATTATGGAAATAATTCTTCCAACTTTAGGCAAAGAAAGACAGAAAACTTATTCACCCTTTTTACCAATATGCCCAGAAACTGGAAAAGTTCTTGAAATACCTGTTTTAGAAATTGATTCTAAATCTTCTAAAATCATATTTGATAATAATGGATCAAAATTGGAAAAAAGTATTTTAGACGGGAACTGCAAATTGCAATGGAAAGTTGATTGGGCAATGAGATGGTACGCTTTAGATGTTGATTTTGAAATGTATGGAAAGGATTTAATTGAGAGTGCAATTCTTTCAACTAAGATTATTAAAACATTAGGTAAATCTAACCCATCTGGTTTTGCGTATGAACTTTTTTTGGACGAAAAAGGTGAAAAAATATCTAAATCAAAAGGTAATGGAGTAACTATAGATGAATGGCTGAATTATGCATCTCCTCAAAGTCTATCTCTTTACATGTATCAAAATCCAAAAAGAGCAAAAAAATTGTACAGAGAAGTTGTTCCAAAAGCTGTTGATGAATATCTAGATTTTATAGAAAAAGGAAAAACTCAAAATGATTTACAGAAGTTAATGAATCCAGTTTGGCATGTACATAATGGATCAATGCCAGAGGAAAATACAATTATGACTTTTTCAATGCTTTTAAATTTAGTTGAAACAAGTAATGCGGACAGCAAAAAATTACTTTGGAAATTTGTAAAAAAATACAAGTCAGAAATTAATGAAAATGATCATCCAATTTTTGATAATTTAATTGAATATGCAATAAAATATTTCAATGATGTTATAAAAAAAAAAAAAATTTACAAGACTCCAAATGAAAAAGAGAAAGTTGCACTGAAAGCATTAATTAAGTCTTTAGATAATTGTAATGATAAAATGGCTCCTGAAGATATTCAGACAAATATTTTTACCGTAGGAAAAGAAAATGGTTATAAAGAAAATTTAAGAGAATGGTTTAAGCTTATCTATGAGGTTGTATTTGGTGACGAAAATGGACCCAGAATGGGCTTCTTCATTAGTTTTTTTGGAGTAAATGAAACTAAAGAATTGATAAGAAAAAAGGTTGAAAATGTTTAATCTTATAAGACCTTTTATATTTAAATTTAGCCCTGAAGTTGCACACTCACTAGCAATAAAGGCTTTAAAGTTAAATCAGATACCAGCTATAGATAAAACAACCAGAATTACTATCCAAACTAAATTTTTAAACAAAACCTTAAATTCTCCTCTAGGTGTTGCTGCTGGATTTGATAAAAATGCAGAAGTTTATAATCCTCTATACAAACTAGGATTTGGTTTTGTTGAGGTAGGTACAATTACACCTAAACCACAAATAGGAAATCCAAAGCCAAGAGTGTTCAGATTGGAAGAAGATGAAGCTTTAATTAATAGACTTGGATTTAACAATATTGGATCAGAAGAAAGTAAAAAAAATATTGAAAATAATTCACCTAATGGATTACTTGGTATTAATATAGGACCTAATAGAGATACTGAAAATAGAGTTGAAGATTATTTAATTTGTTTCAGAAAATTTCATAATTTAGCAGACTATATTACAATTAATATCTCTTCTCCTAACACAGAAAATTTAAGAAACTTTCACAAAAACGAAGAGTTAGATAATCTTTTAAAATGCATAAATGATGAAAAGAAAAATTTAAATTCAAATGTACCAATAGCAGTCAAAGTATCTCCTGATATTGATGAAAAAAGTATTGATGAAATCTCAGAACTTTTTTTAAAATATAATGTTCAAATAGTTATAGTTTCAAATACGACAGATAGAAATAGAGAAAATATATCTAATATAAATAAATTAGAGAAAGGCGGTTTGTCTGGAAAACCACTTGAAAATATCTCTAATGAATTAATTAATAAATTTTTTAAATTAGTTGGAAAAAAAATCTTAATAATTGGAGTTGGAGGCGTTGACTCTGCCGAAGGCGTTTTTAATAAAATTGTAAGCGGTGCAACTCTTGTGCAATTGTATACAGGCATGGTTTATAAAGGACCAACTATTGCTTCAAAGATTAATAAAGATCTTGATGAAATTGTAAAAAGAGAAGGTTTTAAAAATATTTCTGAAGCTATTGGAACAAAAAATTAATCTTGACTGGTATTCTTTAAGACCATATACATCTTGAAAATTTATGTCTAAAAAATGCGAACTTACCGGTAAAATCCCTCTAAAGGGTCACAATGTTAGTCACGCTAACAATAAAACTAAGAGAAGATTTCTTCCAAATTTAAAGAAAGTAAAATTTAAAAGTGAACTTTTAAAAAAATCTCTGAGATTAACAGTTTCAAATGCAGGTGTTAGATCTGTAGATAAAAAAGGTAGCTTTGATAATTTTTTAAAATCTGCAAAATCAAGAGACTTATCGTTAAGATTAAAAAAGCTTAAAAAATCAATAATCACAAAAACAGCATAATGAATAAAGTTTTTCTTACTCTCTCATTTTTAATGGGATTGGTTGTACTAGCATCTAATTATTTAGTTCAATTTCCTATAAAATATTACGGTTTAGAGGAAATTTTAACTTACGGTGCTTTTAGTTATCCAATTGCATTTTTAATTACAGATTTAGCCAACAGATCCTTTGGAAAATTAGTAGCAAGAAAAATTGTCTATATAGGCTTCACAATCGGAATTTTGTTTACTTTAATATTTTCAACTAATTTTAATGATCTTATTTCTATAAGAATAGCAATTGGTTCAGGAACAGCTTTTATAATTGCTCAACTTTTAGATGTTCAGATATTTGATCAATTAAGACAAAAGAAGTGGTTTATAGCACCTTTGACATCTTCTTTGATAGGTTCAACAGTTGATACTTTTTTATTTTTCTCAATAGCATTCTATGGAACGGGAATTCCTTGGGTAACTTTATCGTTAGGAGATCTTGCAGTAAAAATATTTGTTGCTCTTGTAATGTTGATACCTTTTAGATTATTACTTGGCACACTAAAAGCAGCATAACTAAATTTTAGGTTCTTGTTGGGTCATGCAATGTATTGCACCAAATCCCCATATCAATTTGCTACAGTCAACTGTTTCGATTTTTCTATTTCTAAAGTAATTTTTGAAAATTTTAATTGCAATATTGTCTTCTTTTACTCTGAATATTGGAAGAATTATTTTTTTATTACAAATATAAAAATTCATATAACTTGCAGGAACTCTTGTATTCTCAATATAAATTGGTGAAGGCATAGGAACTTTTATAATTTTGAATTTCTTTCCTTTCTCACATTTACTTTCTTTCAATATATTCAAATTCTTATTTAGGTTTTTGTAATTGATATCTTTTTTATTATTTTCAACTGCAGTCATAATCGTATTTCTTGAAACAAATCTTGTTATGTCATCAACATGTCCATGTGTATCATCGCCTGCAATTCCTTTTTTAAGCCATATAAAGTTTTTTATATTTAAGTATTTATTAAACATTTTTTCGTAGTCCTTTTTTTTAAAATTTTTATTTCTTTCTTGAATTTTGCTTAATAAACATTCTTCAGTTAATAGAATTGTACCTGAGCCATTTATATCAAACGCCCCTCCTTCCATGATTACTTTTCTAATTCTGCCTTTTTTTTTGATTATTGGATCAATCTTTTTAAAATTAGCAATTTTACTAATACTATTATTGATTTTATTGTCATTTTTATAATTATTATACTTTGACCATCCGTTAAAACCAAAATTTAGTATTACCTTTCTCTTTTCAACTCTATTTGTTATAAATATGGGTCCAGAATCTCTTAACCATATTCTATCAGTTTTAATATAGTGAAAGTTGATATTTTTAATTTTATTAAATTTTATCAATTTTTTTATATTTTTTATATTTTTGCTAACGATTAAGTTAACTTTCTGATTTTTTGAAATTTTTTTTATAATCTTTAAAATTACTTCAGGAATAAATTGATATAATCCAGGCCAATCATTTTTATTATAAGGCCAAGCAATCCAAACTGAATTTTGAGGCTCCCATTCAGCCGGCATTCTAAATCCATTAAAGTTTTCATTCATCTGCAGGGTTTTTCAGTATGCCTTTATAGAAATCGATTCGTCTATCCCTTAAAAAAGGCCAATGCTCTCTGGCTGAATCAATTTTTTTATAGTTTATTTCACGAATTAAAATTTCTTCTTTTTTATTCCCAAGTTTTCCAATTATTTGCCCACTAGGATCTATGATCATTGAGTTTCCCCAGAATTCTATTTTCTTCTTACCTTTTTTTTCTGTTCCAACTCTATTTATAGCAACCACATAAGTACCATTTGCGATTGCGTGAGATTTTTGCATTGTTATCCAAGAGTCTAGTTGAGATTTTCCAAATTTCTTTTTCTCTTTAGGATGCCATCCAATAGCAGTAGGGTAAAAAATTATTTGTGCACCTTTAAGTGCAGTCAATCTTGCAGCTTCCGGGAACCATTGATCCCAACAAATTAAAGGTCCAATTTTACCAAACTTTGTTTTAACAGATTTAAAACCTAAATCTCCAGGAGTAAAATAAAATTTTTCATAATAACCAGGATCATCTGGTATATGCATTTTTCTATATTTCGATAAAATTTTACCTTTCTCGCTAATAACGATACTAGTATTATGATAGAAGCCATGTGTTTTTTTTTCAAATAATGAAATCATTAATACTATTTGTAAATCTTTGGCTAATTCAGAAAATATTTTTGTAGTTCTGCCAGGTATTTTTTCTGCTAGCTTAAAGTTGGAATGACTTTCTGTTTGACAAAAATAATTTGATAAAAATAGTTCTGGCACACAAATTATTTTAGCTTTTTTTGATGCTGCTTTTTTTATATTTTTAATAGCTGAATTTATATTTTTTTGAATATTATCTGAAATTTTACTTTGAATAATTCCAATTTTTACTTTTTTGATCATCAATCAAAATATTTTGGAAAAGTTTTTTCTGTCTCTATTTTTCCACTCTCCAGTATGATAAGCGTCACTTGCTATTAATGGTAAAACACTGGTAGCTTCAGCAAATACCATTTGTTCTTTGGTAGTATCAACCTTACCCCATGAACTTGCTTCTTTTAAAGTTGAACTACTGCAAGCCCCATCTCTTGAGTCAGCAACAGTAATTTGTATTGCATATTTGTGCATATCTACATTTTTTCCCAAAAGTTCAGCACAAATTACCGTGTCTTGTATAAAGTTTTTAGGAACTCCACCACCAATCATAAATAATCCCGACCCTTTAGATTTAATTTTAATCTCTGTTAATTCTCTAAATTCTCTAATTGAGTCTATTGTAATATGATTTTTTGGATTTCTCTCCTGATGCATAACTAATCCAAAACCTGCACTTGAGTCTGTAAATGCAGGACAGAATATAGGTACATCGTTATCAAAAGCTGTTTCAATTAAAGAACCTTTCTTTTTAGAATTAGTTTTTAGATATTTGCCAATCTCTTTAATAAATTCTCTCGATGTGTAAGACTTCGGCTCAAGTTTGTCTGCTATTTCTCCTATTGTTTTATCACAAACTTGGAGCTCCTCTTCATCGATGTAGGTATCATAAATTCTATCTATATAATTGTCTCTAAGTTCATTATCATTTTGATATTGTGATCCTTGGTAATGTTTAAATCCAAGTGCTTCAAAAAAATCCATATCTATTATAGATGCTCCAGTTGCTACAATTGCATCCACCATATTGTATTTAACCATATCTCTATAAATATGCATACATCCAGCGGCAGAAGTAGACCCTGCAAGAGTTAAGAATATTGTACAATCTTTATCTTTAAGCATTTCATTATATATCTTGGATGCATTAGCAGTTTCTCTTGAAACAAAAGACATCTTTTCCATAGAAGATATAATTTTTCTAGAGTCAAAAGATGTAATATCAATATGTTCAACCTCTTTACTTAAAAAGTCTTTTTTTCTGTTATGATTAAGATTTTTTGTATCTGACATTATGCAACAAGAAACTCTTTATTTGTTTCTTTGTCATACATCGTCATTATTGGATCATCACAAACTTCGAAAATACTATCAGAATAATATCCATTAAATTGAGTTCTAAATGTCAATCCGTATGCTCCTAATTGACCTAATTCAATGTAATCACCTTCTTTAATATTATTAGGTAGAATAAAAGGTCCCTTCATATAATCCATGCTATCACATGTTGGTCCATAAAAATCAAATGAAGTCAATTTTTTTGATATAATTCTTCCACTTGTAATTATCCTTGATGGATAAACTATATTAGGCACACCTGCATCAAATAAAGTTCCGTATGTTCCATCATTAATATATAGCTTTTGTTTTTTTCTTAAGTTTACTCTCACAATTGTCGAACCACTTTCTGCAACAATTGCTCGACCTGGCTCACATATAATTTCTGGTTTTTTTTCTAATTTTAATTTATTTAATGAATTTTTTATTTCCTCAAAATAAGAGTCTAATGATTTAGGAACTAAGTCAGGATAGATTGTTGGAAATCCTCCACCTATATTTATAACATCTGGAACTATTTTTGTTTTTTTTATTATATATTTAATTTCATTAATCCCTTTTGAATAGGATATTGGATGCATACATTGCGAACCCACATGAAAACTTAATCCTATTTTTTTTGCATACTGTTTTGTTAATCTATAAAGCCCTATTGCTTCAGAAGTTTGTGCGCCAAATTTTTTAGATAAATCTATTTCTGCGTGTTCATTAGAAACTGCAACTCTTACAAATAACTCCAAATCCTTAGCTTGATTAGTACTATTAAGAATTTTTATTAATTCATCTTTTGTATCTATTGAAAAAGTCTTAATATTATATTTGAAATATGCTTCGTTTATACTTTCCTTACTTTTTACAGTATGCATGTAGGAGCATTTTGCATCTGGGCTAACACTTCTAATTGCCTCAACTTCTTTAATTGAAGCGATATCAAAATCATTAATTCCGCTTTCCACGATAGTTTTTAACACTAATGGATGTGGGTTAGTTTTAACTGCATATAGGATTTTACCAGGAAATTTATTCTGAAAAAACTTAGAAGCTATGTTTATAGAATCTCTTCTAATACAATAAACAGGTTCTGTTGGTTTCAGTTGGTCAACTAATTTATCAACTGATTTAAATTTTTGCATTTAAAGCTCCAAAAAAAATTTAACAAAAAAAACCGGCATAACTCCTATGCAAGTTTATATAAAACGAGCATTTATGCTGAAAATGAGCCAATGTAAAGTAAAAATGTACCCTTGAAATAATTTAGAATGTTTCCATATAAGGCACATGCCAGAAGCTGAAGTATTAAAAAAAATAACAGAATTTGAGGATAAATCTCTACTTATAGTAGATGATGATAACCCTTTTAGAGAAAGACTAGCTCGAGCAATGGAAAAAAAGGGCTTTTCTGTTTCACAAGCAGAAGGTGTAAAAATTGGAATAGAGTCTGTGAAATCAAAAAAACCTGCTTTTGCAGTTGTTGACTTGAGACTAAACGATGGAAACGGACTAGAAGTTGTAAAAGAAATCCAGAAAAATAACTCAGAGAGCAGAATAGTGATGCTTACTGGTTATGGAAATATACCAACTGCAGTAGCAGCCATTAAAGAAGGTGCAATAGACTATTTAGCTAAACCAGCAGATGCAGATGACGTAGAAAAAGCACTTTTAGCTGATCCAAATAAAAAAGCTGCTCCACCAGAAAATCCAATGTCCGCTGATAGAGTTAAATGGGAACATATTCACAGAGTTTTTGAATTATGTAATAGAAATGTATCTGAGACTGCAAGAAGACTTAAAATGCATCGAAGAACACTCCAAAGAATTCTATCAAAAAGATCTCCAAGGTAATTCTAAATATATTTTCTAAGTTTAATAATTTTATTAACTAAAGCTGTTAGTAATAATATCTTAAATAATTCAGCATAAAGAAATGGGTAAACACCAAATTCTAATATTGGTTTATCCCAACCGATTAAATTTCCAAGCCACAAAATACCCAAAATATATATTACTGATGTTGCAATTATAATTTTTAAAAAATTTAATATATGGTTTTTATCGTATGTAAATATGCCTGCTATCAGACATGCAAATATAAAACCAATTAAATATCCCATTGTGGGACCAACAAAATAAGCTAATCCTATTCCTTTCTCTGGTGAGTTAGAAAATACTGGTAATCCCATAATTCCTTCTATCAAATAAAAAACTACTGAAAGTACCCCGACTTTATATCCAAAGGAAATTCCTAAAAACAAAACTATAAATGTTTGCATAGTCATAGGAACTGGATAAAAAGGTATTTTAATTTTTGCAGATATTGTCAATAAAATAGAACCTATTAATGCAAATATTATGATTTTAATTACTTTATTATTAGAAATTGAATTTACTAATTCCATTAGCTTTAAATTACTATTTTAATAAAGTTTAATCCACTAATATTTATTAACAGGATGTTTTATTCTTACTATAATACGTCAATTTATTATAAATTAAATTATGGGTAAAATTAAAAAAACAGATCATTTCTATCTTATTGATGGGTCCGGATACATATTTAGAGCATATTATGCATTGCCACCATTAACACGAAAAAGTGATGGTTTGCCAGTAGGAGCAGTAAGTGGATTTTGTAACATGCTGTTTAAATTATTAGAGGACTCTAAATCTAGCGAAAATTTAGAAAAACCAACTCATTTTGCAGTAATCTTTGACTCTGCAAGAAAGAATTTTCGAAACGAAATATATTCAGATTATAAAGGAAATAGGTCTGATGCTCCCGATGATCTAATTCCACAATTCGATTATATTAGAAAGTCAGTATTAGCATTCAATTTACCATCTATAGAAATGTTAAATTACGAGGCTGATGATTTGATAGCCACCTATGTAGAGCAAATATTAGACGAAGGTGCAAAGGTTACAATTGTATCATCTGACAAAGATTTAATGCAACTTTTCAAAAAAAAGGTTCGTATATATGATCCAATGAAGAATAAATTTATATCTAATGACGATGTAATCAATAAATTTGGGGTTGGTCCAGATAAAGTAATTGATGTTCAATCACTAGCAGGGGATAGTACAGACAATGTACCTGGCGTTCCAGGAATTGGTGTAAAAACGGCAGCAGAATTAATTAAGGAATATGGAAATTTAGAAAACCTTCTTAAAAACGCAAATAAAATAAAACAGAATAAAAGAAGAGAAACACTTTTAGAAAATAAAGATAAGGCTCTGGTAAGTAAAAAACTGGTCACATTAAAAAAAGATGTTCCGGTGAAAGACAAATTAAATGACTTTGTTCTAAAAAAAGTAGACGTAGACAAGTTATACAATTTTTTGAGAGAGATGGAATTTAATAGGTTATTGAGTTCGGCAATTTCGACGTATGGTCAATCCAAATTTAGTGATGAAATAGAAGTCAAAAAAGAAACATCTAAAATATCAAAAGATAAATATGTTTTGATAAAAAATTTATCTGAAATAAAAGATTGGATGCAAGAAGCCGAAGAAGCTGGTGAATTTTCCATTGATACTGAAACAGACTCTCTTGACCCACATCAGGCAAATTTAGTTGGTATATCAATTTCTAGCAAAATAGGTAAAGCTTGTTACATTCCAACAGGTCATATTGATAAAAATAATCTAAATGAAAAAGATGTTTTGAGAATTTTAAAACCATATTTAGAGGATAAAAGTTTAAAAAAAATTGGGCAAAATATTAAATTCGATTACATAATATTTCGTAAAAGGGATATAGATATTCAAAGCATGGAAGATACAATGTTGATGTCATACGTTTTAGATGCTGGGAAAAATAGACATAATATGGATACCCTTTCAGATATTCATCTTGGTCATAAAACGATTAAATATAAAGATCTTGTTGGATCTGGAAAAAAAGAAATTAAATTCAGTCAAGTAGAGTTAAATATTGCAAAAGATTATGCAGCAGAAGATGCTGATATAACTTACCGTTTATATAAAATATTTTTGAAATCACTTAAATCAGAAAAATTACTAAATATTTATGAAATTTTCGAAAAACCTTTAATTAAAATTTTAGCATCAATGGAAATCAATGGCATAAAATTGGATAATAATTTTCTTAAAAAATTATCTATTAAGTTTGAAAAAAAACTTCAAGATTTAGAAAAACAAATTTTTAAAATTTCAAAAAAAAAATTTAATATTGCATCAACTAAACAGTTAGGTGAAATAATGTATAATGACCTCAAAATTGCATCGCTAAAAAAGACTAAAAAAGGGAGTTTTGCAACTGGTGCAGCAGTTCTAGAGGATTTAGCTTACAAAGGGAATGAATTTCCTAAGTTGGTTTTAGAATGGAGGCAATCTAGTAAATTGAAAAATACATATTCAGATTCTTTGCCAGAGCATTTAAATCCCAATACAAAAAGAGTGCATACATCTTTTCTGTTAGCAGCAACTACAACAGGTAGACTTGCATCTAGTGATCCAAATCTACAAAATATTCCTATTAAAACTGAGGAGGGCAAAGATATTCGTAAAGCCTTCATATCAGAAAAAAATAAAAAACTTATATCAGCAGACTATAATCAGATCGAAATGAGAATTTTGGCTGATCTAGCTGATGTAAAAGAACTAAAAAAAGCTTTTAAAAATAATGAGGATATTCACTCATTAACGGCTAGCCAGGTTTTTGGTGCAGACATAAAAAAAATTGATGCTGATATGAGGAGAAAAGCGAAAGCTATTAATTTTGGAATAATTTATGGAATATCTCAATATGGTTTGGCCAAACAAATTGGTGTATCAAACAATGAAGCCGAAGAATTTCTAAATTCATATTTTATTAAATTTCCAGAAATTAAAGAATACATGAATAAAACAATTAAATTCTGTAGAAAAAGTGGATATGTAAGAAATATTTTTGGTCGAAAAACTCATATTCCAGGAATCAATGACAAAAATTTTAATGTTAGAAATTTTCAAGAAAGGGCAGCTATAAATGCACCCATCCAAGGATCTGCATCAGAAATAATGCGACTTGCTATGATTAGAATCAACGATGAGCTTGATACTAAAAAAACAAATGAATTTAATATGTTGCTTCAAATTCACGATGAATTGATTTTTGAAGTAATTGATAATGGTACTAAATCCGCTTCTAAAAAGATTAAAGATATTATGACAAGTGTGAAAGATAGTGATTTGCATTCATTTTCAATACCATTATCGGTAGATGTAAACATAGGTGATAACTGGGGAGAGCTTCATTAATAAACATTTAATTGCCCAATTTTAAACATTTTAGTATTTTTATAGTTAAACATGAAACAAACAATTGCCCTTGTTGATGATGATAGAAATATATTAACTAGTTTAAGTATTGCTCTAGAGAAAGAGGGTTTTAATATTCAAACTTATTTGGATGGAGAAAGTGCCTTAATAGGTTTGTCAAGAAATCCCCCAGACCTTGCAGTTATAGATATTAAAATGCCAAGAATGGATGGAGAAGAATTGTTAAAAAAATTGAGAAAAAAAACATCTATGCCCGTTATCTTTTTAACTTCAAAAGATGAAGAGGTGGATGAGCTCTTAGGACTAAAACTAGGGGCTGATGATTTTGTAAAAAAATCAGGTGGCTTTTCAACTAAAGTTCTTATTGAAAGAATTCGTGTCCAACTTAGAAAAAAAGATAATAATTTAGAAGATAATAGAAATATAATTTCACATGGAAAATTAAAACTTGACCCTTCACAGCTAGAGTGTGAATGGGATGGCAAGCAATTACCAGATAAATTAACAACAACAGAATTCTTAATTGTAAAGGAATTAGCAAAAAGACCTGGAATTATTAAAGAAAGATCTCAATTAATGGATGTTGCTTACAGAGAAGATACAGATATTGAAGATAGAACAATAGATAGTCACGTAAAAAGGATTAGAAAAAAGTTTAAAAAAGTAGATAATAACTTTTCAGCGATAGAAACCAGATATGGTAGTGGTTATCGTTGGAATGTTAAATAATGGCTACTTCAAAATCTAATAATCAATCTATTTTAAAAAAATTCTTAGTTATCAATTTTATTGTTTTTTTAGTGATAGGTGTATTAACATTATTTTACCTTAACACAGTAAAACCTACGCTCATTAAAAATAAAACTGCCTCGCACATAAAAATTATTGACAATACAACAGAAAATATTGATCGTTTAAAAATAAATTTCTCATCTGAAGATATTAGAGAGTTTCTGTTTTCCACTAAATTTTTATTTCAAAGCATAGATAGAGTACAGATATTTGATAGTGAATTTAATCTATTAGGAGATACCGACACATTAGACTTAGATCCAAATGCTTTCTCAAGAAGTCTAAACATAATTGAAATGAGTGACTTAAATAATCAAAGTAATCAAAATAAGAATTTGGAAGAGAGTAATAAAAGCTTTGAAAGTAAAGAAATATTTGAAGATTTAAAAAGGTACTCATATTCATCAGATTATGGAAAACCGTTAACTTACTCTAAAGAAAACTATGATCAATTTTTATTAGTAACTGTTAAAAATGTAGTCAGTGAAAACAAAACAATAGGCTATTTAGCAATTACTGAAAATGCCAATGAAATAAAGGTTGCAATAGATGAAAGAAGAAATTTTATAATCAGAACTGCTTTGCTTGTCGCATTAGTAATTTTAATTTTTTCATATGTATTAAATAGATACTTCTTAAAACCAATTAAAAATTTGGTTCAATATACAAATATTATAAAGAACAAAAGTAAGGAAAAGACAAATATTGGGAATATAAAAAAAAGAAATGACGAATTGGGAAAATTATCAAATTCTCTTGATGAAATGACTAATGAATTAAACAAAAGAATTACTACAGCAGAAAATTATTCAACAGATCTTTTGCATGAAATCAGAAATCCTTTAGCATCTCTAAAAAGTGCCTCTGAGATAATTTCTGAAACAAATGATAAATCTCAAAGAAACAAATTAATTAATATCGTATCACATGACGTAGAGAGAATTGAAAGATTAATAACTGATTACTCTCAAATGCTAAGAGATGAGGCAGCAATTTCCTCTGAGAAAATGCAAAAATTAAATTTAAAAGAGATTGCCCAATCTGTTGTTGACGATTTTAACAGTATCTATGAAACAAAAAAATCGATTGGAATTAAATTGAAATCTAATGGAATTAAAAATTATAGTATTTTAGGGATAGAAAATAGAATTGAACAAATTATTGCAAACTTATTAGAAAACTCAATTTCTTTTAGTGAAAATAATCAAGAAATTACCGTTGAAATATCAAAAGATAAAAATGACAAAATTAAATTAGTTGTCGTTGATCAGGGATCTGGATTTAGTGAAAAGGATACAAATAAGATATTTAATAGATTTTATAGTAATAGACCTGAAAACTTTGGAGAACATTCGGGTTTGGGATTAAATATTGTCAAAAATTTAGTTGAAATTCATGGTGGTGAAATCAACGCATCTAATAATAAAGATAAAGGGGCAAGAATTGAAATAATTTTCCCAGAAGCATAAATCTTTGTTGATATATTAAGTGAAATTGTTAAAAGCCTCTTTCTATGGAAGATTTTAAAGTAAAAGATATATCCCAAGCGGAATTTGGAAGAAAAGAAATTTCACTGGCTGAAACTGAAATGCCAGGATTAATGGCTCTTAGAGATGAATATAAGGGTAAAAAACCTTTAAATGGAGCTCGGATTGTTGGTTGTTTACACATGACAATACAAACAGCTGTCTTAATAGAAACTTTAGTTGAGTTAGGAGCCGAAGTAAGATGGTCCTCATGTAATATTTTTTCGACACAGGACCATGCAGCAGCAGCAATTGCAAAAGCTGGCATTCCTGTATTTGCTTGGAAAGGCGAAACAGAAGAAGAATATTGGTGGTGTGTAAAGCAAACTATTGAAGGAAAAGATGGCTGGAAACCAAATATGATACTTGATGATGGTGGCGATCTTACAGCATTAATGCACAAAGATTATAAAGAATTATTAAATGATGTTAAAGGTTTATCAGAAGAGACAACTACAGGAGTTTTAGCATTAAAAAAAATGGAAAGTGAAGGCAATCTACTTGTCCCAGCAATAAATGTTAATGACTCAGTAACAAAATCTAAGTTCGACAATTTATATGGTTGTAGAGAAAGTTTAGTTGATGGAATTAAAAGAGCTACTGACGTCATGATGTCAGGTAAGGTAGCTATTGTAGCTGGATTTGGAGATGTTGGAAAGGGAAGCGCTGCTTCTCTTCGTCAAAGCGGTGCAAGAGTTATGGTTACAGAAACAGACCCAATTTGTGCTCTCCAAGCTGCAATGGAAGGTTATGAAGTAGTTTTAATGGATGAGATGATAAAAGAAGCCGACATTGTTGTTACGGCAACAGGAAATAAAGATATTGTGACAGCTGACCATATGAGAGAAATGAAAGATAGAGCAATTCTATGCAATATCGGTCACTTTGATAATGAGATCCAAGTAGATGCTCTTAAAAATTATAAATGGGATGAAATAAAACCACAAGTTCACGAAATTACATTGCCGGATGGAAAAAGAATTATTTTATTAGCAGAAGGTAGATTGGTTAATCTTGGATGTGCAACAGGACACCCAAGTTTTGTAATGAGTGCTTCTTTTACAAATCAAGTAACAGCTCAGATAGAATTATGGAATAACTCAGATAAATATGAGAAAAAAGTATATGTTTTACCTAAACATTTAGATGAGAAAGTAGCCAGACTTCATTTAGAAAAAGTTGGAGCTAAATTAACCAAATTATCAGATGATCAAGCAAAATATATAAGTGTAACACCAGAAGGACCTTATAAACCAGATGCCTATCGCTACTAAAAGTAGCAAAATAGATATTTCAAAAGAAATTATCACACAAAAAATTGCTGAAAAAATTGCAAGTAAAGTTAGTAATAATACAACTTTGCTTTTTTATGGAAACATCGGAGTTGGTAAGACTACATTTATTAGGCATCTAATTAATTATCTTCAAACAAAAAATGGTTTAGAAAAAACAGAAATACCTAGTCCAACTTTTAATATTATAAATGAATATGAGATTAATTCTTTGATTGTTAGACATTTTGATCTTTACAGAATTAAAGATAAAAAAGAATTAAATAACTTAGGAATTAATGAAAACTCAGAAGATTATGCTAGATTAATTGAATGGCCTGAAATCTTGGGTCAAAATATAGAAAGTACTTTTACATTAAAATTTGAATATGATGAAAAGCTTGAAAATAGGTACTTAATTATATCTAATAATATTGATTTTAATTTTAATGAATTTGAAAAAATTTAAAAAACTATCAGGAGATGCATCTTTTAGACAATTTTATAGAACAAATAATTCAATATTAGTTTATAGCAAAATTCAAAAGCGATCAAACCTGTTAAATTATGATGCAGTTAACAAAATATTGATTAAAAATAAAATATTAGCACCAGGTTTAATTAGTCAAAATTTTAAAAAAAATTTTATAGAAATTGAGGATTTCGGCAATAAAAACATGTTGGATAAAATTAAATCCTCAAAAACAAAATTAAATGAATACAAAAGAATACTAAAAGTTTTATATCAAATTCAAAAAATTAAAAATTTTAAAACTCAAAATTTTCTTAAAAAAAAATTTAATTTATCAAACTATTCAAAAGCTAAAATACTTAAAGAGTCATACCTTTTTTTGGATTGGTACTTAGCAGCAAATAAATTAATTATTCAAAAAGGACATTTAAAAAAAAATCTCAAAAAAATAATAGATAATTTGTATTTAAATTTAAAAATCAAACACAAAGTGTTTGTACATAGAGATTTTCACGTCTTAAACATGATGTTTTATAAAAATAAAATCGCTTTAATAGATAGTCAAGATGCAGTCCTAGGTAATCCAGCATATGATTTGGCCTCACTTATAGATGATGTAAGAATTAAAACTTCAAATAGTTTTAAGTCAAATATTTTAAAAGTATATCTTGGTAAATTTAAGTATAAAAATGAATCTCAATTTATTAATGATTTTGAAATTTTATCTGTTTTAAGAAATCTAAAAATAATTGGTATATTCACAAGACTTGCAAAAAGAGATAAAAAAAGGAAATATCTAAAATTAATACCTTATGCGTGGAAATTAATCGATAATCGTATTAAAAATAATCCAAATTTCCATGATTTAAAAAATTTTCTTCAAAAAAACCCAAGAATAAAAAAAATATGAAAATTAAAACAGCAATAATTTTATGTGCAGGCTTTGGAAAAAGATTAATGCCATTAACTGAGAAAACACCAAAACCACTCTTAAAAATTAATGAGATTAGCTTATTAGAAAATACTATAAACTTGATAAAAGTATTAGAAATAAAATCTTTAAAAATTAATACTTTCTATTTAAGTGATAAAATAAAAGATTTCATTTTTTCAAATAATTTTGGTTTAGAAATTCAAATTATAGAAGATGGTAAAGAAATATTAGATACAGGGGGCGGTCTTTTAAACGTAGTAGATAATTCAGTTGAAACAGATTTTATAGTTTTTAATCCTGATACAATTTGGAACGCTGAATATGCAAATGAAATTAAGAAGATGGAAAATATATATTTTAAAAATAACTTAAAAAATATTTTAATGGTTGTAAAAAAAGATTTAAGTTTTGACAAAAGATTTACAGGCGATTTTTCTATGGATGGCAATAATTTAAAAAAGAACAATGATAAAAATTATATTTTTACAGGGTGTCAAATTATAAATAAAAAAATATTTAAAAATTTATCAAAAAAAATATTTTCAATGAATGAGATTTGGGACAACTACATTGAAAAGGAAAATTTGTATGGTTTTGAGAGTGGTATTGAGTTTCTTCATTTAACAGATAAAGATATTTACGAAAAACTTCTTCAAAAAGGTTAGAATTTAATTAAATCCCTAGATCTACTCTGATCCAGGTATTTAGCTTCTTTTATATTCTTTTTTTCAAATTTCAAAAGTAGAGGATTTCCTGTTGGTATTTCAAGTTTAGAAATTTCATTGTCATCAATTTTAAATAAATATTTTAAAAGTGATCTAATAGAATTACCATGAGCAGATATAATTATATTATCCTGCAAATTTTTTTCTATGTTTTCAACAAAATAGGGCACAACTCTTTCATAAGTATCTTTAAGAGACTCTGTATCTGGAATTAGGTTACGGGGTATATCATTGTAAATACTTATATTTTTTGGATGGTATGGACTATTTATATTTAAAGGTTTTGGTGGATTATCCCAAGATCTTCTAAATTTGTGAACTTCTTCATCTCCTAATTTTTTTCTCATTTCATCTTTGTTTAATCCTGTAAGTGACCCGTAGTGCCTTTCATTTAATTGCCAGGCCTTAATGATATTATCTGGTTTTACTCTGATTGTATTTAAAATGAGTTTTAAAGTATCAATCGATCTTAGTTGATATGAAGTATAAAAATATTTGATTTCTAAATTTAATTTTTTTATAAACTCTCCGGCTTTACAAGCTTCCAATTTCCCTTGTGGTGCAAGCTCAACGTCAACCCATCCTGTAAATTTATTTTCTAAATTCCATTCGCTTTGACCATGTCTAACAAGTATTAAGTGACTCATTTATGAATATTTAATATAGATTAACTATGAATTACATAAAGCAATTTTTTTATCTGTCTAATGTAGTTTTATTTATTTTTTACTTGTACCCTGGAAGTATTTTAGGATGTTTAATTTATAATGATTGTAAAATTCAACCTCAATTAACAAGAGATTTTTTAGTATCTTCAAATCACGTTTATGTTTTCTTTATTGTATCAATTCTAGGATTAATTGCTTTTAAGTATAAATTAAAAAATATATTTATTTATCTTATTTGTATTTCTATCATTTTAGAAATTCTGCACTTAATTATTCCAGAAAGAGGATTTGAATTAAGTGATTTGTTTGGTAATATAATAGGAGTACTTATATCATTTTTAGTTTTTAAAATAATTTATAAAGGTAGATTGCAATGAGTTCATTCGATGAAAGAAAAAAAGGTTTTGAAAAAAAATTTGCTCATGATGAGGAAAAACAATTTAAAATTAATGCAAGAAAAAATAAATACTTAGGAGAGTGGGCCTCACAAATTCTTGGATATGATGAGGAAAAAAAAAATCAATATATTCAAGATGTAATCAAAGCAGATTTTGCTGAGGCAGGTGATGAAGATGTGTATAGAAAGCTTTATGGAGATTTAAAAGATAAAAATATATCCGAAGATCAAATTAGAAAAAAAATGCAAGAATGCAATGAAAAAGCAACTACTGAAGTTAGTTAGTTTTCTATTTTTATTTACATTTGTAGCAACAAATTACTTACTATCAGAAACAATCCTAATTTCAGATAAGATTAAAATAATTGATGGTGATACAATTTTATTAGATAATAAAAAAATTCGTTTTTCAGGCATTGATGCTCCAGAAACTAAATTTAAAGGGAAGCAACAGTTTTGCCTAAAAAATAAAAAAAAAATTAATTGTGGAAAAATTTCAAAAAATTCTCTTACGGAAAAAATTATAAATAAAAAATTAAAATGTCTAATCGAGCCACAAAAGGACTATTTTGGTAGGTATTTAGGTGAGTGTTTTATCAATAATGAAAGTGTTTCAGCTTACATGGTAAGAAATGGATTAGCCTTCGACTATCCAAAATATTCGAAAAAAAAATATTCTAAAGATCAAATTTATGCAAAAAACAATAAGTTAGGTTTATGGAGTATGGAATTTGATTATCCATGGATATGGAGAAAAAATAATAGATAATTTATATTAAACTGTGATTCTTTTTAGAAAGTATTTTTTATTTTTTGGTCTATTATTTTTAACTGCTTGCTCATCGATACCACGAAATACAGCAGATGGCTGTTCAATATTTTCTGAGAGATATCTTTGGTATAAACACGCGAAAAAAACTGAAAAAAAGTGGGGAACACCAATCAACTTACAATTAGCAATAATAAAAATGGAATCTGATTTTGACTGGCTCGCTAAGCCTGCACGTCAAAAATTATTTAAAGTTATACCTTATAAAAGACCTTCTAGTTCATTTGGATACTCACAAGCTATTAAAGGTACTTGGAAACAATATAAAGATGAGACTGGAAATAAATATGCTTTAAGAACTAGATTTAAAGATAGTGTTGATTTTATTGGCTGGTATACAAACAAAACGGAAAAAATTTTAAAGGTTTCAAAAAAAGATGCTTTCAGACAATATATTGCTTATCATGAAGGCTGGGGAAATTATAAAAATTATAAAAACAATCAGAAAGTTATAGTATTGGCAAAAAAAGTAGAGGGTTATTCAAATAAATTCAAGAAGCAGCTTAATAAATGTAGTAAATCTTTGACTACTAGAAAATATATTATTTTTTAATCAATTGCTTTTCTAGCTCCAGATCTACTGCATCTATTCTCTTGGTATTTTTTGCTAGTGTTAAATACATAGTTGGCGTCACATATAATGTAAAGAATGTTGAAATAATCATTCCACCAAAGATTGTTGATCCAACTGCTAATCTAGACGCCTCACCTGCGCCTGGACCTATGTTGCCTACTATAAGAGGCAACATCGCAATCATGGTGCTTAATGAAGTCATTATGATTGGTCTTATTCTTAATTTGCAAGCTTCTATCAATGCTTCCTCAATTTTTGCACCTGTTGTTCGAATTTGATTAGTATAGTCGACGATTAAAATACTATTTTTAGTGGATATACCGATTAATATAATCAAGGCGATTTGTGAAAATATATTTATCGAACTATTTAGAAATAAAATGAATACAAGACCTCCAAAAACTGCAAGAGGCACAGTCAATATTATAATAAAAGGATGGACAAACGAGTTAAAAGTAGCAGCCATTACTAAATATGCAGTTATTAATGCTAAAGCAAAAATAAGAAATATTTCATTACTAGTCTCCTTTAGTTCTTCAGACTTACCTTTCCAAGTTATTTGATTTTGAGGAGCAACTCTCAACATTACGTCTTCTAAATATTTTATAGCTTCAGACAATGTGTATTCTTCAGATAAAGCTGCCGATATAGTTACTGCTCTTTGTCTATTATATCTAGGTAATGACTCAGCAGTTCCTTTCTCTTCAAATTCCACCAAACTTGCAACTGACACTAATTTTCCTGTAGTTTCAGATCTTACAAAAATCTTTGATAAGCCATCTTTATCTCTTCTATCTGCTAAATACTGCTGAAGAATAATGGGATATTCTCTTCCTTCTTTATTATATGTTGTAACCCTCTTTCCACCGTATAATGTTTCTAGTGTTCTGCCTATATTCTCTATTGAAACTCCTAAATCATTTGCTCTATTTTTGTTAGTAATTAATTTTACTTCAGGTTTATTTTTTGTGTAATCACTTTCAATTCTAAACATATTTCTATTTCTTCTTAGCTCTCTTAAAACTTGGCTTTGAATTTGTTCTAACTCTTCATAACTTGTCCCATAAATCACCATTTGAACAGGTTTATTGTAGCTAGAAACCCTTATAGATTGAGGTGATATAGGAAACGCAAACGTCTCAGGCACACTAACAACTTGTCCAATAGCTTCTCTTAAAACAACTTGTGTGCTCTTTTCTCTATTTTTCCATTCATCTAAAAGTGCTATTATAATAAAAGTATTATATGAAGTTGCGGACTTACCGAAACCAGGTACCCTCATAATTAATCTTTGGTAAGGGCTGTCTTCTGCTTGTAACAATTTTAATATTCTTCCCTCAATTATTTGGGCTTTTTCTTGTGTGTACTCGAATGAACTTCCTTCATCAGTAGAACCAATTATTAAATAAGCTCCCCTATCTTCTAGTGGTATCAATTCTTTTTTAGTGAAGTTAAATAAATAAACTGAGGCTGCAATTAACAGAATTATAAATATCGAAATTGTTTTCTGTTTATTAATCCAAAATTTTAGGGTATCGGTATAAAATTCTGTAAAAGATTTAAATCCATTATTGAATTTTTTTACAAAAAAATTAATTTTTTCTTTTTTATTTAAAAATTTACTTCCCAACATTGGTGAAAGAGTTAAAGCTACAAACGATGAAACAACAATTGAGAAAGATAGTGCTATTGCAGTTTCCTTAAACAAGGTACCAGCTATACCTTCAATAAAAATTAAAGGTAAAAAAACTGCAACTAAGATTAAAGTTGTAGCTATTATCGCAAATGTTATTTGTCTTGAGCCTTTATAAGCAGCTACAAGTGGCGTTTCTCCTTTTTCAATTCTTGTATAAATTGCATCTGTCATTATTACAGAATCATCAGTTATTATTCCAATTGCTAAAATAAAACTTAGGAGAACAAATATATTTATAGAAAGATCAAATATATATAAACCTAAAAACGAACCAATTAAACTTACTGGCAAAGCTACAGCTGGTACAATTACAGCTTTTAGGTTTCCTAAAAACAAGTAAATTATTACTACAACCAAAATAAAAGCAATAATTAAACTTTTATAAACTTCCTGTATTGCAGTTCCTACGTAAGTTGCTCTATTAAATGCTATTTCTAACTTTAAACCATCTGGTAAAGATTGATTTAAAACGTTTATTTTCTCTTTGATTTGATTTGAAAGTTCGACAGTTGATGCTCCACTTTTTGCGTATATTCCAATCCCAACTGTTTTTAAATTAGCTGCATTTTTTCTTTGAGCTTTAAATAAAGTTTTCTCAGAAACTGGACCAAGCTCAACATTTGCAATATCAGAAAGGGTTGTGACTTTATCTTTGTTTTTCTTAAGAGGAAGCTGCTTGATTGTTTCAATGTTAGAGTAAGACTTATCAATATTAAGAGTTAAATCTTTGTTACTAGCTTCTAAAGTTCCAGCGGGGATGTTTATATTTTCATTTCTTAATGCTCTCTCGACTTCCTGAATAGTAAGATTATTAGCTGCTAATTTGATAGGATCTACCCAAACTCTAACGCTTAGTTCTCTTAATCCACCGACTAAAATTCTACCAACATTTGGTACGCTCGAAAAGGCATCTATAAGATATCTTTCTGCATAATCACCCAAATCCAAATCATTCCAAGTTGGTGACGATAGCGCAACCCACATTGTGGTAGTAAAACCTGCTGCTTGTTTCAAAATTTGAGGCGGGTTTGCTTGATCTGGTAAATTGTCCGCAACTCTTGATACTCTTTCTCTTATGTCATTTGCTGCATCATCTAAATCTATATCTGTATTAAAATAAATATTAATTCTACTTCTTCCATTAAGCGAACTAGAATCAATGTTCTTAATTCCTTCCGCTCCTCCTATAACATCTTCTATTTTTTGTGTTATTTCTTCATCAACAATTTCAGCTGAAGCAGATTTATAATCAGTTTGTACCTGTACCACTGGAGGCTGAATGCCATCTGGTAATTCTCTAACAGGTAATTCCCAAAATACAAAAATTCCAAAAATAATTAGTATCATTGACATTACCCATGCAACGACAGGTCTTTTAATACTAACTTCAGTTATATACATGTATTAATTATTTTTTATTTTCTTGTTTTTCAGAGTCAGACTTTTTAAATATATTTAATTTTTGTAACCACGCAAACATACCATTCTTGTTTTCTTTAGTATCTTTTTTCTTTTTTCCACCCCAACCAGATTTGTTTTGATTAGCTACTTTAGCACCTTTTTTTATAGGTCTTATTATTAAATTTGGTCTGACTTTTTTTGTGCCCTCAGCAACAACTTTGTCACCAACTTTTAGACCATTTAAAACTTCAACAAAACCAAGGTATCTATCGCCAGTATCAATATTTGTTTTTAATACTTTATTTTTTTCGTCAACTTTATAGATAAATATATTATCACCTTCCACTATTGTGCTGGTATCCGGGATACTTAAGCTTTCTCTTGTATCATATTTTATTGAAATTTCTAAAAACGAGCCAGGCAAAATTTCACCAGATGTATTATCCATTTTTATCCTTGTTGGTAATGATCTAGTATCCTCACTAATTCGACTAGCTAACGAGTCAACTTCCCCTTTATAGGTTTTATCTTTGTATCCAGAAAATTTTATATCAACAGGTAAACCAACCTTAATAAATGGTACAAACATTTCAGGTATATCTACATCACAATAGATAATACTGGTATTTTCGAGATTAATTAAGATTGAAGATTTTGAAACTTCGATGTCTTCTGAAAATTCTCTTTTTCCAATTGTTCCATCAAACTGAGCAGTAATTTTTCTATTTTTAAGTTCTGCAATTACATCACCTTTTTTTACTTTTTGATTAAAGTTGATAGGTTTAAGTATTTCATACTTCTCAATTTTATAGGATTGTGTTTTAAATGGTCTTGCTGTTCCGTATGTGCTTATTAAATTTTCAAAAACTCTATTTTCAGCTGCAGTAACAATTATTCCTGGAGGTGGTCTTTTACTAAATTTCTTCTTAAAATGATTTCCAATCATTGTTCTACCAACAATCACTGTAGCTATAATTAAAAAGAAAATTATTATTATGCTTGTAATTTTTGTTGATCTTTTCATATTTTATATTTTACCATATTCAGCCCATGAACCATCATAAATGACTGGAAGATACTTATTATTTACTTGAGAATATGCAAGTGCCAAAACACATGCTGTGATCCCAGAACCGCACGAAAACACTACATTTACTGGGTCATTTAAAGATAAATCTTTAAAATAAGAAGAAATTTCAGATTTACTTTTAAAAGTAAAATCGTCATTGATAAGGGTTTTAAACGGTAAGCAAATTGAATTAGGTATTGAACCACTTCTTACATTTCTTCTTGGGTCTGGAGTTGTGCCATTAAAACGATCTTTGCTTCTCGCATCAACTAAATCAAATTTTTTTTTAATTATATTTTGGTCAATCTGATCTTTGCTCTTAACCATTCCATTATTTTCTTTTGCTTTATAGCTAGTTGTTTGAATAATTATATTATTAGTAGAAGTTATTCTTTTTTCTTTTTTCCATTTATTAAAACCTCCATCTAAAACATGTACTTTCTTTTTATCATGGCCAAAGTAAATTAAATTAAACCATACTCTACAAGCACTTAAAACATCAGAATTATCATAAATCACAATTTCGTCTTCGTTAGATATGCCCATAGATGATAGTATATTTTCCCACGAACTAATGTCCGTTAACATATGTGGTAAGTCGGTTGATTTATTACAATTTTTGTCGATATCAAAAAAAATTGCATTTGGTATATGCTCTTTATTGAACTCTTCTTTACCACTTCTATTTGCTGCAGGCATATGCCAAGAGCCATCAATTATTTTTACATTTAAGAGATTTTTTTCTAGCCACTCGGTTGATATAAGTGACATTAGAAACTTTTTTCCAAATATTTCTGATGATAATCTTCGGCTTTGTTATAATTTTTTGATTTTGATATTTTGGTAACGATTTTACCCTTAAATTTTTCATTAATTTCTTTCAATACTTTGTTAGCGATTTTATTTTGATTTTCATCATGAACAAATATTTCACTTCTATACTGAGTACCTACATCTGGACCTTGCCGGTTTAAAGTAGTTGGATCATGAAATTCAAAAAAGTTTCTTATTATTTCCTCATAAGAAATTTTAGTATTGTCAAATTCAACTTTAACTACTTCTGCGTGATTGGTGTCACCATAACATACTTCTTTATAAGATGTCTTCTCAGTATTACCTCCACAATATCCAACCTCTGTATTTATTACTCCATCTAACTTGCTAAATTTTATTTCGGGTCCCCAAAAACATCCAAGTGCTAAAGTTGCTATTTCCATTGCTAAAAATTTTAATTAATCTAAAGTTATTATCATGCTTTCCAAAAATCAATTAGGCTTTTTTTACATGTTTTTATCAATATGTGCCTTTTCATTTATGGATGTAATAGTCAAGTGGTCATCAGATTATCCAATTGGACAGGTAATGTTCTTTAGAGGTCTATTTGGTATTTTGCCAATAATTTTTCTAGTTCCTAAGACAAGATTTAGAGATTTTTACAAAACAAATAGACCAGGATTACATTTAATAAGATGTTGTTCAGGACTGATAGCTTTAGCTGCAATATTTTTGGCACTAAGAAACCTACCACTTGCAACAGTGACAAGTATTTCATTTGCTGCACCTATATTTACAACTTTGCTATCAATATTTTTACTAAGTGAGAAAGTAGGAGTATATAGATGGGCCGCAGTATTTGTTGGTTTTATTGGTGTTTTAGTAATTACCCAACCAGGATTTTCTAGCTTAAATATTTATTATTTATTTCCAATAATCTTTTGTATTGGAATGTCTTACGTTGCAATTACAATTAGAAAACTTTCATCCACAGAACCAGTCTGGTTGATCTCATTCTTTTTTTCTTTTGCAATTACAATTGTTGGAGTTTTATCAATACCATTTGGATGGATCATGCCAACTTTTAATGATTTCTTACTATTATGTACAATTGGCTTGTTGGGAGGAACAGCTAATTTATTATTAAGTCAATCATATAAATTATCCGAGGTTTCTCTGGTTACACCTCTTAAATATTTAGGATTAATATTTGCAATATCTTTTGGATATTTTATTTGGGATGAAATTCCCACAATTAAAACATTGATGGGTGCTTCACTGGTAATAATATCATCAATCATTATATTTCGAAGAGAAATATATTTAAATAAACAAGTAACGGTAAGTAGAAATGAGTAAGGCACCAACATATTGGAAAAAAGCTAGAACATATCTTTCAAAAAAAGATAGTATTATGAGATCATTGATTAAAAAATATAAAGATAATAATTTAACTACTAGAAAAGATGTCTTTTATTCTTTATGTAAAAGTATAATAGGACAACAAATAAGTGTTGCTGCCGCAGACTCTGTCTTCAAAAAATTTGAATTGGCATGTAAAAAAAAAATTAATCCAAAAATTGTTTCAAAGCTTAAAACATCACAACTTAAAAAATGCGGTCTTAGTCGTCAAAAAATAAGGGGTATCTTGGAAATGTCTCAAAAATTTAAAGATAAAAGTTTTAATCCAAAATTAATTTCGAAAATGAGCGATGAAGAAGCAATTGTATACCTATCAACTTTAAGACAAATTGGAAGATGGTCAGCAGAGATGATTTTGTTATTTACTTATAATAGGTCTAATATCTGGCCAGTTCAGGATATTGGGTTATTAAGAGCAATATCAAACAACTATAAAAAAAAATATTTTCCACCTGAAATTTTTGTAAAAAAGCTTCAAAAAAGATTTTCTCCATACTGCTCTGTTGCCACTTGGTATTTGTGGCGTTCAATTGATGACGATACTATTCAGTATTAGCACCCTCCACAATAAACATATGTCTTTTTGTAGTTTGTTCTGCATAAGACCAAGCTTTTAAATAATCTTCTGAGTCATGACAAGATATGGCCATGTCATAACTGGGAAATTCCCAAATTACGGTCCTTAATATTTTGTCACCACTATAATATTTTAGTTTGCCTCCTCTAACTACAGGAGTACCACCAAATTTTTTTATAACTGGTATTGCATTTTCACCATATTTTTTTATGTTATCTTGATCTGAAATCTCTGTATACAAACTCACCCAATATGCCTTCATATTTGCCCCTTTTCTAAGTTATTCCATTCCTTCAAATATCATATGTTCTCTAATTACATTATCTTTAAGATATGTTCTTGCCTCAACATATTCTTCAGAGTCGTAGCATTTTTTTGCAGTTTCCACGTCTGGGAACTCTGCAAGTGCTATTCTAACCATTTCTCTACCCTCAAGTGCAATGTTATTAGCACTTCGAGCTAAAATTTTTCCAGAATGTTTTAATACAGCTTCCTTTGCTTTGTCTGCATATTTTTTCATTCTTTCAGGGTCTTTAATTTCACTGTAAGTTGCAATCCAGTAACCTTTCATAATTCTCCTTTTTAATTTTTTTTTTTTATGTTACCAAATTTTATGGCAGAAAAATTAATAATCAATTATGAAGATTATAAATTAGCAGTTGAAAAGTTAGCTCTTACAATTGAAAAAAATTACAAACCATCTGTTTTAGTCGGAATAATGAGGGGTGCAGCACCTATAATTGATATGCTATCAAGAATATTTAAATTGCCCACTGCTTATGTTGTTATTCAAAGTTATTCTGGAGAAACTGTAGAAAATAAACAGGGCGAACTTATTTTTGCAAGAGACATAAGCTCAATAGCTAAAAATGAAGACTTTAAAAATGTTTTATTAGTTGATGATTTATCTGATACTGGACTTACATTAAATGAAAGTATTAAATGGTTAAAAAATTATGCTCCAGTGAAAAACCATATTCAAGAAATAAAAACAGCTTGTCTTTGGAAAAAAAAATCCTCTTCTTTTACTCCAGATTTTTGTCCAATTTTACTAGATGGAGATCCTTGGATAGTTCAACCTTCAGAATATTATGATGAAATAGATATTAATGGTTTAAAGAAAAAACATTCATAAAAAAAAGGCCAACTATATGAGTTGGCCTTTTTAATTTTTTTTTAAAAATTATTTTGGAATATCTCCTTCAACACCTTTTACATAAACACTCATTCCAGCTAACATTCCATCATCAGCAACTTTCCCTTCTGCTACTAATATATTACCTTTTTGGTCATATATAGGACCTGTGAACGAATGAACTTTTCCTGATGCTAGATCTTTTTGAAGCTGCTCTACTTCTTTAACTAAGTCAGCACCCATTGCAGAATTATATGGTCCCATAGCTACCATACCTTCCTTTAATCCATGCCATGTGTCTTGTTGATTCCATGTGCCGTCTCTTGCAGCAATAGCTCTTTCAACATAATATGGTGCCCAATCATCTATAATTGAAGTCAAAATTGATTTAGGAGCAAATCTCTGCATATCACTTGCTTGACCAAATGACCATACACCTGCTTTCTCTGCTGTTTGAACTGGTGCTGTACTATCTGTATGTTGCATAATTACATCTGCACCTTGATCGATTAAAGCTTGCGCTGCTTCAGCTTCTTTACCTGGATCGTACCAAGTAAACACCCATACAATCTTAGTTTTAATATTTGGATTGACCTTTTGTGCAGCAAGAGTCATTGCGTTAATTCCTCTTATTACTTCAGGAATTGGAAAAGATGCAATATAGCCAATCGTGTTAGTTTTAGTCATTTTTCCAGCAATATGGCCTAAAAGAGTTCTTCCTTCGTAAAATCTTGCAGAATAAGTAGAAACATTTGAGTGTTCTCTCTTATAACCTGTTGCGTGTTCAAATTTTACATTTGGAAAATCTTTTGCAACTTTGTTAGTTGGATCCATATATCCAAAACTAGTTGTAAAAATTAAGTCGTGGCCAGATTGAGCCAGTTGTCTTATCACTCTTTCTGCATCAGCACCTTCTGGAACACTTTCAACAAATGTTGTTTTTATTCCAGCTGCCTCTACAGCGTTTCTACCTTCGTGATGTTGAAATGTCCATCCATGGTCACCAGTTGGGCCAACATAGACAAAACCAACTTTAAAATCTGCATTTGAGTTTACACTAAACCCAAGTAGAAAAATTGCAGAAATTAAATATTTAAAAAAGTTTTTATACATTTTGAATTTCCCCTTTAAATTTTTTTGTGAAGCTTTAAGTTAATCAAAATTCAAAAAAAAAAAATAATTATTTTCGAATAGCTCACATCACTTTTCCTTATAGAATATTCTTCCTAAGGAGGTTGGGGTATTCAGTTTTATTTTTCTACTGTCACGAGAGATTACAACTAAAACTATTATTGTCATCAGATAAGGTAATGCACTTAAAAATTGAACTGGTATTCTAAAGCCAATTGCTTGCATATGTAATTGTAGAATTGTAATCCCACCAAAAATTAAAGCACCAATTAAAACTTTTATAGGACTCCAGGTTGCAAATACAACCAAAGCCAAAGCTATCCATCCTCTTCCAGCTGTCATATTTTCAATCCACTGTGGAGTGTATATTAATGATAGATATGCACCTGCTAAGCCACACATAGCTCCTCCATAAAGAATACAACAGTATCTAACCAGAGTAACATTTATACCTTGATTGGATGCCGAAACGGGCGAATCGCCAACAGCTCTAACAACTAAACCTAATTTAGTTTTTTTCAAAAAATAATTAGTTAAAAATGGTAAAGCAAAAGCAAAATATAATACTATTGAGTGTCCAAATAATATTGGTCCAAAAAACGGAATACTTTCTCTTAAACTTGAAAATAAAATTGGAAATTCTTTTCCAGGGATACCAACAAAATTTTTTCCTAACATTGCGGATAAACCAATGCCAAAAATAGTTAATGCCAAGCCTGTTGCAACATGGTTTGTAAGAAGAGATTGCGTTAAAAATCCAAAGATCAGTGAAATTATAACTCCTGAGAACATTGAGCCTACGATTGCTATAAAAAGGTTGTCTGTTATTACCATTAAAGCAAAACCAGATATTGCTCCGATTATCATCATTCCTTCGACACCTAAATTTAAAACGCCCGATCTTTCAGTAATTAATTCACCTGACGCAGCAAGTATTAATGGTACAGATGAAGCCATTATTGATCCTATCAGAATTCCTATAAAACTAATGTCTAAGCTCATTTTTTTTTAAATTTAAAATTTTAACTTTGAAAAAAAGCAAATAATCAGATGCGAGCAAAAAAAATAAGATCATACCCTGAAAGACTTGGCCAGTATATTTTGGTATTTGTAAAAAGATTTGAGCCGTTTCAGCACCGAGGTATGTCAATGCAACAACCAAAGATGCAAAAATTATGCCAAAAGGATTAAGACGACCTAAAAAAGCAACAATAATTGCTGTAAAACCGTAATCGGGGGATATCATTCTATGCAGTTGTCCGATAGGCCCAGTAATTTCACCAACTCCAGCTAATCCCGCACAAGCACCACTAATCATAAAAACAACCAAAATCATGGTTTTTCCTTTAAACCCAGCATACTTAGCAGTTTTTAAACTTAGACCAGATACTTTAATCTGAAAGCCTAAATAGGTTTTATAAAGAATAAACCAACTCAGCATAACTGCTGCAAGGGCTAAAAAAATACCAGCATGAATTCTTAAACCCTCAAATAATAATGGCATTCTAGATGAGTCACTAAATTGTCTAGTTTCAGGAAAATTAAAACCTTCAGGATTGCTCCATGGCCCAACTACTAAGTAATCTAAGAGTAGCTTTGAAACGTAAACCAACATAAGACTAACTAAAATCTCGTTTGTATTAAAATATGTTTTAAGGATTGCTGGGATAAGTGCAAAGATCATTCCCCCGATTGCTCCAGCAAGTATAACTAAAGGTAGTATATAAAAACCTTCTTGATTATAAAATAAAAGAGCAACTCCACCTCCTACAATTGCACCAAAAGTTAATTGTCCTTCTGCACCAATATTCCAATTATTACTTTTAAAACAAAAAGATAAACCAATAGCAATTAAGCAAAGGGGTGTTGCTTTGAGTAACAATTCACTGAGGCCATATAAATTTGAAATTGGAGTTATAAAGTAAAACTTCAGTGCTTCTATTGGATTAAAACCTAAAATATAAAAAATTATACCACCACCTAAAATTGTAAGTATGATTGCAATAAAAGGAGTAAAAAAATATAATGCCATTGGTACATCATTTCTTTTTTCAATTTTAATCAATGGAACCTCCTCCCATTAGAACTCCTAATTTTTCTGGAGTCACTTCTTCTGAAGGCATTATTTTTGAAAGCTTGCCTTTGTAAATAACTGCAATTCTATCACTGAGTTTTAATAATTCCTCCGTGTCTGTAGAAATCAAAATCGTTGATTTTTCTTGATCATTAATTTTTATAAGTGTTTCGTGAATATAATTGATTGCACCCACATCCAGCCCCCATGTTGGATTGTAACAAATTAATAATTCCGGAGCTGTAATTAATTCCCTCCCTAAAATAAGTTTTTGCAAATTTCCACCCGATAGAAATTGACTTTTTAATTCTACATTGTCAGTATTTACTGAGAAATCAGATAATATTTTCTTAGAATGCTCTTTAATTTTTCTTTCATTTACCAAACCTTTTTCAAAAAAATTTGATGACTTGAAATTATTTAAAGCTACATTTTCATATATTTTTAATTCAGGTACAGCTGCTTGAGATATTCTATCTTCAGGAGAAAAAGCCATTAAATACTCTCGTCGTTGCTTTGGATTTAGTTTAGCAATTTCTTTATTTCGAAAAATGATTGATGTATCAGGTGTAATTATTTCCCCACTCAAAATTTGAAAGAGCTCGTTTTGACCATTGCCAGAAATACCTGCTATACCTAAACATTCTCCTTTCTTTACAGAAAAATTTAGATTAACTAAATTTGTTTCAAAAGGATCATCGCTATAAAAATTTAAATGTTTTACTTTAAATATCTCATCTTTATTTTTGGAAATATTAATTTTTTTCTTAGTTTTTGCTAGTTTTTGACCAACCATCTTATTTGCGAGAGTTTCAACTTTTTCATTTTGTGTTTGGCTGACAGATACGACCTTACCTTTTCGCATTACTGCAACTTCATCGCACAAAGACAAAACTTCTTTTAGTTTGTGAGTGATGTAAATAATTAATATTCCTTCATCACAGAATTTTTTTAAAGATATAAATAATTCCTCTGTTTCTTGCTCAGTCAAAACAGATGTAGGCTCGTCCATGATAAGAACTTTAGGGCTTCTTAAAAGACATCTTATAATCTCAACTTTTTGCTTTTGTCCTGCTGATAAATTTAATACAGGAACATCAAGGTCAATACTAAAGTTATATTTTTTAAATATTTCATTTATTCTTACCCTTAAACTTTTGTTATCTTCAGTTGCATCTATACTTAAGTTTTCAAATACTGATAAAGTTTCAAATAAATTGAAATGCTGAAAAACCATTCCAATTTTATTTTTTTTGGCATCGAGTGGAGAGCTTAATTTTAAATTTTTTTCATTTAAAAAAACCTCACCATTATCTGGGCTTATCACACCAGACAAAATTTTTACCAATGTGGATTTGCCAGCTCCGTTCTCTCCTAATAGTGCGTATATTTTTCCACTTTTAAACTGAAGAGTTACATTATCATTAGCTATACATCCTGGATATATTTTTGATATATTTGATATTCTTAAGTCTGTTGCCATAGCATTTCTTTAATATAATAAATCAATAACTCAATAATCTTTAAAATTTCCTATCTTTTCAAATTTGTATTAAATTCAAACAATTTAATGAAAGTTTTGAACAAATTGTTAACATAATTCAACTTTAGGTATGTATTAATGATTATTGTTTTTAAAAATAATACTTTATCAAAAAAATTTGTTGCTCTGTTTATCACATTAACAATAATTTTTTTAACTGGATGCCAAACAATTAAAAAGAAATCTGATGAAGTGGCTGAAAAAGAGAATGAAAAATTTGGCCAATTCGTTGGAAAAGAAGTTAATGAGATGAGATTAGAATTAGGCTCACCTTCAGAAGATTTTGTCAATGAACTTGGAAATGAAATGCTTATATACAAAACAAAAAAATATGGAATTCCTTGTGAAAGGAAATTTGAGGTGAATGCATCAGGGGTTATTATCGGATTTAGTTCTAGTGGATGTATTTAGTCTTGTGGGGACTAGCCCCACAAGCAAGGTACTTATTTAATTTCAATAAGTTTCTTTTTTTTATGTTCTGGAATAATCCTTTCACATGCAATTGTTAAAAGACCATCTTTTAACTCTGCGCCATTCACTTTTACATCATCAGCAATTGTAAATGATCTCGCAAATTGTCTTTGCGATATACCTTTGTGGATTATCTCTCCATCTTGGTTTTTGTTTTCACTTCTATCAACTTGTTTAGTTCTTACAGTTAATAGATTATCTTCAAACTCTACCTCAACATCTTTTTTGCTAAAACCAGCTAAAGCAACCTCAATTGAGTAGTTATCTTTGCCAGTTCTTCTTATGTTGTAAGGTGGGTAGTTTGATTGCATACTTAAACCACCATTGCCCAACATACTTTCGAATTGGTCAAACATATCGTCAAAACCAATTGAGAAAGGCCGAAGTGAGTTGAAAATTGATAGATCCTTACTTGTCATATTATCCTCCTTTAATTAAGCAAGTTTATTTATTGCTAGCCCCATTAGGCGACTAACAATGTATATATGGTAATTAATTTTGATATTTCAAGATCAGGTGTTTAATTTTCCAGCTATTTTCAAAGCGAATGCGTAGTCAACTGCAATCTCTTCAATAGCTCCATCTCTTCCAGATTTTCCTCCATGACCTGCATTCATTTCTGTTTTTAATAAAAGTAAATTGTTATCCGTTTTGTAATCCCTTAATTTTGCAGTAAATTTTGCTGGTTCATCAAATAATACCCTGTTATCACTTAAACTTGTGGTTATCAAAATGTTTGGGTAATCCATCTTTTTAATATTGTTATAAGGTGCATATGAAAATATGTAATCAAAGTGTTCTTTTTTATCTTTAGCATTTCCAAATTCATCAAATTCGCCGACTGTTAATGGTAACGAATGGTCTAAGTTCGTGGTCAACGAGTCAACGAAAGGAACAGCCATAACTATACCCAAAAATAAATCAGGCGCTTGGTTAACAACGGCTCCCATTAAAAGACCTCCAGCAGATCCGCCCATTCCAATAATATTACCTTTAGATGTAAACTTTTTTTCAATTAAAAATTTTGCAGAAGCAATGTAATCTTCAAATGTATTTTTCTTGTTTAATAATTTTCCTTCTTTCCACCATTTCATTCCTTTTTCCATACCGCCTCTAATATGAGAAGTTACCCATATAATATCTCGATCTATCAGACTTATTCTGGTTGAAGAAAAACTTGGTGACATAGAACTACCGTATGATCCGTATCCATATAATAATAATTTTGCAGATCCATCTAATTTAGTTTTTTTATGTCTTGTTATTGTAATAGGAACCATTCTTCCGTCATGAGAGGCACACTCTAATCTTTCAACTACGTAGTCATCAGAATTATGACCACTAGGAATCTCTTGTTCTTTAACTAATTTTTTCTCCTTTGTTTTAAGATTGTATAGGTAAGTCTTTCCAGGAGTTTTTGGTGATGAATATGATAAATAAACTGTATCAGTATTTCTATCTCTTTGGGTTAACGACACACCGGGTACTATAACTTTTTCATCCGAAAAAAATATTTCTTCTTCTTCATTATTTTTTGGATTTCTTAATATTAATTTTGATAATGCATTAGAAGTTTCAGATCTTATAATCCAATTATTTAAGAAAATTAATCCACCAATTAAAACCTCTTCACGTGCGGGTATAAATGTTTCCCATTCCTTTTTTTCTAAATCATTTGTTTTTTCAATCTTAAAATCTTCCGCATCTTCATTTGTATGTTTGTAAAAATTACCATTCCATGAATTAACAGAATATATTATCCCTCTTTTTCTTTTATCAATTATTTTTGGGTTGGGAATTATTTCATCTGCTTTAAAATAATACTGCTCCGAGGTATTATGATCAGATGACGTAATAAAAAAATACTTTTCATCAGAGCTGAGACCTATACCTACAGTAAATGCTTCACTTTCTTCTTTAAAAATAAGAATATCTTTACTAGTAGGAGTTCCAATTTCATGCCTGTAAATTTCTCTCGGTCTGTGATTGTCATCAAGCTTTGAGTAAAAAATATATTTGTCATCTAAGCTAAATGTTATTCCACCACTAGTATTTTCAATTTTTTCACCAACTTGCTCTCGATTTTTAATATCTCTTATATGTATGGTATAATATTCAGACCCTTTTAAATCTAATGAATAAGCTAGTAATTTATCATTATAGCTAACTTCTAAGTCTCCAAGCCCAAAATATTCTGTTTTAAGCCTTTCTTTTTCTAAATCACCATTCCAAATTTCTTCTATTTCTTCAGAATCAATTTTTTTTCTTAACTTTATAGAATAATTTCCTTTTGTTGTTGTTTTTGTCCAGTAACTATATCTTACATCTTTAAACGGAAGAGACTCATCATCAAGTTTAATTCTTCCTTTAATCTCATTGAATAAAACTTTTTGAATTTCTTTTGTATCTGACATTTGATGACTAAAATAATCATTTTCATCTTCAAGATATTTTCTCACCTCTGGTAATAATTTTGAACTATCTTTCAATACTTCGAGTATATTTTCCTGATGTATCCAACTATAATTGTCTTCCCAAGTTACGTTGTGACAAGATTTTAATTCTGGTTTTTTTTTAAGCTGTGGTATTTTCATTTAAATTTAATTAAATTATGAATATTTTTTTTGCAATACTAATAATTTTTATTATTCTTTATATTTTACTCAATTGGTTTGCCAAAACTTCAACAAAAAAAATATCAAAATTTGTAAGAACATTTATTATAATTTCTTCAATATTGTTAGCGGTAATAATGGCATATGCAGGAAGATATATATTTTCCTTACCATTTATGTTGGCTATTCTGCCTTTAATTAAAACGAAAGCAGGCATTTCTTTATTTCAGCTATTTAGATTATGGGGGCTTTTTAGAGTTTTAAAAAATTCTGGCAGATTTAATTTTAATCAATTTAATCAAAATATGTCATCTCAGAATATGAGTTTAGATGAAGCATATAGAATTTTAAATTTAGACCCCAAAAAAAAATATACAAAAGACGAAGTATTGCAATCATACAAAAAAATAATGAAAAAAATACACCCCGATAGAAGTCCAGAATTAAATAATATTGCAACGTTGGTAAATGAAGCAAAAGAAAATGTTATTAAAAATATTAGTTAACTAAACTCTGAAATTTCTCAAAAATCTTTAAAGGATTTATTTGCTCCTTACCCTCTGTTCCATGAGTAACCTTTTCTACACCATCTGGCATAATCGGATGCATTTTGGAACTATAACTTCCATATATTAGTGGGGTATCTGACATTAAAACAATAGTTGGTTTTCCTAATCCTGCAGATAAATGGCTGAAACTTGAGTCATTACAAACAGCAATATTGCAATTTTTAATTACAGGTAAAGTCTCAGAAATACTAAGTTCATTTAATGGGGTACATATATTCTTGTGATAATTTACAATTTCGTTCATAATTTTAATTTCTTCATTTTTGTTACCCGTAGCTAAAAAAAATCTGCATTTAAAATTTTTTAAACATAAATTCATAAATTCTATAAATATTTTTGATGGAATTCTTTTTGTTGGTCCGGATCCACCAATTCCTAGTAATATATTCTTAAAATCATCATCAAAATTAAATTTTGCTCTTATATTTTGAATATTTTCATCTTTAATATTTATTACAGGGTCATTTTTGATTTCTAGATTAAATTTATTTTTTAATAAATTATTAGCAGCATCTACAATATGCTGATTTTTTTTTTCAAATAATGGATATTGATAAATATCATTAATTCCTGCAAACCTACAAACCAATCTATATCTAAGTGAAGAATTAAAAATTAGCACTTTATCAAATTGATATTTTTTAATATCAGAAACTAGTCGAAAAAATCCGTTCAATCCATCGTGATAACTTTTCTTAGTTTGATCTCTTTTTAAAATAATAATCTCATTAATGTATTTATTATCTTTAATTAAGTGTTCAGCTTTTGAATTTTCTTTTACTAATAAAGTTACTTGACTGTTATATTTTTTTGCAACAGCTTCTATGTAAGGAAGAAATATCACCATATCACCAATTCCCATCCTGTTTTGAATTGCTAAGATTTTCATGCGTTTTTAAAACCTTTACTATTTTATATTTTTATATAAATTTTTGGTATGGGATATTTCAATGGTATTTATGCGGCAAGCCTTTCAATACTTGATAAAAATTTACAGTTAGACTGCGAAAAAACCTTAAAACATGCTGAAAATCTAGTTGAAAAAGGTTGCCATGGTGTAATATTTTTTGGTAGCACAGGCCAATCTCAATTAATTTCGTTAAGCGAGAAAATTAAACTCATTAATATTTTACCTAAGAGCAAACATAAAGATAAATTTATTATTGGAACTGGCCTAAATTCGTTGGGAGATAATATTAATTTAATTAATATTTCAAAATCAATTGGTTTTGAAAATTTTTTAGTTATGCCGCCAGCATACTATAAATACAACGATGATGATGTTTTCAATTTTTATTCCAAATTAATAGAAAATGTAAAAGATTGTAGAATAATTTTATATAATTTCGAAAAGTTATCCGGATACAAATTTAGCATAGAATGTGTTTCAAAATTAGCTGAAAATTTTCCTAAACATGTTTTGGGAGTAAAGGATAGTAGTTACAACTTGTATGAAAATTTAAAGATTGAAAATTTTTCTGTCATGCCTGGATCTGAAAGTAAGTTGTTGAAGGGCCTAGAATTAGGATGCTCAGGTATTATTACAGCAACGACGAATGTCACCTCTTATTTAGCAAGAGACGTGTATGATAAATTTAAAAATAATTTAAATCAAACATCAAACGAAAAACTTTGTATGGTGAGAAGTATATTTGATAAATATAATCTCATTTCAGGCTTACATACATTTATGAGCACAGAAGACCCTGATTTTAAAAATTTAATTCCACCTTTAAAACTTTTATCCAAAGATGAAGAAAAATTATTTTTTTCAGAATTAGATAAATTAAATTTTAATTTAAACAACCTTAAAGCAGCTTAATGAAACTTATAAATTTTTTAAATGATTTATTTAAAGAAGATGGTTTTATATTAATAGATTATAATTCTAACAGATATGTTATAGGAAAGCCTTTGAAAGAAATTCCCATAGAATTACAATTGTTAGACAAAAGTTTGCACAAAAAATTACTTTTCCATCCTGACTTATATTTTGGTGAAGCCTATACAAACGGTTCTTTAAGATTAAGAAATGGAACTTTGACAGAATTTCTTGATATAGCTTTTAAAAATATTGGAAGAGCAGATATCAATATTTATGGAAAGACATTAAATAAAATAAAGGGAACTTTAAAATACTTAACAAGTTTTAATAAAATTACTAAATCTAAACAAAATGTTGCACATCATTATGATATTTCAGAAAAATTATACGATTTATTTCTTGATAAAAAAAGACAATATTCATGCGCATACTTCAAAAATGAAAATGACACTTTAGAAACTGCTCAAGAAAATAAAATTGATCACATAATAAAAAAACTTCATATACAACCTAACCAAAAAGTTTTAGATATTGGCTCAGGATGGGGAACCCTTGCAATTGACATTGCAAAAAAAACAAAAGCTTCAGTTACAGGAATAACACTTTCAGAAAATCAATTAAAATATAGTCAAGAAAAAGCTAAAGAATTAAATTTAGATAACCAACTTGAATTTAAATTAATAGATTACAGACAATTGAATGAAAAATTTGATAGGATAGTTAGTGTTGGAATGTTTGAACATGTTGGAAAAAAATTCTATCAAACCTATTTTAATAGGGTGTCTCAAATGTTAAAAAAAGATGGTGTAGCTCTAATACACACAATTGGATCAAATCTTCCACCTAGAGACCCACAGCCTTGGATAACAAAATATATTTTTCCAGGCGGATATACCCCTAGTTTAAGCGAAATAGCAAGGCCAATCGAGGATTCAGGACTAATAGCTACAGATATTGAGATTTTAAGGATGCACTATGCCCACACTTTAAGAAATTGGAAAGAGAGATTCCTATCAAAAAAAGATCAAGTTTTAGAAATGTTTGACGAAAAATTTTTAAGGATGTGGGAATTTTATCTTACAAGTTGTGAAATGGCTTTTAAATGGGGAGATCAAGTTGTATTTCAACTTCAGCTAACTAAAGATATAAGATCTGTTCCTAATACTAGAGACTATATTTATTAAAAATTAGCTGATAAAGCTGTATTTCTTAAATGAAAAAAAAGAAAAAAAAACCTAAAAAAAAAAATATAAAAATAAAGGTTAAAAAATCAAAAAATAGATCCAAGTTAAAATTTAAAAAAAAAAAATCACAATTTAAAAAAAAAAAATTTAAATTAAAAAAAAAAACGACAAAAAGATTAAACCAAAGAAAAAAAATTAAAAAAGTTAAAAAAAAGATAATTCCTGAAAAGGGTATAATTTCAAGAACAGTTAGACTTGAGGAAGATTTAAAAAATAAGTTTTCTTTCAAATTTAATTTTAATTTACTGGCTATAGATAAATTAATACAAAAGTTTTTTCAAAGTATAGAATTTAGATTAATTCGTTTTAAAGAGATAAGAGCTGAGGAAAAAAGACAAATTAAACTAGAGAAAATTGAACAGGCAGAAAAAGAAAAAATCGAAATTGAGAAACAAAAGAAAGCAGATGAAGCAGCTTTTTTAAAAGAAAAGGAAATCCAGTTAAAACAAGAACAAAAATTAGAAAGAGAAAGAGCAAAGGATATAAAATTATTTTTAAGAAAAGAACAAGCCATACTAAGAAAAGAGCAGGCGGAGAGACAAAAGAAATTTTTACAAGAATTAAAATTAGAAAAACAAATCGAAAAATTCAGAATAAGAGAGGTAAAAGAACTAGAACAACTAGAAAAATTAGCATTAAGAGAAAAGAGAGAGGATTATTCAGGATTACAAGAGCGTATCGAAAAACTAAAATTGAAATATCAACAAATAAGAGATCAAAAAATAAGAGAACGAGTAGAAGCGCTAGGTGTAGAAACACAAGAAGGAGACGATAGAGCAAAATTACTACAAAGAGAAAGAGAGTATAATTTAGCTAGGCAAAAAATTGAGTTTGCACTTGAAAGTTTTTATAGAAGTGCGAATAGTTTAGTTTTTCAACTTAATAAAAGATATATAACTAAACATATGTCTATCTTGAGATGCATAGATAGAAGATTTGAAACTGGAGAGATTTTTATAAAATGGGATGAAACAATTGATGATGATTGGTTAATACTAATTTATATAAAAAATAATTCTCCAGACGAAGGTATAATAATTGAAGATAAAACAAATGAAGAAAAAAATATTTCACATGAATTTAAACCAAGTGAAATTTTTAAAGCCTCAGATTTAATGGTAGATTCATTAACGCAGCTGATTGCAAAAAAAAGATCTAAGAATAATTAAATTTGTTGGTCTTTGATAATTTTTTCTATTAACTTAATATTTTCTCCACTTTTGATTAATGGATAAATTGACTTTGCTTTTCTCAAGTCATCAACTGCTTTTTCATATTCTTTTAAGCTTAAGTATATTTGCGCCCGTCCAGATAATGCTCCAAAATGTCTTGGTTCTAGATCTAAAACTTTTTCAATATCATCTAACGATTTCTCATAATCCCCTAATATAAATAGCAATGTGGCTCTCTTATTCCAACCCTCCGCCCACTTTGGGTCCTCATTAATAATATCTGTAAATAGTTTTAATGCCATTCTATACTGCTGATGGTACATAGAATAAGTTCCGTTCTCTAATTTGTTCGTCAGATAATCATTGTTTGGGTGTCTTGTCCAATTATTCCAAATTTGATCCTCTAGCTTTTCTGCTTGTTGTAAATTTTTTGCATTAAGCAATTCTTTAAACAATATATTTAAATTGTCCGAATACACATTATTTGTACTGACAAATAAAAATATAATTATAAAACCTATATGTTTTTTAATCACTGACATATACAGATACTCCTCTAGAATTAATATCTACATCAAATTTTTTATGCAATGGTGGAAAAGCTCTTTGAGAACAATCCAGTCTATCACAAGTTCTACATGAAACCCCCACAGGTATCTCTGATTTTTTATCATTCAAATCTATGTTTTCCGTATAAACAAAATCTTTTGCATATTTGGCTTCACATCCAAGTCCAATAGATAACATACTTTTTTTTTGTCCATATCTTCCTATACCTTTTTCAACTGTTCTTGCTATACATACATACTTTTCACCATTAGTCATTTTACTTACTGCTGCCTGTATAACACCAGGTCTAGAAAAAGCTGAATACACATTCCATCGAGGACAAGCACCACCATAACGTGGAATTTCAATGCCTGATAATGAAAATCTTTTTGAAATATTACCAGCGACATCAACTCTCAAAAAATGAAAAGGAACTCCAGGTAATTTTGGATCATTCAAACATGTTACTCTATGTGTGACTTGTTCAAATGAAGTTGCAAAAGTATTTTGTAATAACTCCAAATCATATTTAAGCTTTTTACATTCAGAATGAAATAATTTGTAGGGCATTAAAATTGCTGCACCACAATAATTTAATAAAGCAACTTTTGTTAATTTTTTCGATTCTTCATTTGGATAATTAAAAGTATCAAGATAAGAATTTATTATATCACTAGCTCCCTCTTGTACAATTTGAGCTGCAGCATGTAATTTCTTTGTTTCCAAAGACAAATAATCAGACAATAGCAACTTTCTATTTTTGTTATCGTAAATTTTTGAGAATGGTTTTCCTTCCTCAGGAATTATATCTTGCACTTCAATTTTATACTCTGATTTTAAATAATCACATAAAGCAATATATCTTGTTCTATTATTTTGTTTTATTTGTTCAAAGATTTGATTTGCAAATTCCTCTAGTTTTGGAAAAAAATTTCTATTTTCTTGCAAAAAATCTGAAATTACTTCTCCAGGAAATGAGTTTTTTCTATTATCTACAATTTTTCCTGAAAGTTTTTCAATTTTGTTAACCAATTCATGATCTTTTTTTTTCAAAATGTCTCCTAATCTTATTAGAGCCTTACCAATTTTTGGATTACTATTTGCTAGATCTTTAACTTCTGGACCAACTATATCCAAATCTTCAAAAAGTTGATCATCAAGCAATTCTGAAATTGTGTTGACCATATTGATATCTGATTTATTTGTTAGATCGCTAATGTTGATGCTTAACTCCTCACAAATTTTTAAAAGTAATTCCCCGTCAATTTTTCTTTTACCTCCCTCGATTAAAGCTAAATAACTCGGTGAAATGTTAAGTTGTGAGGCTAGTTTGTTTGCCTGCATACCTAGCTGTCTTCTAAAAGCTTTTATTTTTGGCCCAATATTTAATTCTATTTGACTCATTTACTATTTGTAAACTTTGTAAATTATTATTTACAAAAAATTTATTGTATTTACTACACTTTTAACATTTTTTGTAGATTTTGTAAATATTGTAAATTATAAAGTTTACATGGACAAAAATACTATAAAAAACATTGAAACTAGTTCTCAAACTACAAATCACCAAGAGCACCAAGAGCATAGAAGCAGAGGGGTTTATTTAAGAGATGACCACTGTGATTGGGGATCAAGTGGAATGAATGAGTTTACAGAAGAATATAACGAAAAGTAAAAAGAATTAGTTTTAAAGGAGGAATAATGTCAGCCGAGAAAATCTCGTACGAGTTGAAAAGATTTGCAGGAATACAAAGGGATTATAAGCCAGAAGAAGTAGAAAGGTTAAGAGGATCCATTAAAATTGAGTATTCAATGTGTAAACAGCAATCTCAAAAACTCTGGAGATTGTTAAATACAGAGCCATATGTAAACACACTTGGATCTTTGTCGGGAAACCAAGCCGTTCAACATGCAAAAGCAGGTCTAAAAGCGATTTATTTAAGTGGTTGGCAAGTTGCAGCAGACGCTAACAGTGCTGGTGAAATGTATCCTGATCAATCTTTATATCCTTACGACAGTGCACCTAAATTAGTTGAGTCTATGAATAATTCTTTAATTAGAGCCGATCAAATTCAGCATATGGAAATAGCAGATGGAGATATGAATAGCAGCGAAAGAACCGACTACATGTTACCAATTATTGCAGATGGCGAGGCAGGATTTGGTGGACCATTAAATGTATTTGAGCTAACAAAAAAATTTATAAAAGCTGGCGCAGCTGGAGTTCATTTTGAAGACCAACTAGCTAGTGAAAAAAAATGTGGACATATGGGTGGTAAGGTACTTGTTCCTACTGGAACCATGGTCCGAAATCTAAAAGCAGCAAGATTGGCAGCTGATATTGCCGACGTTCCTCTCATTATTCTTGCAAGAACAGATGCCAACGCTGCGAAACTAATAACTAACGATTTTGATGAAAATGACAAACCGTTTTTAACAGGAGAAAGATCACCTGAAGGCTTTTATTATGTAAAAGATGGTATTGATCAAGCAATCTCAAGAGGTTTAGCTTATGCACCTTACGCGGATTTAATATGGTGTGAAACTGCAACACCTAATTTAGAAGAAGCAAAAAAATTTGCTGATGCAATACATGCAAAATTTCCTGGCAAGATGTTAGCTTATAATTGTTCTCCATCATTTAATTGGAAGAAACATTTATCTGATGACGACATTGCAACATTTCAAACTAAAATTGGGATGATGGGGTATAAATTTCAATTTATAACTTTAGCAGGTTTCCATACGCAAAATATCGCTATTTTCGAGCTTGCAGAGAAATATAAAAAGGAAGGTATGACTGCTTACTCTAGAATACAACAAAATGAATTTGCTAGAGAAAAAGATGGATATACCAGTGTTAAACATCAACGAGAAGTTGGAACTTCTTATTTTGATGCAGTTTCCAATACAATAAGTTCTGGAAAGAGCTCTACAACAGCAATGGAAGGCTCAACAGAATCTGAGCAATTTTAATTATTTTTTAGCTTTTGGATTTGATCCCAGGCTGAATTAATAGCTCTCATTTTCTTTTTACTTTCCTCAATAACTTCTTGAGGAACTCCTTTACTTAGAAGTAAATCAGGATGATGTTCTTTACTTAATTTTAAATATCTTTTTCTAATATCTGTAAGATTATCATCAGGTTTGCTCTCTAATACCACATATGGATTGAGTTTATCTGATGATTTCCTACCCTCAACTATTCCATTGAACTGGGCATCACTAAGACCAAATAGTTGAGAAACATGTTGTATCATCCTAAATTCTTGATCACTTATATTTCCATCAGCTTCTGCAATATAAAATAATATATTAATGACTTCTTCCAGCACATTTATATTTCCCTGATAGATCTGAGCTATTTGTTTAGCATATGGTTCGTAACCAGTGCTTTCTTCTTTAGCTTTATTAAAAATTTTTCCAACTTGATCTAATTCATGTTCTGGAATTTTGAGTTTATCTTTTACCGCTATTAGTTCCTCTCTACTAACCTGACCGTCTGCTTTACTCAGTTTAGCTGATAAAACTATAAGAGCTAATGCAAAAACTTGTTGAGGTTGCGCAAAAGATTTAAATGACGATCTTGATCTTGATACTTTTCCACCAATTAAGGAACCTAATAGCATCCCAAACGGTCCTCCTAAAGAAAAACCGATCATCCCACCAATTAAACTTCCCCAGATAGACATATAAAAAAAATTTAATATAATTTAATATATTTATGTTCTCAACTTTTTTAACTTTAACATTTTTATTTTTAATGTTTATGTGGTCATTGGCTTGGGTAAATTATTACAATAAGCTAGATAAAAGATTTGGTTCATCTTTATGGAGATGGAGTTATGATTATCCAGTGCCAGGTGATAGAGACATTTCTTTTCTTGATGATAAAAAATTTGTTATTTTAAGAAGAAAGAGAAATAGAGCAGTTACAGTTATGTATTTTATTTTATTTTTCTCTTTTTTTATATTTTTATCTTTTGTAACCCAGATTTTATACGCTATTCAACATTAGTTTAGTTGGTGTCTATTTTTTAAATACAAAAAGAACGCTACAATTTCATATCCGACATAAAATAATTGATAAATAACTGGGAGTTTAAAAAATTTATAAAGAAACTTGTATTTTGGAATACTTTTCCAAATAAGTAAAAAAGCATCAATACCTACATAGATTTTTCCATCTTGTTCTACATGAAGTCTTCTTAGAAGCTCTTTATCAGTTTTTTTTGTTTCTAATTCAGCATTTTTATTTTTAGTTATGTCTATCCAATTCAAATTTTCTATGTTTTCTTTCTTATAAATATTAATTTCTGCTCTGCAGATTTTGCATGAATTGTTAAAAAAAACCTTCATAATTAAACTATATTTGAATATTTTATTTTTACAAATGTGCCAAATAAGCAGTTGATATATTAATAATCACTACTACATTCTTCGCATGTCAAATTTTTTCAAAGAAACAGATATAGATACATCACAAGCTGAAGCAATTGTTACTGAAACCTTAAAAAATTGTGATGACGGAGAATTATATTTAGAAAATCATAAATCTGAGTCTATTGTTTTAGACGATAATAAAATAAAGAGTTCAACTTATAATTCTGATCAAGGATATGGTTTCAGAGCTGTGACAGGAGAGGTTGTTGCCTACTCTCATTCAAATGATATATCAAAGGAATCATTAAGAAAATCAAGCGATAATTTAAAAGATACATTAAAGTCAAAAAAAGGAACCTATAATCATGAAATTCCCAAAACTAACAACAAATATTACGAAAATATTAATCCTATTGAAAGCAAGACTTTCGACTCAAAGATAGATTTGCTGACCAGTGTTAATAACTATTTAAGATCAAAAGGCTCAATTGTAAATCAAGTAACTGCAAATTTTTTAGGTGAACATAAATCAATAGAAATTATTAGGTCTGATAATCAAGTCTTGAAAGATGATAGACCATTAGTCAGATTCAACGTTTCTGTCGTACTAGAGAAAGATGGAAAAAAAGAAACAGGTGTTTATGGAGTTGGAGGAAGACAAAGTTATGATGATTATCTAAAAGATGGAAGCTGGAAAGATGTTTGTGATGAAGCTTTTAGAATCGCAAATGTGAATTTAGAAAGCAAACCAGCGCCAGCAGGAGAAATGAAAGTTGTTTTAGGTCCTGGATGGCCGGCAATTTTAATTCACGAAGCAATCGGACATGGTCTTGAGGGAGATTTTAATAGAAAAAAAACTTCTGCTTTTCATAATTTAATGGGGCAGCAAGTAGCCAGCGAAGGAGTTACGATTGTAGATGACGGGACCTTACATCAAAGAAGAGGAAGTTTAACGATAGATGATGAAGGAACGCCTACTGAAAATACAGTTTTAATAGAAAATGGAATTTTAAAAAACTATATGCAAGACCGTTTAAACGCTCGTCTGATGGGAACCAAGTCAACAGGTAGTGGAAGAAGAGAAAGTTATAAACATGTGGTTTTACCAAGGATGAGAAATACAATGATGTTGTCAGGAAAATATTCGCAAGATGAAATGATAAGTTCAGTCGACAAAGGTATTTTCGCTGTAAGTTTTGGGGGAGGACAGGTAGACATAACTTCAGGAAAATTTGTTTTTAACTGTACAGAAGCATATGAAATCAATAATGGTAAAATAGGATCACCAATCAAAGGTGCTACATTAATTGGAGATGGACCGTCAATTTTAAAAGAAGTTTCATTAGTTGGTAATGATATGAAATTAGATCCGGGTATTGGGACATGTGGTAAAGCTGGACAAGGTGTTCCAGTAGGAGTAGCTCAGCCATCAATTCTTATAAATAAGATGACCGTCGGTGGAACAAAACTTTAATATAAATGATAAGGGATCAGGAATTTTTAAAAGATATAGCATCTTATTGTATTGAAAACTCTAAAAAACTAGGAGCAACAGATGTGGGTGTAAAAGTAATTCACTCTGTCTCAGAAAATGTTAGTTTTAGAAACAAAAAGTTAGACGAGTCAAATAGAGCAGATAGCTTTGCTGTCAATTTAACTACCTATATAGAGAAAAAAAAATCGAGCATTAATTCATCAGATTTATCTAAATCAAACTTAGAAAAACTAATAGAACGTTGTATTGATGCTACAAAAATCACTCCATCAGATGAAAATAATTCGTTACCAGATAAAGATTTAATGTCTAAAGAGATAAGAGACCTTAATCTCTATGATGAAACACATTATCCAAATGATAAAAAGATTGAATTTTTAAAAAAAGTTGAAGGGACAGCATCAACGGACGAAAAAATAGTTAATACTGAAGCTGGTTTTACTGAAAATAAAAATAATTTTATACTCGCAAACAGTAATGGTTTTTTAAGTGGATACAAAACCTCAAATTTTTCATCTTCATGTGTAGCTGTATCAAAAATTAACGGTGCAATGGAAAGAGATTATGAGTTTGGTAGCACAAGATTCTTGGAAGATATGATGAAACCAGAAGAAATTGGAAAAATAGCTGCTGATAAAGCAATAAAAAAGTTAGGCCCAAAAAAAATCAAGAGTGAAAAAATTGGGGTTATATTTGATAAAAGAATTTCCAAAGGAATACTATCTACACTAGCAAGTGCAATAAGTGCGAGTGCTATTGCAAGAGGAACTTCTTTTTTAAAAGATCAAATCAATTCTGAAGTTTTTCCAAATTCAATTAATATCATTGATGATCCAAAAATTGAAAAAGGATTAGGCTCCCAAAACTTTGATAGCGAAGGGGTTGAAACCAATTCTTTGAAACTAATTGAGAATGGTATTTTAAAAAATTATTTAATTGATACTTATTATGGTAAAAAATTAAATTTAAAATCTAATGGTAGATCTGGAGGAACAACAAACTTATACTTTAAAAACGGTACCTTAAGTTTTAAGGATTTGTTAAATTCAGAAAAAAAATTTCTATACATAACAGAGACTATAGGCCATGGAGGAAATATCATTACTGGAGATTACTCAGTTGGAGCTTCGGGATTTATGGTTGAGGATGGAGAATTGACTTACCCAGTAAGTGAAATAACTATAGCTGGGAATTTTAAGGAAATGTTTAAGAATATTACTTTGGCAAATGATTTAGAGATGAAGTACACAACAAATGCTCCTACTTTATTGATTAATCAAATGACAGTAGCGGGAAAATAATTATTGAATTTTTTTTAGTCTATATTCCCATAGACCCATTCTCTTATAAGCCACTTTTATAATCAATGCTTTTTTTTTATCGTACCATATTTCAAAATTTAATTTTTTATCATCAGGTAGATTTGGGTTGGTAGAAAAAAGTCTAAAATGTTCTACATCATATTCTTTATTATAAAGTTTAATTTTTTCTTTTCCTAAAAATTCTATGTTTTGTTTTTTTACACTTCCAGATAATGGACTTATTTGAGTCTCAGTTTGTAAAATTCTATGATTCCACCAATGACCGATTATATTTTCTCTATCCGCCTCACCCTTATATGATGATCCATCAATTATAAACTTCTCTTTTTTTTCATCAAAAATTAAATTTACATATTTTCTCTTATTGTTTTGAAATGTTTCTGAGTTAAATGAAATTAATTGGTCTCCAATATATTCTTCAGTACCTCTACTATTTATAGAGAATACTGTAACACCCAATAATTTCACTTCAAAATTGGTTGTATTTTTTACAATAAATTTATTTTCTTCTTTTTTAAATGTGAAAATACTTTCTCCAATTTTTTCATCATCTTTAAATATCTCCATTTCTATATTTGTATAATTTTTATAGTGATCAGTATGTGCTTGCAAAAAAAGAGGAGATAAAACTAACAATATTACTAAGAATTTTCTCATTACTTCACGTTATTTTAATTAACTTGTTTGAACTTTATATAGAATTTTTACGTTTAAAAGATAAATAGTCTAAAGAATTATGTTTTTAACCATAAAAAATATACCCTCAAAATCTTGGAGCTCAGAAAAACCTTTAAATTTTAAACCTAAATTTAGAACTTTTTTACTTTTATGTGTTGGTTTATCTTTATTTGGGTTGGGAGAGGCTCTCTTATTAGTTTCTACTACTGGTAATTCTCCATGGTCTGTTCTAGCAGAAGGTTTATCAAACATATTAAATATTTCGATCGGATTATCTACATTCATAATAAGTATTATTGTTTTAGGGTTTTGGTTTCCACTAAAACAAAAACCAGGAATTGGTACAATTCTAAATATTTTAATTATAGCAGCGATAATCGATTTGACACTTTTTCTTTTTGATCCTCCTTTAGCTACCTCTTCAAAATATATTCTTGCCGTATTTTCTGTTTTGCTTGTCGGGTTAGGAAGTGGGATATACTTAATTGCAAATTTAGGCCCTGGTCCTAGAGATGGATTGATGACAGGTCTAACAAAAAAAACTCAACTTCCTATTGCTTTAATTCGAGCTACTTTGGAAATTTCAGCAGTTATATCTGGTTGGTATTTGGGAGGAACTGTTGGTTTGGGTACTATAATATTTGCATTTGGGATAGGTCCTGCTGTAGCTTTAGGAATTTATATTGTGGATAAAGTTACGAAGTAAATGTTTTTAGTGGACAATTAGTCGATTGTTAATACTGAATAAAAATTGTAAATATAAATCATGTCTATAAAAAATTGGATGAAAGAATCAGCGAATATACTATTTGACGATAGTAAAAATGATTTAAGAGCACTTCCCAAAACTGTGAGACTACAAATATTATTAGTTTTAAGTTTTATATGGACAACAGTATTTAGTTTATACGTATTTTCATATGCCACTTTTGCATTTGGTTGGGCAGGGACATATGTTGCTCATATAGGTTTAATATTTGCTGTTTATTATACCTTTAAACAATTTCATAGAGCTGAAGCAAAAGCCGTTAGCGTTTTTAAGACAAAAAATTTTGATCCATTTAAAATCATGACAATTGTTTTTGTTATAGTTTTTATTTTTGTTTTTTCTAAAGGTATTGAAGTATTGACAAGAACAAACTCTTACTCAATTCCATATGACGGACCTAGTAAATCAGCATTTGAAAAGTGGCTGCCATTTACCAAAAATAAGTCTGAATAATAATTTTTTTAAGAGGCTTCTGATAATTTAGAGAGCTTTTTTCTCTCGTGAGGATCAAGCACAGCTTTTCTTAATCTGCATGAATTTGGCGTAATTTCTAGTGCTTCATCAGAATTTAACATGCTCAATTGTTCAGCAATAGACATCTTTCTTACGGGAGTTAAAACAACATTTTCATCTGTTCCTTGTGTCCTCATATTTGTAAGTTTTTTACCTTTCATGACATTTATAATCATATCACCAGGCTTAGGTGACAATCCAACAATCATACCCGAATAAACTGGATCGTTATGAGTAACAAACATTTCTCCTCTTGCCTGTAGATTATAAATTGCAAATGCTACTGCTTTTCCTTGTTCCATAGAAATTAATGCACCATTTCTTCTGCCTTCCATATCTCCCTCAAATTTTCCATAGGAATGGAATATTCTGTTTATTACCCCTGTTCCTTTAGTTAGAGTAAGAAATCTACTGGTGTATCCCATTAAACCTCTAGTTGGTGCATGAAAGATTAATCGTTTTTTATTTTTTCCAGTATCTTTAAGATCTATTAATTTTCCTTTTCTTTTATTCATCGAGTCTATAACTTTAGAAGAGAACTCTTCATCAAGATCCATAGTAATTTCTTCAATAGGTTCTAATTTTTCACCATTTTCATTTTTTTGAAATAAAACTCTAGGAGGACTTACTGTCATTTCAAATCCTTCACGTCTCATCTGTGTTAATAATATTTCTAACATTAATTCACCTCTTCCACTTATTTCAAATGAGTCTTTGTTTTCATTTTCTGAAAAAGAAATTCCGACATTATTCTGAGCCTCTTGAACCAATCTCTCTCTAATTTGAGTACTTGTAAGTTTTTTACCTTCAGTACCAGCTAATGGAGAACTATTTACTGTTATTTTGATAGACATCGTTGGTGGATCAATTGGGGTTGCTTGTATTGGTGTATCTACCTCAGTATCACATATAGTGTCAGCAACATTTGCTTTTTCTAATCCAGCGATAACCACAATATCTCCAGCTTCGCCAACTTCTATTGGTACTTTTTTTGTTCCCTCGTATCTAAATATTTTAGTCAACCTTCCCTCATCAACTTTTTCTCCATCAAGATTGATTGCTTTAATTTGTTGGTTTGCTTTTGCAGTACCTTGTGAAATTCGACCAACTAAACTTCTACCTAAAAAACTGTCAGCATACAAAAGAGTCGAAAGCATTGCAAAAGGCTTGGACTTGTCAAATTCTGCTGGCTTAACATGATCTATTACTAAATCTAATAATGGATTTAAATTCTCTCTTGGACCATCTATTTCTTTGGATGCCCAGCCAGATCTTCCACTTGCGTAAATAACTGGAAAGTCTAATTGCTCTTCGTTAGCATCTAAGCTTACAAATAAGTCAAAAGTCTCATTTAATACTTCATCGGCTCTTTGGTCAGCTTTGTCTAATTTATTAATAACTACGATTGGTTTAAGGCCTTGTTTAAGTGCTTTAGCTAATACAAATTTAGTTTGAGGCATTACTCCTTCGGCCGAATCTATTAACAATAATGCACCATCAGCCATACTAAGAACTCTTTCAACTTCTGCAGCAAAATCTCTGTGTCCAGGTGTATCAATAATATTAATTCTAGAATCTTTCCAATTTATGGAAGCTGGTTTGGCAAGAATTGTAATACCTCTTTCCTTTTCAAGTTCGCCTGAGTCCATTAGTCTTTCATCAACAACTTCATTTTCTCTAAAAGAACCACTCTGTTTCATTAAGTTATCAATCAAAGTAGTCTTGCCATGGTCAACATGAGCAATTATGGTGATGTTACGTATTGATGTTGTCATTTGCGCGTTCTTATATATTCAAAATATTTTTTTTCAATTCAAAAAAAAAGGGCAGTAAAAACTGCCCTTTTTGAATTTTTTCTTGAGTAAAATTGGTATTACATACCCATTCCACCCATACCGCCCATACCACCCATTCCTCCAGGAGGCATACCAGCTGCGCCAGCGTCTTTTTCATCTGGTTTATCTGCAATCATTGCTTCAGTTGTTACTAATAATCCAGATATAGAAGCAGCATCTTGAAGTGCTGTTCTTACAACTTTAACTGGATCAATAATACCTTCTTTAAACATATCAACATATTGTTCTGATTGTGCATCGTAACCATTACTAGGCTTGTTTGTTTCTAATAATTTACCAACAACTACTGATCCATCAACACCTGCATTTGTTGTGATTTGTCTAATAGGTGCTTGTAAAGCGCTTTTGACAATTTCTACACCAGCTTTTTGATCATCACCTTTTACTTTTAGACTATCAAGTTCTTTTGAAGCATAAAGCAATGCACATCCGCCACCAACAACAATACCTTCTTCAACTGCTGCTCTTGTTGCGTTTAATGCATCTTCAACTCTATCTTTTCTTTCTTTAACTTCAACTTCTGTAGCACCACCAACTTTGATTACAGCTACACCACCTGCTAGTTTAGCTAGTCTCTCTTGTAGTTTTTCTCTATCATAGTCTGATGTTGTTTCTTCGACTTGAGCTTTGATTTGAGCACATCTTGCTTCAATATCAGATTTTTTACCTGCTCCGCTTACAATTGTACTATTTTCCTTATCAACTTTCACACGTTTTGCAGATCCAAGATCATTGAGTTTAACATTTTCAAGTTTAATTCCTAAATCCTCGGAGATAACCTGTCCACCTGTAAGAATTGCTATATCTTCTAACATAGCTTTTCTTCTATCTCCAAAACCAGGAGCTTTAACAGCAACAACTTTTAAACCACCTCTTAGTTTATTAACAACAAGTGTTGCTAGTGCTTCACCCTCAACATCTTCTGAAATTATCATTAATGGTCTTCCCGCTTGTACAACAGCCTCTAACAATGGAACCATTGGTTGAAGATTTGTTAATTTCTTCTCGTGAAGAAGAATTAGTGGATTTTCTAACTCTGTTGTCATTTTATCACCATTAGTAATAAAATAAGGGGATAAATATCCTCTATCGAATTGCATTCCCTCAACTACATCAAGTTCTGTTTCAATTCCTTTTGCTTCTTCAACAGTAATAACACCCTCGTTACCAACTTTCTGCATAGCTTTTGAAATCATGGCACCTATTTCTTTATCACCGTTTGCCGAAATTGTACCAACTTGTGCAATCTCGTCACTATCTTTCACTTTTTTAGCTGATGAAATTAATTTATTTTTTACATGATCTACAGCAGCATCAATCCCTCTTTTAACATCCATCGGGTTCATCCCTGCTGTTACATACTTACAACCTTCTTTAACAATTGCTTGAGCTAAAATTGTTGCAGTTGTTGTTCCATCACCTGCTTCATCATTGGTTTTGCTTGCAACTTCTTTCACCATTTGTGCGCCCATGTTCTCAAATTTATCATCAAGATCAATTTCTTTTGCAACTGAAACACCATCTTTAGTTGTTCTTGGTGCACCATAAGATTTGTCGATAACAACATTTCTTCCTTTTGGTCCAAGAGTAACTTTTACAGTGTTGGCAAGTATATCAACTCCCTTTAACATTGATGCTCTAGCATCTGAATCAAATTTTACTATTTTAGCCATTCTAAACTCTCCTTATTATTTATTTACCTGTTGCAATACCCATAATGTCTGACTCTTTCATTATGCTGTACTCTTTACCATCAATTTTAACTTCTGTTCCTGACCACTTACCGAATAAAACTTTATCACCTACTTTAACGTCCATAGGTATTAGTTTTCCATCTTCAGTTTTTGCGCCTCCGCCAACAGCAACAACTTTACCTTCTTGAGGTTTTTCTTGAGCTGTATCTGGAATAATTATGCCACCAGCAGTTTTTTCGCTGCTATCTAAAACTTCTATTAAAACACGGTCATGTAACGGTTTAAACTTCATACGAATTCTCCTTTAAATTAGCAGTCATATAGAGACATATTTAATAATTTTCAAGATCTTGAATAAAAATTATGGTCTAAAAAACCCAAGAATAAAGCATATTTTTAAGCTATACCTCAAGTATGCCCCAAAACTTAGACAAAGATGGATTAAGATCTAAAATAAATAGTTACGAATTATTTTTTATCGACATATGGGGAGTGATCCATAACGGATTACAAATTTTTGAAGATTCTATTGAAGTATTAGAAAATTTAAAAAAAAATAATAAAGAGTTTGTATTACTTACCAATGCTCCAAGACCAAATTCTACAGTTATTGATTTTTTGAAAAAAATGGGGCTCAAAAAATTTTATGAAGATGTATACACCTCAGGAGAAGCTTCATTAAAATATTTAATGCAAAATTTTCAAAATTCAAAATTTTATCACATTGGACCACCAAGAGATTTTGACTTATTTAAAAGATTTGAACAAAATAAGGTTAGCAATATTAATCAAGCTGATTATTTTATTTGTACAGGGTTATTTGAAGATCATGAGACAAAACTTGAATATTATAAAGATTTACTTAAGAAATTTTCAAATAAAAAATTTGTGTGTACCAATCCAGATTTAATTGTTGATAGAGGAGATGTTAGGGAGTTTTGTGCTGGATCAGTTGCAAAAATATTTGAAGAAATTGGTGGAAAAGTAATTTACTTTGGAAAACCTTATCCTCCGGTTTATAATTTATCTGCTAACATAAATGGTAAAAATGTTTTATGTATCGGAGATAATATGAATACAGATATAAAAGGAGCTAATATTCAAAATTTT